>CAMLLO010000002.1 GCA_946480915.1 uncultured Sphingobacteriaceae bacterium | reverse complement strand
GGGGGATAGCAATTGCCTTAGGCATAGCCATCATTGATCTAAGTGATGCTAACTTGTTTACCTCTTCACCGGCTTCTTTGCGGAATACTACGTGCCAAGTATCCAAATTAAGGCAGCTTTGTGATTATGGGCTAGCTGTTTGAAATAATCAGAGACACCATCTGGAATTATCAGATTAAGAAGAGCATGGCAGAATGTGCACTAAGAGCGAATAAACTGTTTATCCGTCCTTATTAGACGAGCACCCTATTGAATTGAATTGAAATAAAAAAAGCCGCCCTAAAGCAGCTTTTTTTATTTCACTAAAGTGATAATTAATGAGCAACAACAGTATCAGTTGAAGCAGTAGTATCAACAACTGTAGTATCAACAGATACAGTAGTGTCAAGAACTGTAGTATCAACAACAGTTGAATCAGTAGCTTCTTCAGTTTTGTTTGAGCTACAAGCTGCAACAGATAAAGAGATAGCTAGAGCTGCGAAACCGAATTTGAATAGATTTTTCATTTTTTGGGGTTAAAGTATAAAGATTAAACAAATATTTCAATCATTAATACGGGTATTGATAAAAAGTAACCCGTTAATCTGACAAATTTTTAACTTTTTTTTTAAGTAATATTGGGTTACAAATTTAACATTAGGGTATTAACTAGTGAGCAAAGAGATAAAAAGTTCAGTACCAGAAGATAGCGAAGTTATATTAGGTATTCTTAATGACTCAAAAGGGACACTTGAAGGAATTTATAAGGCATATTTTCCGATGGTGTTACAATTAGTGATGACAAATAGTGGATCGGAAGATGATGCAAAAGACATCTTTCAGGAATCTGTTATCGTTCTTTATGATAAAGTAAAAGCCGGAAGCTTCGAATTAAATAGTAAGCTTAAAACATTTTTATATTCTGTAGCCAGAAGGTTATGGTTAAAACGTTTAAATGTAAAAAGCAGAAGTTCTGGCAATATTTCTGATTTTGAAGATGTTCTTGCAGTAGAGACAGATTTAGAATATCATGAAGAGAAAGACCGACAGTTTAAGCAGATGGATGCTGCGCTGTCGCATTTAGGGGAACCTTGTAAAACTATTATTGAAGAATTTTATATCAATGATAGGTCGATGCAGGAAATTTGTGAGGCCTTTGGATACACCAATGCCGATAATGCAAAAAATCAAAAATACAAATGTCTTCAACGCCTTAAAAAGATATTTTTTAAGACATAATAAATGAATACCATGGAATTGACAGAACGTATTGAAGCTTATTTAAATGGCGAAATGTCTGATTCAGAACGCCAGGCTTTTGAAAAGGTGAGGGCCGAAAATTCCGTTTTAGATCAGCAAGTAGTTGCCCATAAGGCTTTTATTGAGTCGTTGAAAATTTATGGTCAAAAAAAGCAGCTTATTTCTGCTATGAATTCTATTCATGAGAAATTGGATATTGATCAAATAAAAGCGGATGTAATACCGACCCGAACCCTTATTCGGATACTTTGGAATAAATACAGGATGAACGCGGCCGTGGCTGCATCTGTGGCAATTTTGGCAGTATTTACTTCCTTGCTTTCAACGGGATATTTTTCTCAGAAGAATGCCAGTAAGTCTGATTATAATGCTCTTCGCCGTGCTGTAAGCTTCGAAATTGGAAAGGTTAAGGAAGATCAGAAGCAAATATTAAAAAATATTAACACACCAGTGAATCCAGGTTTATTTGGAGGAACCGGGTTTGCTCTAACGTCAAATGGATACCTGGTTACAAATAGTCATGTAATAAGTGGCGCAGACTCTATTTATGTTCAAAACTCACGTGGAGAATCTTATAAAGTAGAGGTGATTTATTCAAACTCTACCGATGATGTTGCGATTTTGAGAGTAATTGACGATCGTTTTGAATCATTAGGCTCTCTTCCATATTCTTTCAAAAAAGTTGTTTCGGATGTTGGCGAGAATGTTTTCACCATCGGATTTCCTAAAGATGATTATGTGTTTGGCAGAGGGTATTTAAGCTCTAAAACAGGGTATAAGGGAGATACGACCGAATACCAGGTAGATATATCTGTAAACAATGGAAACAGTGGCGGTCCGTTGTTGGATAATAAGGGAAATGTAATTGGAATTATAAAAGGAAAGCAATCAGCCTCTGATGGTGCTGCCTTTGCTGTGAAGTCCAAATATATTTTATCTGCACTGGAAGCTCTTTCCAAAGATTCTGAGAACTCGGATATTGTACTTACAAAACGAAATTCTTTAACCGGTTTAAGTACCAGTGATCAAATAAAGAAGCTTGAGAAATATGTCTTCATGGTGAAGGTATATTAACAAGCTTTGTCTAAAAAAAGAAAGCCTTTCTTTTACGAGAAGGGCTTTTTTTTTTATCTCTGTTTTTTAGTTTTAAGAGATCCGCTTTTTTTAGCGATCGACTTCGCCCAGAACAATATCAATAGAGCCGATTATCGCAATTAAATCGGAAATTAAAACTCCTCTTGAAATTTCGGAAATAACCGATAAGTTATGAAAACTCGGGGCGCGGGCTTTTACGCGTTTGGGTATTTCGCTTTTGCCGTCGGTTATAAAATAGTAGCCTAATTCTCCTCGCGGACTTTCTGCTCTGAAATAGAAGTCCTGAGCTTTGGGTATTATTTTTTTGGGAAGTTTAGCACGCGGGTCGAAATCGGGAGTTCTTTTTAAATCCTTTTGCAGCCGTTCAAGACATTGCTCAATCATTTTAACAGATTGCTCAATTTCGTCAATCCTGACTTTATATCTATCCCAGCAATCGCCTATGGTGCCCATCTCGCCCTTTCCGACCGGGATATCGAATTCTAGTTCCGGATATGCTGAATATTCATCAACACGCCTTAAATCCCATTTTAAACCAGAAGCACGCAACATTGGTCCGGTACAGCCATAATTAATTGCGACATCTAAAGGCAATATGCCAACATTTGCGGTTCTTGAAATGAAGATTTGATTATCAGTAAGGAGCCCATTCAATTCGAACATTTTTGGTTTAAAGTACTCGATAAATTCCTTACAGCGCTCCTCAAATCCAACGGGTAAATCGTAATACAATCCTCCAACCCAAATGTAATTGTACAATAATCTTGAACCCGATGCCCATTCAAGCATATTCATAATATGCTCTCTGTCTCTAAAGCACCATAAAAATGGAGTGAAGGCGCCGATGTCAATTCCGTAGGTTCCTAATGCGATAAGGTGAGAGCTGATTCGGTTGAGCTCGCAAACAAGCACACGAATGTACTCGATACGCCTAGGGATATCTTTATCGATTCCAAGCATCTTTTCTACGCCCATGACCCATGCATGAGAATTGTTCATAGAAGCCAGGTAATCCATCCTGTCGGCAAATGGAATAGTTTGCTGGTAGGTGAGGTTTTCTGCATGCTTTTCGAAACAACGATGAAGGTATCCCATATGAGGAATTACTTCTTTAACGATTTCACCGTCCGTAATAACTTCGAGCCTTAAAACCCCATGCGTTGAGGGGTGCTGAGGCCCGATATTAATAATCATTTCGTGGGTTTCGGCCTCGGCAATAAGCTTATCGTATCTGGTCGCGTATTTAGTTTGCATAAACGCTGCTATACTTTAATTCCTCTGTAATACTCCTGTGCTTTATAATCTTTACGTAGCGGATAGCCTTCCCAATCATCGGGTAATAAGATACGTCTTAAATCGGGATGGTGATCAAAGCCTATTCCCAGCAGATCATAGGCCTCCCGCTCATGCCATTCAGCTGTGCGCCATACCGTGCTCACGGAAGGGAACGAAGGAAGATCTTCGCGACTCCTGTCGTGATACTTTACTACTTTTAATGTTAATCGCGATTTGTAAGGAATGGACGCAAGATTATAAACAATACCGAACATGTTCTCTTCGATGCCATAATCAACGCCGGATAAGCATTCAAGCAGGTCGAAATATGTTTGCTCATTGTCTCTAAGCTCAAGGCATACATCCGCTATTTTATAGGGATCTATAATGAGCGCAGGTTGTAAGGCACCAGTCTCTTCTTTTATTATTACCCCGGCTCCAAACTTCGCTACAAGCAATTGTTTTATTTCTTCAAAACTCATTTTATGGAGCTATACGTACAATCTTCCAGCTGCTCTTATCAGAACGTTTGTAAACAATGCGGTCGTGAAGACGACCGGGTCTGCCTTGCCAGAATTCAACTATTTGCGGTTTTAAAACGTATCCGCCCCAATAGGCTGGTTTTGGAACCTCTTTGTCGGCAAATTTTTCGATCAGTTCTTTCCATGTATTTTCGAGTGTATCCCGGCTTGGAATAACCTGGCTTTGCTGAGATGCTATTGCCCCTACTTGACTTTCTTTAGGTCGTGACTGAAAATATTTCTCTGATTCCTCTTTACTGACTTTCTCGAGAGTTCCTTCAATTCTCACTTGTCTCTCTAATTCAGGCCAGAAAAACACGATACATGCGGCAGGGTTTTTTGAAATCTCTTTACCTTTTCTGCTTAGATAATTGGTGTAAAAAGTGAAACCCGTTTTGTCAAACCCTTTAAGCAGCATGGTTCTCGCGGATGGCTTTCCGTCGTGAGTTGCTGTAGCCAGGGTCATTGCATTTGGTTCGTACAGTCCTCCGTCAAGTGCTTCTGCAAACCATTTTGCAAACTGACTTATAGGATCGGCAGCCACCTCTTTTTCAGTTAATGATGCAGAGCGATATTCCTGCCTAAGGTTTTCGATTGTTTCTTTTTTGATTGCCATAATGTTTTGCAAACTTACTAATTCAGAATAGAATATGCTTGATATTGATTGGCTAAACATTGGGGTTTGTATAGAACAATTTTATTAATAAATGAGTTGAGTTTAACAAAACAGGGAAAAAACATATCTTAGATTTAACTTGTTATGCTATTATGATAAATCAGGTGTCACCTAAAACCGGGAGTTTATTGATTTCTGAGCCATTTATGCTCGATCCAAATTTTAAAAGATCAGTGGTACTGGTATCAGAGCATAACGAGGAGGGAACCGTCGGCTATGTATTAAATCAACGCAGCGATTTTTTGTTAAAAGATCTGGTTCCGGATTTTGCGGATGCAACGTTTCCTGTTTATGTAGGCGGGCCCGTTGCAAACGATACTCTTCATTTTATTCATCGCTGCTTTGATCGTATGAACAGTGGGGCGGAGCTGGCAAACGGGATCTATTGGGGTGGGAATTTTGAAACATTAAAGTTATTAATAGAAAGTAACCAGATTGCTGAAAATGAAATCATGTTCTTTGTGGGGTATTCAGGCTGGGATTTAGGGCAACTGGACAAAGAGCTGGAGCAAAATTCGTGGTTGGTTACTAATAATTATAATCCTGATCTGTTATTTGCTGATCAGGAGGAAAATTTATGGAAGGACATTGTTCTGGGTCTTGGACCCAAGTATGCACATATTGTTAATTTTCCGGAAAACCCCTTGTGGAATTAATGATTTTAGTCTTTTTGACCTGCCAGTAAATATAGAACTGCCATACGGATCGCGACACCGTTTTCAACCTGATCTAAAATAATCGATTGTTTGCTGTCGGCCACATCGCTGGTGATTTCAACTCCCCGGTTAATAGGGCCGGGATGCATCACCGTAATTTCTTTGTCGAGCGAATCAAGAATCTGTTTGTTCAAGCCGTACAGCATTGAATACTCTCTTAATGATGGGAAGTATTTAATATCCTGTCGTTCCAGCTGGATGCGTAACATATTGGCAACATCGCACCAGTTTAACGCTCTCATTAAATCGAATTCAACTTTGACGCCAAGGGATTGGATGTATTTGGGTATTAGCGTAGTAGGACCGCAGACCATAACCTCTGCGCCAAGTTTTTGAAGGCAAAGGATGTTAGATAAAGCAACACGCGAATGTAATATGTCTCCTATGATAGCGATTTTTTTGCCTGCAACGTCGCCGTATTTTTCTCTTATAGAAAAGGCATCTAGTAAAGCCTGGGTGGGATGCTCATGTGCTCCATCGCCTGCATTCACTATCTGCGCGTTCACTTTTTTACTAAGGAAAATTCCCGCACCAGGGTAAGGGTGACGCATTACTACCATATCTACTTTCATTGCAAGAATGTTATTTACGGTATCAATCAACGTTTCGCCTTTACTTACTGAAGATGAAGATGCTGCAAAATTTACTGTGTCAGCCGATAATCTTTTCTGAGCTAGTTCAAATGAAAGACGGGTGCGCGTGGAGTTTTCGAAGAATACATTCGCTATTGTAATGTCTCTTAAAGAAGGAACTTTTTTAATCGGCCGGTTCAGAACATCTTTAAATGTGTCGGCAGTTTCAAAAATCAGTTGAATATCATTCTCGTTTAGATCTTTTATTCCTAAAAGATGTCTGGTACTCAATTTCTGATAGTTCTCTGCCATTGTTTATTCTGATGCTTCTGATAATAAAATAACTTTGTCTTCCTGGTCGGCCTCTTGCCAGGTAACTAATACTTTTTGCGAGTTAATAGAATCTACCTGGATTCCAATATAATCGGGTTCGATGGGCAAGTGACGCGAGAAGCGCCTGTCGACTAGAACAAGTAGTTCAACTTTTTCTGGTCTTCCGAAAGCCAGCATGGCATCCATTGCTGATCGGATAGTTCTTCCGGTCCACAGTACGTCATCAATAAGGATTACCTTTTTTCCTTCAATTATAAAATCAATCTGAGTGCTGTTGGGTACCAGGGGGCCTTCACGCCTGCGGAAATCATCTCTAAAAAATGTGATGTCAAGGTTGCCGCTTAAGATATTTGCTTCGGGAAGAATATTTTTTAATTCTGCTGCAATCCGGTTTGAAAGGAGTATTCCTCGAGGTTGTATTCCAAGAATTACAGAGTTTGAAAAGTCGTTATGGTTTTCGATTAACTGATGACAAAGGCGTTGAATTGTTATCTGAAACTTCTGTCCGTCTAAAAGGGTTAAGTTTTGCATCAGTTATGATTTGGGCAAAGTTAAAAAATAAATCAAATGAGGAGCGATAAATTTAGCACAAAAAAATCCCCGCTGGAACAGCGGGGATTTATATTACGAGGTAAGAAACGTATTATTCAGCTCCTTCTTCTGTTGCCTCTTCTGATTTCTTAGCTGCAGATTTCTTTGCCGCTTTGTTCTCAGCGCCTTCCATTTGCTCTTTTAGTTGTGCTAACACACCTAAATCGCCTAAAGTCGACTTTTCAACAGATTCTTTAACCTTTTTCACTGCACTTGAAGTTGCTTTAACATCTTTTTGTTTCTGCGCTCTCTCTTCGTTACGGGCTTCGTTTTTAGCCTCTTCCCATATACGAGAGTGAGATACTACAATGCGTTTTGATTCTTTGTTGAATTCAATGATTTTGAAGTCAGCGGTTTCTTCTGCTTTTAATACTTTACCATCTTCTTTAACTGTGTGTTTGCTAGGAGCGAATCCTTCAACACCGTATGGTAATGCAACAATTGCACCTTTATCCGTAACTTTCAATACCGTTCCTTCATGAATAGAATCTAAAGTGAAGATAGTTTCAAACGTTTCCCAAGGGTTTTCCTCAAGTTGTTTGTGACCTAAACTTAGTTTACGATTTTCTTCGTCTAGTTCAAGAACAACCACATCTAATACTTCACCTACTTTGGTGAATTCGTTAGGGTGATTAACTTTCTTAGACCATGAAAGATCAGAAATGTGAATTAATCCATCAATTCCTTCTTCGATTTCAACGAATACTCCGAAGTTGGTCATGTTTTTAACAACAGCTTTGTGCTTGCTACCAATAGTATATTTAGCAGCAATGTGTTGCCATGGATCTGGAGTTAATTGTTTAATACCCAGACTCATTTTACGCTCATCGCGATCAAGAGTTAATACTTGTGCTTCAACTTCATCACCAACTTTCAGGAATTCCTGAGGGTTACGTAAGTTTTGAGACCATGACATTTCTGATACGTGAATCAATCCTTCTACACCTGGGGTGATTTCAAGGAATGCGCCATAATCTGCAACAGTAACAATTTTACCTTTTACTTTAGAACCTACTGTGATGTTAGGATCTAAAGACTCCCAAGGATGAGAAGTAAGTTGTTTTAAACCAAGGGCAATACGTTTTTTCTCATCATCAAAGTCAAGAACAACCACATTGATTTTTTGATCAAGTGATAATACTTCTTTTGGATGCTCAATACGACCCCATGAAATATCTGTAATGTGTAGTAATCCGTCTACGCCGCCAAGATCGATAAATACACCAAAGTCTGTGATGTTTTTAACTGTTCCTTCAAGAACCTGACCTTTTTCAAGTTTGGCAACAATTTCAGTTTTTTGGTTTTCAAGATCGTCCTCAATAAGAACTTTGTGAGAAACAACCACATTTTTAAATTCGTGATTAATTTTCACAACCTTGAATTCCATGGTTTTGCCTACGTAAATATCGTAGTCACGGATTGGCTTGATGTCAATTTGTGAGCCTGGTAAGAAAGCCTCAACACCCATAATGTCAACAATTAAACCACCTTTTGTACGGCTTTTTACATAACCGTTGATGATCACATCGTTTTCCAGAGCCTCATTGATAAGCTCCCATGACCGTTGAGTTTTTGCACGTTTACGTGAAAGAACCAATTGTCCATTAAGATCTTCCTGAGATTCAACAAATACGTCAACTTTATCACCAATTTTAAGGTCTGGGGTATCACGGAATTCAGATAGTGATACCATACCGTCAGATTTAAATCCAACGTTTAAAATCACATCTTTGCTGTTAATATTAACAACAGTTCCACTGATAATTTCACCTTTGTTGATTTGGTTGAAAGTACCTGCATACATTTGTTCAAGCTTAGTACGCTCGTCCTGGCTGTAGTTGCCAAATCCTTTGTCGTCAGCATCCCAATCGAAATCTCCGGTTGGTGTAACTAAGGTTTTAGACTTAATGTCTTCAATTGACAATGAATCAGCTTCTGACTCAATGTTTTCTTTTTCTGTAACCCTTGTGGTTTCTTCGCCAAGGAGTTCTGCTGATTTTGCAGCTAGTTCCTTTTCTGCTTCTTGTTTTTTGGCCATTAATTAATTTTTCTCCTTTTTCCTGATTTTAAATCAGGACTGCAAAGGTAGCTAAATTCATTTTTAAACTAAAGAATTTTTTTGGAATATTTTATTTCTATACCTCTGTGTAGCAGGATTATAATTTCTTTAATGAAACAGCTGATTACTGTTTGTGTTGTTCTTAAAGACATTAATGGATAGAGCCATGGAAAATAGCAAACAGAATATCAAGGAAACAGGAACGAACGAAGATGAAAAAAACGCGGCGTTTGATAATTCGTCTGAGACTGAAAAGCCTGTGGATGACTCATTCAAGACATCGCCCAGAAAACATCGTTTAAGTTGGGAAACACCGCATGACGAACAGATGCTTGATTCGAATAGATTATCTCCAGAAAAGGAAGAAGGGGACTAGATTCCCTCTTCAATTAATTTTACAGCCTTTTCGACGCCGTTTTCTGCAGCGAGCTTTTCTGCCATTACCTGACAATTAATTTGAATAGCTTTATTATTTGTTAACTGTAAGAGTCGCTCTCTTAGAATGCTAGGCGTAAGACGGGAGATGGGAACGGGTTTAACGGCCAAACCTTTTTTATATGCCAGATCGCCCCAGAAATATTGATCGCCGACTGGATAAAGCACAGGACAAACAAACATTGGCTTTCCGGCGCGTAAGCATTCTGCTGTTGTACCAATACCTCCATGATGTACGACGGCTTTTACTCGTGGCAATAATGATTCGAAAGGAACGGAGGTGATAATTTTAATATTGCTGGAGGGGATAACTTCGGGAATGTTCCAGTCGCTCCAACAGGCTGCAATCAAAAATCTCTCATTCA
Organism: uncultured Sphingobacteriaceae bacterium; assembly: GCA_946480915.1. Next base: position 261,528 of record CAMLLO010000002.1, on the reverse strand, counting down.
TTTGAGAAACGGTTTGAATAATCATACCGGCTATCTCTTTTTTTATGGGCATGCTTCCAAACGTAATCAGTATCGGCGGTTCGCCGTTGTTTAAAAAGTTTAGAATATCGCCCGGCAATTCATCATTTTTGTTTGAAAACCAAAATCCGGTAAGCTGATGTGCCTTCGACCAGTCTTTCGGCCTTTCAAGAAAATGCTCGCTAATGCCATAAATGGAAGGTATGTTATATTTTATTTTTGGCTTATGCTCCTGTAATCCGTTTTGCAGGCAAAATTGATTAATAGGCTTGCGTAAAACCCTATATCTTAAATTAACCCATTTGTAACTCCATCTGTTCATAAATCCTGGCAACCAAAATCCACTTAATATAGGATTTAAAAAGGCGGCGGTTTCTTCCATCGCAGGCACCACTGCGCATCTTACAGCTTTAGTTTGCAATTGACCGGTAAAAACATCCGCTAAGGTTTTAGGTCTGTAGATAAAGAGATCGCTATTTTGTGCCATCTGATAGCACTCATTCAATGAATTTTCTATTAATGGGAAAATGAGTTTGTCAAGATTTCTTTGAATAGCAAATAGATTGGCTTTTAGTATTTTCTTCCCCTCTTCCGAGTTAAGAATTTCTTCGTAATCAACATTTATGGGATGAAAATTAATATCATAGCTCTCTACCAGGGCTTTAAAGTTTTGGGCGGTTGACAACGTAACATCATGACCACGCTGAGCTAAGGCTTGCCCAAGTATGGCATATGGTTGAACGTCGCCTCTGGTCCCGATGGTTGAAATAGCAATTTTCATTTGAATCGGCAGTTTGGTAGATTACTGCAGTTTAATCTGACATCAAAAACATTTCTTTTTCTTATAAGAATTGCTTTTTAGGTATCAGTACATTAACTCTCGATTCAGGATAAAGTTTGGCCGATTTTTAGAAAAGGATTTACTGAATGTAAATTTTTAAGATGTTTACCTGTTGGTTAAAAAGGGGGTGACTTTTTCAAGAGCATATTCAAGCTGTTCTGCTTCGGTTAAGTCGGTATTATCTAGTATTATAGCATCTTCTGCACGTGTTAGCGGACTTTCTTTACGGGTAGTATCCTGATAATCTCTGTGCGCGATATTTTCAAAAACTTCTTCCAGTGTGATATCGGAGGTTTTTAAACTTATTTCTTTAAACCTTCGTTCTGCTCTGATTTTTGGATCCGCTGTCATGAATATTTTAACCTGGGCATCGGGGAAAACGGTAGTGCCGATGTCTCTGCCATCCATAACTATGTCTTTTGATCGTCCCATGCGTTGCTGTTGTTTGACCATTTCTTTTCGCACGGCTCTGATGGCGCTAACTTCACTTACAAACTCGGATACGGACATGTTCCTGATTTCTTCGGAAACTTCTTCATCATTCAGTGTAATATGAGTTTGATAATCTCTTGAATGAAAGTTTAAATGGATATCCTTAAGTGCTTCAACGACTTCTTGTTCGTTAGAAATATCAATATTATTTCTTTGAAGATATAAGGTAACAGCGCGATACATTGAGCCGCTGTCTATATAGATAAAGTGGAGTTTTTTCGCCAGAGCTTTTGCCAGCGTGCTTTTTCCACAAGATGAATAGCCATCAATAGCTATTACTATATTGTTATTCATTACAACAAAGTTATTGTTTGCCGTGGATTTTAAACAAAACAAAATTATTTTGTTAATTAGGAAATGGAATTTTCAATTCAGGATTTGCTTCCGAACATTACGTTTAAAGCTTCAAGAAGCGGAGGTAAAGGTGGACAGAACGTTAATAAGGTATCGAGTAAAGTTGAATTGAATTTCGATTATCAGTCATCTGCCGTATTCGATATTGATGAGAAAGAGCTTTTAAAACGAAAGTTTTCAAGTAAGATGACCTCGGATGGTCTTATTCAGGTAGTGAGTGAAGAGGAGCGGAGTCAGTATTTAAATAAGGAGCGAACCCTGCAAAAATTAATTATTTTGTTGAAAAATGCGCTTCATAAAAATCCAATTCGAAGAGCAACAAAACCAAAGAGGGCTGCAATTGAAAAGCGATTATCAAATAAATATATGCGAGCGATGAAAAAGATTAGCAGAAGGAAAAGAGATTTTGATTAATGAGATCAGAATCTAAAACCTATAATAAATAACAGCTGAGCCGTATTTATGCGCTGCATTTTGCGTTTTTACGTCTCGGGATTTAAAAGTGATCGAAAAGTTTAAAGTCCATCGATTTGCCGCATAATTTACTCCAAACTCTTGCGAATATTGCAATCTGTTAGGGGCAAAAACAACCGGTCCCTTGTCTTCTCTAAACATTCCGCCTTGAATGGTGGCATCATAGGCAACAAAATGTAGCATTGGACGTGTAAAGAAGAAGATCTCTTTTTCAGGTATTGGATCACCCGGCAGGTTAGAAATTCTGCTGTTATTCGTGACGGATTTGAAGAATTGATTTATGCGACCTGCCCGGAACAGCACACCGGCACCGGCTCCAGAAAATGTACTTCCAATATTGGCATACGTGTTGAGACTAAGATCATTGTCTTTCTGCTTTCGCGCAATTAATCTTGTATATTTAAAAGAAGAATTAATACCCACTTCATTATTAACCTGGTATTCCCAGCCTTTAATAGCGTAAAATCCAATTGCTTTATGTAATCCTTCCTGAATTTCTCTACCAAAAGCATTCGGGCCTATTGTTCCGATATCTAATCCTAATTCGAAATTGCTCTCATTCTTAAAGAGCCAATTGAATTTGCCACCCGCATATAAAACGGCTGCAAAGGGACGGTCTACATCCTGCAGGTTTGTAATGCTTCCAGTAAACGGATTAAATATATAATGCCCGGCTTCAATCTCCCATATTTTTTTTGCTGTTTTTTTTTCGGTTGTATCTCGCTTTAAAGCATGTCTAAAGCTAATGAACAAACCATTTGTATAGTATCGGTCCTGGCCTAAAGCCAAATAAGAATCGTTATCACTTCGGAATCCAAACTCATCATTATAGTTTTTATCCTGAGAGTAAATCGCGTTCGAAAGGGTTAGGAATAGGCTTATAAATACAAGAAGCTTCATTTTATTAATTGAATAAGCCGGCATAGAGCCGGCTTATCTATTGGATTTTTAATTTAAAACAGCAGTAACAGGTTCTTTAATGGCTAAATCAATCGGGTCTTTAACTTTTTCGGTTGTTAAAGCCAAGTCAATAACCTCTTTCATTTCTTTTACGTAATGAAATTTTAAATCCTTGATGTAATCTTCTTTAATTTCAAGAATATCCTTTTCGTTCGATTTGCTTAGAATGATTTCCTTGATATTTGCTCGCTTCGCAGCGAGAATTTTTTCCTTGATTCCTCCCACGGGTAAAACTTTACCCCTAAGAGTAATTTCGCCCGTCATTGCCAGATGTTGTTTTACCCTGCGTTGGGTAAAGGCGGATGTTAATGCTGTAAGCATGGTTATTCCCGCTGATGGCCCATCTTTGGGTGTGGCGCCTGCCGGAACGTGAACATGAACATCCCATAATTCAAACAAACGATTATCTATATTGAATTTTGAGGCGTGTGCACGAAGATATGCCATGGCTATTGCGGCCGATTCTTTCATTACATCCCCGAGGTTTCCGGTAATAGTTAATTTACCTTTTCCGGGACTTAAGCTAGCTTCAATAAACAGAATGTCTCCTCCTACCTGGGTCCAGGCCAAACCGGTAACTACACCAGCCACCTCGTTTCCTTCGTAAAGATCTTTATCAAAAATAGGAGCACCCAAGATAGTTTCCACGTCAGTGTTATTTAAAGAAGGTGTGTAATTTTCTTCCATTGCAATTTTAGTTGCAATGCCACGAACTACAGATCCTATCTTTTTTTCTAAACCACGTACTCCAGATTCCCTGGTATAGTCTTCGATGATTTTTTCAATAACCGAAGGTTTTAAACCAACATCTTTTTTACTTAATCCGTGTTGTTCAAGTTGCTTTGGCAGCAAGTGTTGTTTTGCTATTTCTATTTTTTCCTCAATAGTATAGCCATTAACTTCAATAATTTCCATCCTGTCGAGCAAAGCCGGCTGAATATTACTTAAAGAGTTTGCAGTAGCTATAAACATTACATTGGACAGGTCGTAATCCAGCTCAACATAGTGATCGTAGAAGGCATTATTTTGCTCGGGATCGAGCACTTCTAACAGGGCAGAAGATGGATCACCCCGAAAATCATTACCAACTTTATCAATTTCATCTAAAACAAAAACTGCGTTTGCTGCTCCGGCTTTTTTCAAAGATTGAATGATTCTGCCCGGCATAGCCCCGATATAAGTCTTCCGGTGTCCGCGAATTTCCGCTTCATCACGGATCCCACCTAAAGCCATTCTGACATACTTTCTTCCTAAGGCTTTCGCAATAGATTTACCAAGAGATGTTTTACCTACTCCCGGAGGGCCGGCTAAGCAAAGGATCGGCGCTTTCATGTTGTTCTTTAGCTTTAAAACGGCTAAGTACTCGATGATGCGTTTCTTTACCTTTTCAAGCCCGAAATGGTCTTTCTCAAGAATGCGCTGTGCACGTTTCAGGTCAAAATTATCTTTTGTAAATTCATTCCACGGAAGATCTAATAATAACTCGAGATAGTTCACTTGAACTGAATATTCGGCCGCCGCAGGGTTCATTCGGGCCAGTTTATCCAGCTCTTTAGAAAAATGATCATTTACTTCTTTTGACCATTTCTTTTTTGCGCCTCTTTGTCTTAAATTGTCTAATTCTAAATCAGGAGAATTCCCGCCCAGTTCTTCCTGAATTGTTTTTAATTGCTGATTCAGGAAGTAATCGCGTTGTTGTTTATCCAGATCTGTTCTTACTTTAGTTTGAATCTGATTTCTCAGTTCTAGCATCTGAAGCTCGATGGTAAGATGTTCAAGTACCATTCTGGCACGATCGTGCAGATTTGCAACTTCTAACATTTGCTGCTTAACAGCAACATCGGCATTCATGTTAGAAGATATAAAGTTTATAAGAAATGATGTACTTTCTATGTTTTTTATTGCGATACCAGCTTCGCTTGGGATGTTAGGAGAAAGCTGAATAATCTGCATGGCAAGTTCTTTTACCGAAGCTACGATAGCTTTAAACTCTTTATCGGTTTTGGGTTTAATTTCCTCGAACTTTTTTATCGTTGCCTTGATATATGGTTCGCTCTGAACTTCTTCGCCTAATCTAAAGCGCTGTTTGCCCTGGATGATAACCGTAGTACTGCCATCGGGCATTTGCAGCATTTTTATAATTAAAGCCACTGTACCAACATCATTCAGCTGGTCAAAGGTGGGGTCTTCAATGGCTACATCCCGTTGTGAAACCACACCTATCGTACGGTCTCCTTTATAAGCATCTTTAATCAGTTTTATGGATTTATCCCGTCCAACTGTGATGGGAATAACTACTCCGGGAAACAAAACCGTGTTGCGCAACGGGAGAATTGATAGCGTTTCAGGCGTTGCCTCATTATTCATTTCCTCTTCGTCTTCTTGAGACATCAGGGGAAAGAACTCTGTATCTTCATTTATTATTGGTAGTGTTTGATTAAAATCAAAGTTGCTCATGCATTTCCTTTCTCAACGTCAAATTGACAGTGAATCTTTTTTTGCTGTGTAAATATTCTGAATGCACATAGCGTGCAATGCTTATGCCAATCAAATCAATTGCCTTTAATAATTAAAAACATCTTAAATAAAGCCGATTAAATATGATTTAAACATCGTTAACCGAAGGTTTGCTGTTAAAACGTCAGGTTAAGCAGTAATTCTTTTTTTAAACAAAGAAACAAAATAATTAACCTTGTGTATTAATACATTCTTCAATTCATAGTAATTCATAATTATTACGAGTTGGAGAACAAGTAGACTAATATTAAAATTTATACGTTTCAACAACAAGTCAACATACGAATTTCAAATGAAAGTAATTACCTCTCTTTTTTCTTTATTGCTATTTTTTATAGGTTCTGCCAGTGCACAGCAGGCTTCAGAATCAACTAATCCGCACGTGCGCTTGGGTAATAAAGCCGTTCTTGACGGCGATTTTAAAACTGCAGTAATTCAACTTGAAAAGTCTTTACCTGCAGAAGCAAACAATGCGGATGTTTTATATATGCTGGCATATTCATATTACCATTCCGGTGATTTTCAAAAGTCAATAAGCACGTTTGGAAGGGTTATATCACTGCGTCCCAACGATGTCTCGTCTTACTATTATCGTGGAAAAGCAAGGAATGTTTTGGGTGCTCAAATGAACAGTACTTTAACTCCGCTAGAACGTGACAGAATACTTTCTGCCAGTATAAAAGATTATACGAAAGCTATTGAATTAAATCCTGAGGATAAGAAATTATATCAAAACAGGGCTATAGCCTATCGTGATTACGCAATTCTAAAAGGCCAAAAAAATCCAAAGGTATATGATAAAGGCATTGCTCTAACATCTTATAAGTCGTGCATCAATGATTTACAAAGAGTACTGGATGCCAATCCCGGCAGAAAAGATATAATGGATGAACTGAAAAAGGCCAGGGTTTATATGGCTAATTTGGAGTAAGATTATTAATTTAATCAGATCCAAAATCTTCGCATCTTTTGTATTGCTCAAGAAATTATTCGTAGGTGATGGATTCAGCTATTTGGGTGGGATATTTTCAACTTTACCCCTTGCGGGTAGAGATAAAACTTGAGATTATTTCATAAGCTTGCCGTTTGCTGGATTTAATATAATAGCATAAAGGTGATGGAAAGTTTTCTTCGATCAGCTTTATGCCGGTTCTGTATTATCGATTTGGACAATTGCAAGTATTTTAGTTTTAACAGGATAACAGGAGTTGTTAGAGAGAAAATACTTTCCAGCCGGTGAGAGGGTTTTTCTTGATTTACCTAGTATATCGCTTTGAAAACGGAATTCGTCCTCCAAAATCCTGTACCCAGTAATAGTCCTGCATGGCAATCCCCACTTCCTTAAAGGCCGGACTCATTATATTTTTGCAGTGACTGGGACTGTTTAACCATCCCTGCATTACTTCTCTTATTGTCCTCTGGTTGAATGCGATGTTCTCTCCTATAGTGAAGCTTTGAAATCCTGCATATGTGTAACCTGCGGCCGTTATACGATCTTTTATTTTGGCGCCATTTTTACTTACATGGCTAAAGTATTTATTTCTCGACATGTCCTGAGCATGGCCCAAAGCAGACAACTGGAGTTCATTGTTCCATATTAAGGGCTCAACAGGAGGCATGTATTTATCTCCACATTTACAACCTTCGGTTCTAGCCTTGTTAATTTGTTTAAGAAACTCTTTCTCGAAATCTACGACAATAAATGAGTTTTTGCTGGCAGGTTTAACGTTAGCAGCAGTTTTGATAACAGATGTTTGTGGTTTTTCTGCAGCACAAGATGTACCTATGAAAAGTACCAGCGACCCTAAAAATATATTCTTCATAATGCCCTCTCATCAATGAAACGTAGCAGTAAAACATTTATTGGATTACTTACTAAAACGCGCGGATATTGCAAATTGATTTTCTCCAATTATCTGAACATTTTGCTTTTTACTTATTGTATAAAGAGAGTCAGGATAATAATTTAATTGTTCGATGGAGGTGTATAAGGGATTTGATATTTTATTGAAAATAGCGATGCGATCAACAGCTCCATTTTTTGAATAACGAATACTTATTTTTTTCGTTCTTAGATGTTTATCTGTAGAAATATAGTCCACTTCAGACCCATCTTTTTTAATCAAATAACTGTCTTTCCATGCCGGTTTATTAATGTCGGATTCAGAAAAGAGTTCTAATTCTGCTTTCCAGTTTGCTATTCTTATTTGCTTTTTTTCGAGCTGCGAATTTTGTGAGACTGTTTTTTCTATTTCTGGGTTTTGCCTTTGGAGTTCTATTGCTTGTTGTTCAAAATACCCGCGGATGTCGAAATATCTACCAGATGCGTTCTTAGAGTCTTCCTTTTTGCCGCAGGCAGCCAGGAAGACTAAAAGTAGAAATGCAAACGAATGCTTCATAGTCACTAAACCAGAATGTTTCCGGTCATACGTTCGGGTATTGGAACGTTTAGAATTTTCAGAATTGTCGGAGCTACATCGCCCAGTTTTCCATTCGCTATTTTTTTATAGTCATTGTCGATCAAAATACACGGTACAAGGTTTGTAGTATGCGCCGTATTTGGGGAACCATCTTCGTTGATCATAAAATCAGCGTTCCCGTGATCGGCAATGATAATAAAGGAATATCCGTTTTTCAATCCGCATTCAACAACACTTTGCAGGCAGCTATCTACCGTTTCAACAGCTTTAACTACAGCCTCAAAAACTCCGGTATGCCCAACCATGTCGGGATTAGCAAAGTTAAGACAAACAAAGTCAGGTTTGTTTGTGTCAAGATCTTGACAAATAGCATCCCTGATGCCTTTTGCACTCATTTCAGGTTGTAGATCGTACGTCGCTACTTTCGGAGAGGGAACAAGTAAACGTCGTTCGCCGACAAATTCTTTTTCTCTGCCTCCTGAAAAGAAAAATGTAACATGCGGATATTTTTCAGTTTCTGCTATTCTAACCTGGGTTTTACCATGTCTTTCTAACACTTCTCCAAGTGTGTCACTCAGATCGTCTTTTGTAAATACAACTTTAACATTTTTAAATGTTTCGTCGTACGTGGTCATGGTGATGTATTTCAAGTTTAAAGGCTCCATGTGGAATTCAGGGAATGCCTTTTGAGTAAGCGCCTGAGTTATTTCGCGTCCCCGGTCAGTTCTGAAGTTGAAGCAAATCACAACATCGTCGGGTTGTATAACTGCTACGGCTTGGTTTGCTGAATCTACTTTTACGATAGGATTCATAAACTCATCGGTGATACCTTGATTATACTGTTCTTTTATTGTTGAAAGCAGATCGGATGTTTTAGTTCCGACGGCATTCACCATCACATCATATGCTTGCTTAACCCGCTCCCATCTGTTATCTCTATCCATGGCATAGTAGCGGCCAATTAATGAAGCAATTTTTACAGGAGAGTTAGCTAAGTATGTCTCAATTTTACTAATATAGGTGATGCCTGAATTCGGATCGGTATCTCTGCCATCCAAAAAGCCATGAATAAATACTTTATCCAGATTATAGCTTTTTGCTGCATCGCATAAGCCAATAAGGTGTTTTGTATGAGAGTGAACACCACCATCAGACACTAGTCCGATGAAATGAACCTGCTTGTTTTCTTTCTTAGCATATTCGAAAGCTTCTTTCAATACCGGATTGGTCACCAATTCGCCATCTTCAACAGCCTTGTGAATTCGGCCCAGTTCCTGGTAAACCACACGTCCTGCACCCAGGTTCATGTGTCCCACCTCAGAATTTCCCATTTGGCCTTCTGGCAATCCAACAGCCATACCCGAGGCTTCAAGTGTAGAGTTAGGATAGCTTGCAATCAGTTTATCAAAAAAAGGAGTATTTGCAGCGATAATGGCATTTGATTTATCGTTTTTACCGTATCCCCAGCCATCTAGAATAATCAGAGCTAATTTTTTATTTTCCACAATGCAAACTTACATAAAATTGATGTTTTGACTTTGAAAAAAACAAATTCTAATGACGTTAATCTTTGATCTTTGTTGGGACGCTACCTTATGACCTTAAAGGTTTAGCAGGATTAAATATTTTACAAAGCGAACAAATCAACAATCCCGCTGTATTTCTTATTTTTGCGCAAATGATTATGGAAATCGATAAAGAACAGCTGTATAGATTTATTGCTGATGCACTGAAGGAAGACATAGGAGAAGGCGACCATACTTCTTTGGCCACTATTCCTAAAGGGCAGCAGGGGAGCGCTAAACTTCTAATCAAAGAATCGGGCGTAATTGCAGGTGTGGATGTAGCATTAGAGATATTTAAACAGGTTGACCCTGATCTTAAGGTTGAAGTCCTGATCAATGACGGAGCCGAGGTCAGCTCTGGTGATATAGTGTTAAGTGTTAAGGGGAGTAGTTACTCTATCCTGGTAGCCGAGCGACTGGTTTTGAATACCATGCAACGTATGAGTGGAATTGCCTCGACTACAAGACGCATTGCCAATTTATTAAAGGGTACGAATACCAGAGTTCTGGATACTCGTAAGACTACTCCTAACATGCGTTTTTTGGAAAAAAGCGCGGTTAAAATAGGAGGAGGAGTGAATCATCGTTTTGGTTTGTACGATATGATTCTGATTAAAGATAATCACGTTGATTATGCAGGAGGAATCTCACAGGCGCTAAATTCTGCAAAACAATATATTAAAGAAAATAAGAAGGATATTCAGATAGAGATCGAAGTGCGAAATCTGGATGAACTCACCGAGGTGATAAGCTGCGGAGAAGTGGATAGAATCTTACTTGATAATTTTGATTTCGAGACATTAAGGGAGGCTGTAAAGCTCGTAGATGGACGTTTTATTACTGAAGCATCTGGAGGCATAACGGAGGAAAATGTTTTAGGATACGCCCGCTGTGGGGTCGATTTTGTTTCTATGGGCGCTTTAACGCATTCAGTTAAAAGTCTGGATATGAGTTTAAAAGCTGTTAAAATCTAAATTAGGAGGAGTTTTGCATGAATTTGCACTGCTTTTTTTTAATATTGTAACCTGAATGATTTCGATTTATTCTCTTTCTGCACTTGTTGCAGCTTATTTGTTTGGATCAATACCAACAGCAGTGTGGATAGGGCAGGCTTTTTATGGTATTGACGTTCGTGAATATGGCAGTGGAAATGCCGGAGCTACCAACACTTTTCGAGTGCTCGGAAAAAAAGCCGGAATAGCTGTTATGCTTCTGGATATTTTTAAAGGATGGACAGCAACTAGTCTTGCATGTTTAATAGGACTTTCTGTCACTGGTCCGCAGCATTCCGTGCAATTTGTAAACTATCAGCTGGCCCTGGGTATTATCGCGGTAATGGGGCACCTGTTTCCTATTTTCGCGGGATTTAGGGGGGGGAAGGGAATTGCAACCTTGTTTGGGATGATATTAGCTGTCCATACAATGGCCGCTGTCGTATGTGTACTTGTGTTTGTAACGGTGCTCTTAATATCCCAATATGTTTCTTTAAGTTCAATTGCGGCGGGATTTTCCTTCCCTTTGAGTGTGATTTTCTTATTTCATTCTCCGCTGCGATCAATTGTCGTTTACGGAATGTGCATTTGTATTTTGATCCTTGTTACTCATCAAAAAAATATTGAACGCCTCTTAAAAGGTAAAGAATCTAAAGTTAATTTCTTCCGAAAGAAACAGCTGGAATAGTATTTGTGTTGTATGTTAAAACACAGATAATATTATGAAAGGTTTTAAAATAATAAGCGGCATTGTTTTGATAACAATAATGGCTGCGTGCGCAACGGTTCCTCTAACCGGTCGACGACAATTAAGTTTGGCAAATTCAGAAGCCATTCAGCAAGAAGCTTCACAAGCTTACAGAGAATTCTTAAGTGATCCTAAAACAGTTGTGGTAAGAAGTGGCTCTGAGGTAACCAGAGTGAAAAATGTTGGCGCTCGTATTGCCAGAGCGGTAGAAACTTATCTCAACCAGAACGGATATGCTAATCAGTATAATTTTCAATGGGAGTTTAACCTTATTCAAAGTAAGGATATCAATGCATGGTGTATGCCAGGCGGAAAAGTAGCCGTTTATACTGGTTTAATGCCAGTTGCGCAAACCGACGCAGGACTAGCGACAGTTATGTCGCATGAAATTGCGCATGCAATTGCCAGACACGCCGAAGAGCGCTATTCTCAAATGATGGGAGCACAGGCTTTGGGTGGAATTGTTGGAGCTGCAACTGGTGGTTCACAGGTCATTGGTCAGTTATATGGTGTTGGCGGACAGCTTGCACTGTTGAAATATGGCCGGGCACAAGAGACTGAAGCTGACAGATTAGGCCTTGTATTTATGGCGATTGCAGGCTATAATCCGGAAAGCGCCTTGACATTCTGGAGAAGAATGGCTGCTTCTAAAGAAGGAAATGGTACTCCTCCTGAATTTTTAAGTACTCACCCCAGCGATGAAAGACGCATCGCCGAAATACAGAAAAATCTGCCAGAGGCGAGGAAATATTACAAGCCTTAATTAAAATAATGCCTGAAAAGGTTAGGATTTTCCTGATCTTTTCAGGTTTTTTTACAGAAAAACACTAACTATCTGATAAAACTCTTCGAATAGCTTCTGCTTTTACCAAACATTCTTCATACTCTTTATCAGGATCGGAAGCGAAAGTGATTGCACTTCCCACCTGGAACGACAGATATTTTTTTTCCGAATTGTATAAAAGGGTTCTGATGACCACGTTGAAGTCAAAGTCGCCATCTGGTGCAAAATAGCCTATAGCGCCAGAAAATACGCCTCGTTTCGTACGTTCGTATTTTTCAATTAGCTCCATCGCCGAAATTTTTGGAGCACCTGTCATCGAACCCATCGGGAAAACGGATTTTATAATCTCAGAATTGTTCATTTTAGGATTTGCCCGGCAGATTATTGTCGAAATCATTTGATGTACCTGTTCAAAAGAATAAATGCCGAAAAGTTCTTCAACTTCTACGGTTCCAGGCACTGCGCATTTTGTCAGGTCATTTCGAACAAGATCTACGATCATAACATTTTCTGATCGTTCTTTGATGTTGTTTTTTAGAGACTGTTTTAACTGCTCATCCTCATCGGGATTGATACCTCTTTTTACTGTTCCTTTAATGGGTTGCGATATAAGCTTGTCTTTCCGTTTGCTTAAAAAGCGTTCGGGTGTAGCGCTGATAATATAGTTGCCTTGATGCTTAAAAAAGGTGGCAAAAGGTGTGGGAGAGATGCTGTTAAGAGCTATAAAGGCACTTAGAGGATTGATGCTACAGCTTTCAGAATAGAATTCCTGACAGAAATTAGCCTCATAAATATCTCCGCGGCGAATATGTTCCTGAAGTTTTAAGACGGTCTCTTTATATTCAACGGACGAGAACCTGCTTCCTATACTTCCCTGAAACCTAAACTTTAGCTCATCGGGCCGTGTTTTCTCTATCTCTATACAGATCTTCCTTTTGTCAGGCGAACAGATGCTTACCTCGCCTTGTTTAATCAAAATCAAATGCAAAGGTTTGAAAAAATACAATTCAGGAAAATTGAGATGGTCGGGCTTTGATGAGTTTAGCCTTTCGGTTTCATTTTTGAGATCGTAGCCAAGAAAGCCGAGTAGCCAGTCTTTATTGTTTTCTAAAGTCAGACCAAGCTTATGAAAAGCATCACCCGAATTTTCCTTTAGTTCTAAAGTCGACCCGGCGGCAATTAATATATCAAAGGCAGAATACGGATCCGCATATCCGTTGGAGTCAAAATAACAGGCTGTCTCGAAAGAGGCAGCCCATTGTAATGCTTTTTGTTTGAAAAGATTTAAATCTTCCGGGGTATGAGTTTCCATGCCGGAAAAAATATTGTTCTAGTACAAAATTAGAGTCTGAACCCGGTCTGGTCCAACTGAAAGATATTTTACAGGTACTCCAATTTCAGATTCTAAATATTTAACGTAAGCCATTAGCTTTTCAGGGATTTCTGCAATGTTTTTAATACCTGTTAAATCCTCGTTCCAGCCCTCAATTTCTTTAAAAATAGGTTTGGGCTCGATAGAACAAATATCATAAGGCATGTAATCGATAGTTTCGCCGTTATATTCATAATGAGTACAAGCATAAATCTTATCGAAACCGCTCAATACATCAGCTTTTGTCATTACCAACTCGGTAACTCCATTAAGCATAACAGCATATTTGAGGGCCGGAAGGTCAATCCATCCACAACGACGCGGACGACCTGTAGTAGCGCCAAATTCATGACCTGTTTTACGAAGTTCCTCACCGGTTTCATCATGCAGTTCGGTAGGGAAGGGACCACCACCAACGCGAGTACAATAGGCCTTAAAAATTCCGATAACGGAACCTATTTTGGATGGGGCAATACCTAAACCTGTACAGGCACCTGCAGCAGTTGTGTTAGAAGAGGTTACGAAAGGGTAGGATCCAAAGTCTACATCCAGCATAGCGCCTTGAGCGCCTTCTGCTAATACACTTTTACCCATGTTCAGGTATTGATTAACATAATGCTCGCTATCAACCTGTGGAATATTTTTCAGGTATTCTATCGCTTCGAAAAACGCCGCTTCCTTTTCAGAAAAGTCAGGAATTTCACCGTAGTGTGAAAGAATTGATTTATGCTTATTAACTAGTTTGTTATATTTTTCTTTGAAATCAGGTAACATGGTATCGCCGACTCTAACGCCGTTACGGCCGGTTTTGTCCATATATGTTGGTCCGATCCCTTTTAAGGTTGAACCAATTTTGCCATCACCCATTTTGCTCTCAGAGGCAGCATCAAGTAATTGGTGTGTTGGAAGAATTAGGTGAGCCTTACGTGCAATAACAAGTTTTTTAGCTGCTACCGGATCAAATCCACTTTTTTTAAGATTTTCCAGTTCCCGTTTAAGGATAATAGGATCGATTACTACACCATTACCAATCAGGTTCATGGTTTTTTCATTGAAAATCCCGGAAGGAATGGTGTTTAAGACATATTTTTGATTGTCAAATTCAAGTGTATGACCAGCATTGGGTCCCCCTTGAAAGCGCGCAATTAAATCATATTTCGGACTTAGAACATCAACAATTTTTCCTTTTCCTTCATCGCCCCATTGGAGGCCTAAGAGTACATCAACAGCCATTTAAATTATTTTGGAATTAATTTTTTGAATAAGATTCACAGAAACCTTCTTTTAATTTTGCACAGTTACCGTAAAGATTTAAAGAGTGGTGTTTGATGTCGAATTTAAGCAGATCGCCCATCATGGATTGTATCTGGCCAATTCGGGGATCGCAAAACTCAACAACTTTGCCACAGTCGATGCAAATAATATGGTCATGTTGCTTGTATCCATATGATTTTTCAAACTGAGCCATGTTTTTACCAAATTGATGTTTGGTAACTAAATCACAAGAGACCAATAATTCTAATGTGTTATATACGGTCGCCCTACTCACACGATATTTTTTATTTTTCATGTGAATATAAAGTGATTCTACATCGAAATGGTCGCTACGTGAATATATCTCTTCCAGTATAGCAAAACGTTCGGGCGTCTTTCTTAAGTTTTTATTTTCGAGGTAAGCCTCAAAAATCTTTTTTACAAGTGCTATAGTTTCTTGTGCAGGCATAGTTTGCTTTAACAGCGCTCAAATTTATCCAAAAAAATAAGAATCTTAAAAGTTTTATGAAGCCAAGTCAATATTTTGATGTTCTGAGTCAAATCGGGTTACGGCCGTTACACCTTTTACCTGTCTGAGTTTTTTAATCAGATTGTCCAAATGTTGGGTATCGTTCACATAGACCATTATTGATCCTTCAAAAATGCCTTCATTGCTATCTACAGTTATAGAGCGCATGTTAACTTTAAAATCATTAGAGATTACCGTAGTTAGCTTATTAATCAGTCCCACATCATCAATTCCGGTGATACGCAATCCGGTTAAAAACGCAAGTTCTTTCTGGGATGTCCATTTAGCTTTGACTATTCTGTATCCGTAGTTCGCCATTAATTTGGCTGCGTTCGGACAGTTTGTGCGATGAATTTTAATTCCATCGTTAATCGTAATAAAACCAAATACATCATCTCCCGGAATAGGATTACAGCAAGTTGATAATTTGTAGTCAATTTTTTGTAAGTCTTCACCGATAAGTAAGGTATTACTGTCTTTAGATTTAACCTTATTAATAATTCCCTCAATCTGGTGCGCTTCAATTTTTTCGGGCGACCGTTGTTCAACCGTTTTCTCCGATGTTTGAAATTGCTTCAAATCTTTTAAATCAATTACGCCGGTAGCAACATTAAAAAACAGATCTAATGGAGACGGGTATTTGAAATAATAAGTTATTTTATTGATGTTATCGGTATTGTAGGTTATTTTAAGCGATTTAAGTTTCCGTTCCAGAATTTCTTTCCCTTCATCAGCAATTCTCCGCTTTTCTTCCTTAAGACTTGATTTTATTTTTGATTTTGCCTTTGCTGTTACGACAAAGTTCAACCAGTCTTCTTTAGGGGTTTGCTTGCTGGACGTGATGATCTCAACCTGATCCCCGTTTTGAAGCTTATGCGAAAGCGGTACGAGTTTGTGATTAACTTTTGCGCCAATACATCTGGCTCCGATATCCGAGTGGATATCAAACGCAAAATCGAGCGCAGTTGCTTCCGCAGGAAGTTGCTTTAATGCACCTTTTGGTGTAAAAATGAAAATCTCATCAGAAAAGAGGTTCATCTTAAAGTCATCCAGAAAATCGAGTGCATTTGATTCAGGATTGCTTAAAAGTTCACGAACCTTTTGTATCCATAAATCCAAACCGCTGTCGGAGGATGACTCTTTATATTTCCAGTGGGCTGCAAAACCTTTCTCAGCAATTTCGTTCATTCGTGTGGTTCTGATCTGGACTTCGACCCATTGTCCTTTCGGACCCATAACTGTTGTATGCAATGATTCGTAGCCGTTGGCCCGGGGTGAAGAAATCCAGTCACGCAACCTGTCTGGATTAGGCCGGTATAGATCAGTTACGATTGAGTATGCTTTCCAGCAGTCAGCTTTTTCAGTTTCCGGCTTACTGTCTAAAATTATCCGGATGGCAAAAAGATCGTACACCTCTTCGAAAGGAATGCCTTTAGTGCGCATTTTATTCCAAATCGAGTGAATAGATTTCGGTCGGCCATACACTTCTGCTGTCAAACCCTGTTCTTCGAGAATTTCCTTTATCGGTTCAACGAACGCTTTAACATATTGCTCACGTTCTGCCTTTTTCTCATTGAGCTTTTTCGCGATGAATTTGTACGTTTCCGATTCCATGTATTTCATGGAAAGATCTTCCAGTTCGGACTTCATCGCATATAAACCCAGGCGATGGGCAAGTGGAGCATAGAGATAAATGGTTTCGGATGAGATTTTCATCTGTTTATCTCTGGGCATAAAATCCATCGTCCGCATATTATGTAAGCGGTCGGCGAGCTTAATTAAAATCACCCTGACATCGTCTGCCAGGGTAAGAAGCATTTTTCTGAAGTTTTCTGCTTGTAAGGAGCTGTTGGTATCAAAAACTCCCGATATTTTAGTTAAACCATCTATTATTTTAGCTACTTTCTTCCCAAATTCCCTCTCAATATCTTCGAGCGTAATGGCGGTATCCTCGACAACATCGTGCAATAATGCACAAACTATCGAAGTAGTACCCAAACCAATTTCTTCTGCAGCAATTTGGGCTACCGCGATGGGATGATAAATATATGGTTCGCCGGATTTACGGCGCATATCTTTATGACTATCTAGTGCCATATCGAATGCCTGCCTTATTAAGCGCTTATCACCTCTTTGTAAAGTAGACTTACAAGCTTTAAGTAAGGCACGGTATCGTTTAAGTATTTCCGCTTTCTCGGCTTCCAGATCAATTACTAACTCATTCATACTCAAATCCGAAACGTTCTGTCAAAATTTTGTCCTCTTTAATACTTATTGGGTTACTATTTCGTATATTGGATATTAAATATAAACGAAATAAGGTGTATTTTTGTGCACTCCCTAAAGTATGAAAATTTTTAGTCTTGCCTTTTTTTTATGTGTATTATTCACTTATTCTTTTGCCCAGGAGAATAATTCTGGCATGGTACAAGGTAAGAATGACACAATAAAGGTATATGCTACCCGCGATATTGATGGAACAATGATCCCCTGGATCCCCCTTGCTGATGTTACTATCAAGACCACCAGAATCTTTCGAACCCCGGAAGCAAGATTTCAATACGACCGCTTAAAATATAATGTTCTTAAAGTGCTGCCTTATGCTATGTTTGCCCGCAATAGATATACCAAACTTAATCAGGATTTGGCAATAACAACAAATAAGCGTGAACAGAGGCTGCTTGTGAAGGCTTGCGATAAAGAAATAAAAGATATGTTTAATCGCGAGGTTAAAAACATGTCAATTTATCAGGGAGAAATACTTATAAAACTAATCGATCGCGAGACTGGTAAGAGTACTTACGATTTAGTCAGAGAACTTAAAGGTGGTGTTACAGCATTTCTTTACCAGTCAATCGCCAGGGTGTCTGGTCATAATTTAAAACATCAATACAATGCTCAGGAAGAGCGCGATATTGAGACAATTATTCAAACAGCGGGTTATAATTAATTGTTGTTTATTCTTCTGATTTTTCAATGAATCCATCATCCCCTTATTAAACTTATTGAATGAAAATAGATATTTTGGCTTTTGCAGCGCATCCTGATGATGCAGAATTAAGTTGTTCTGGCACTCTTTTAAAACATAAAGCATTAGGTAAAAAAATAGGTATCATCGATTTAACCCGAGGCGAATTAGGATCGAGAGGTACAGCTGAAACCAGAGATGAGGAGGCAAAAGATTCTACCGCGATTTTAAATCTGGATGTTCGAGAGAATTTAGGAATGCGCGACGGCTTTTTTTTGAATGATGAAGAGCATCGTTTGCTTATTATTCAGAAAATAAGACAGTATCAGCCCGAAATAATCCTTATAAATGCGGCACATGACCGCCATCCAGACCACGGAAAAGGAGGTTTGCTGTTACATGATGCTGCTTTTCTGGCAGGTTTACCCAAAATAATCACAGAATTGAATGGCAATCAGCAAAGTGCTTGGCGACCTAAACTTGTTTTACAGTATATTCAGGATGCCTATTTAAAACCAGATGTATTAATTGATATTTCTGACTTTTGGGATGTTAAAATGGCATCAATCAGAGCTTTTAAAACTCAGTTCTATAATCCGGAAGCGAAAGAGGAACACGAAACATATATTTCAAATCCGAATTTTGTTAAAGTAATTGAGGCCAGGGCCCGGGAATTTGGCAAAGCAATTGGTGCTACTTTTGCGGAAGGCTTTACTTCTACCAAGCTACTCGGGGTGGAAGATCTGTTTCAACTTAAGTAAATTACAAAAAGCGCAATATTCGGTCCATTACTTCGATTCCTGCATCAATATGCTCTGGTTTCATGGTAAGTGCCGGCCGAAAGCGTATGGATGAATTGCCACAGCCAAGAAATAATACGCTGTTATCGAATCCATTGGATATAAATTTATCACGCATTGTTTTATCCGGAAAATCGAAGGCTGTAAGTAAACCCAATCCTCGCACGTTAGAAACTGTGGAATATTTTTCGGAGATATCTTTTAAACAGGTTTGTAAGTAGCGACCCGTTACGGTGGCGTTCTCAATTAAGTTTTCTTCCTTAATTATCTGAAGAATTTTTGAAGCTCTTACCATATCAGTAAGATTTCCGCCCCAGGTTGAGTTTAAGCGTGATGGTACATTGAAAACATTTGTCTCAATTTCATCGACTTTTTTGCCTGCAAGAATTCCACAGACCTGCATTTTTTTTCCAAAGGCAAGTATATCCGGACGGGCGTTTTCGCCAAAATGTTCGTGACACCAAAACTTGCCTGATAAGCCAACTCCCGTTTGGACCTCATCGTAAATTAAAAAACATTCGTTTTCATCTGCCAGAGCTTTTAACTGCTCCAGAAATTCTCTTCTCACATGATTATCACCTCCTTCGGCCTGAACGGGTTCAATAATTATCGCGCAGACATCGTCTTTATTTTCTGCGAAGGCGGTTTTGATTTGTTCAATTGAAAAAGCTTCGCGGGTTAAAAGATCCTGATAGTTTTCATCGGTTAAAGGAAAATGTATTGTAGGTGTTGATACTCTGGGCCAATTAAATTTGGCATACCATTTAGTTTTGTCAGGAAGTGTGTTGGTCAGGCTCATTGTATAACCTGTACGCCCATGGAAAGCATTTTCAAAATGGATAACTTTGAAGCCACGTTCTTCGGTATACCCTTTTCTGAAATTTTTCTGAACTTTCCAGTCCATTGCCGTTTTAAGAGCATTTTCTATTGCCAATCCTCCTCCCGAAATAAAAAAGGCATGAGGCAGATACTCGGGCATTGCAATTTTTGAAAAAGTATCCAGAAACTCAGCATATTGCTGAGTGTAAATGTCTGAGTTTGAAGGGTTGCTAATTGCTGCCAAAAGCAAGTTCTTTTTGAATACTTCATCCTCAATCATTTTTGGGTGGTTATAGCCCAAGGGAACTGAGGCAAAACACGTGAAGAAATCAAGCATATTTCTCTTGTGCTTTGAATCGTACATGTAGACGCCCTCACTTTTTTCCATGTCAAAAGTTAAGTCGTAACCATCAGCAAGAATGTGTTTGGCTAACACTTCATGTACGTTTTCGGGGGCCACAGATAATTTATACATACCAGATTGTTTTGTCAAAAATACTAATTCTGAAGCGCAATCAGGAAGATTTGGACGCTTATAGATGTCAGTCCTTGCTGAATTTGTCTTTCATTCCAAGCAATCCAAACAGTCCACCGGTGTGAATTGCCAGGATTTTCGAACCGTGTAAAAACCGATCGTTTTTGGCCAGATCCAAAATGGCAAACATCATTTTTCCGGTATATACAGGATCGAGAAGTATGCCTGTTGTTGAGGCAAAATCGCTGATGAATTGAATAAGTTCGGGCTGTGTTTTCGCGTAGCCACCGAAATGATAATCCGGGTGAAACTCGTATTCGCTAGCCCTGAGAAGTAATTTGTTAATTTCCTTTTTTAGAAAGTCGCCTTTTAAAACGGGTATTGCATGGAAAAGAGTTGAAGTTGTGTTTGCAGATAAGCCGTTGATAATACCGGCGGCGGTTGTGCCTGTTCCACAGGCGCAAAATATATGCTGGTATTCTTGTTCAAGTTCGTCTACTAAGTCAGCGCATCCTTTGGCGGCTTCCATGCTGCAACCACCTTCATCGATAAAAAAGGCTGTTGAATCATTCTGGAAATGTAGATCATACAGATTTCGCTTATCGCGATAGCTTTCCCTGTCGGCAAAAAGTAAGCTCATGCCAAACATTCTGCAAAATATTAATGTGTCTGTATTTAGGTCTTCTCCACGTACAATTCCAGTGCTCTTAAAGCCGAATTTTGCTGCCGCGCATGCAGTTGCCAATAAATGGTTAGACCACACGCCTCCGAAAGTTACCAGATGAGTTTTGCGCTCAACTTCTGCTTTTTGCAATAGATATTTTAGCTTCCGCCATTTGTTTCCGGAGATAAAGGGATGGATCAGATCATCTCTCTTTAGATATATTTTGATACCTTTTTCACGGAAAAGTGGATGATTTATTTCTTCTTCAGGACTGTGGAAGTCAAGATTTATCATTCTGATAAAAATAAAAAAGCTCCGGTTTCGGAGCTTTAATTATGCCTTTTTAAATATTATTTCCCAAACCCAAGTCCGATTCCGGCATTGAACGAATTGTATTCTGAAGCAGAGTAAGACGCGTAAAATCTGATAACTGCCAGGTTTAGTTGGAAACCAATATCGCTTCTAAAGCTGCTGAAGTTTTTCTTGTCGAGCGTAACTGGATCGGTTACAGTACTGTAAACAGGCATGTTTGTTATTGGAACAGAGCCCGTAATAACCCGATAGTCTCCTTTTAAACCACCCGAAGTTTTTGATGTATTATATCCCAAAGCGATAAAAGGTGTGAATACCAATAACTTTTTAGATAAGATCATTTGAGTATTTAATCCTGATATTTTTGCTTCGATTTTTTGATTGTCTTCAACCGAAACTCCATCTGGAGAATCATAATCTAAATCTTTATTATAAGAGAATTGGGTATACCCCAAAGCTAACGCTAAATCAAAAGGCAATAATTTGCCAGCGGTTTTTCCTGCAATGAGAGGTAATAATTCAACTTTAACGCCTCCGCCTATCATATTTATAGAGCCAACATCTCCCATCTTAATCTCGGGGATAGCTCTCAAGCTGACATCGATACCTTTTATTAATCCAACTGTTGCCTGTAATTGAGGAGCAGGAATTAGAGGAATGTTTGCACCTTGCGGAAGATTAATTCGCTTTACTTCATTTCCTGAATTGTTTTTTATAATTATCTCCGGACCCATATCCTTACTGCCTGCAGCTGTTGGAGATATATTATTATTTGCGTCTGCTAATTGAATTCTGTTTGATAAACCAAGACTGCTAACGTCAAACGTTTCATCTTTTTGCGGTACGATGGCTCCTGTTAGTCCTATTCGTAAATCAAATCTGCCAAGGTTTTTAGAATGTGCCGTATTTGCCCATCCGGAATTTAATCCAATTCCGAAACCCTTAAATATCGGACTTAAGTAGGCATTCGCCAGTTTGGTTGCATCAGGGCCTACCTGGGCCAATTCGGCAACGCCATTTTGTGCAGAAACAGCATGAGAAAAGATTACACTACCTAAAAATAGTGCACTTTTAATAAGTCGTTGTTTTTTCAATGTGATCGAAATTAGTGTTTTAAATATATTTCCCGAATCAAAAATGGGAAAAAATTTAACAACACTTTCATATTATTCATGAACTTCTTCATACATACAAAGTGAATATTTAAATACAAATGAATTAAGAATATGTTTCTCTGACTCGAATTAACTTTCAAAGTTTAATTTTGCGGAATGGCTGAAGAACTTGAGTTAATAGAACAGGAAGAGCAAGATCTGTTTGAGCATTTAAGACTGGTTGTGGACAAAGGGCAATCGTTGATAAGAATTGATAAGTTTTTAATGCTCCGGGTAGAAAACGCTTCCAGAAACAGAATTCAAAATGCAATTGAAGCTGGTAATGTTCTGGTTAATGAAAGGCAGATCAAATCCAGTTACAAAGTTAAGCCGGGCGATGTTATTTCTATCGTTTTGCCACATCCTCCACGTGATACTGAGGTTTACCCTGAAGATATTCCAATTGATATTATTTACGAAGATAAGGACGTGTTGGTGGTAAATAAGCCAGCTGGAATGGTTGTACATCCGGGGTACAATAATTATAATGGTACCTTGGTTAACGCCTTAGTTTTTCATTTTCAGCAGCTTCCTCAACTTCCCGGCAATGATGGCAGACCGGGCCTGGTTCATAGAATTGATAAAGATACATCGGGCTTATTATTGATTAGCAAGAATGAATTTGCCATGACTTACCTGGCGAAACAATTTTTTGATCATACGATCACGAGGAAATATATTGCTCTGGTTTGGGGCGATTTATCAGAAGACGGCACGGTAACAGGATATATTGGCAGAAGCTTACGCGATCGGAAAATAATGGATATTTATGATGATGAATCGAAAGGCAAGTGGTCGGTTACTCATTATAAAGTGTTAGAACGGTTTAATTACGTTACTTTGATCGAATGTCAACTAGAAACTGGCCGAACACATCAAATACGTGCGCATATGCAACATATTGGCCATCCTTTATTTAGTGACGCTTCTTATGGCGGGAGCAAAATTGTTAAGGGAACCGTGTTTAGCAAGTATAAACAGTTTGTTGAGAACTGCTTTGAAATTATGCCGAGGCAGGCCTTACATGCCAAGTCGTTGGGGTTTGAACATCCGGTAACGAAGCATCGGATGCATTTTGAATCAGATTTACCTGCTGATTTTCAGGCAGTGCTGGAAAAATGGAGAAAATATGTTTCTAGCGCTAAAGCAGATTAAACAATTTTGGGTTGTACCTGAGAGTATTTTATCAAGTTTATGAATTTCATTAATTATAACGGAGAGATCGTTCCGGCTGTGCAACCGGTTCTTACTATTGCAAATCGCGCCTTTCGGTATGGCGATGGTCTGTTCGAGTCTATGCGTTATTTAAAAGGGAAGCTCAGATTCGCAGAGCTTCATGCCGAACGTTTACAAAGAGGGATGCGTGCGCTGAAGCTCGATGGGTATTCAAAGCTCGATGCCCGCTTTTTAATTCATAAAGTTGAAGAGTTAGCCAAGAGAAATAATTATGGACAAAATGCACGCGTAAGGTTAACCGTTTATAGAGACGCCGATGGTTTATACAGTCCAGCCGGAAATCAATTCGGTTATGCAATTGAAATGAGTAAGTCGGATGAAAGTTCTTATATCAATCAGGCCAAGGGATTGATCGTTGACGTTTTTGACGAGGTTACCAAGCCTATAAATATCCTGGCGAACCATAAAACCTGTAATTCCTTAGTGTATGTAATGGCTGGAATTTACCGTAAGGAGAACTCTTTGGACGAGGTTTTTATTTTAAATAGCAGTGGTTTTTTGTGCGAGGCAATGAGTGCAAATGTGTTTGTGGTGTTCAAAAATAAGATATATACGCCCGCATTAACGGAAGGGTGTATTGCGGGTGTAATGCGCAGCGTTATTATGCAACTTGCTGCAGAAATGAAAATGGAGGTAATCGAAGCGCAAATAAATCCCGATATTTTAAATGAAGCAGAAGAAGTATTTCTTACGAATGCTTCCAGAGGTATACAATGGGTTATGGGCTTTAACAGCAAACGATACTTCAACGAAGTATCGAAAGAGTTGCTCGATCGGTTAAATGCCTCTATCACTTAGAAAACGGGGCATTAAGATCTAAATCCTCTTAGAAATTCCTCGATATTCATCCGTTTTTTCCCTTCCAGTTGAATGTCTTTCACGCATATAAATCCGTCCAGACAAGCAAATTTTAAATACGTCTTTTCATCACTCAAAAATCCACCTGGCTGGATACCCGGTTCCTTGTCCAATAGTTCGGCAAAATAGATTTTTAACTTTTTATCTTTGAAGGTAGTGAAGGCAGTCGGGTAAGGACTCAAGCCGCGAATATGATTAAAAACCTGTTGAGCTGGCTGATTCCAGTTTATTAAACAATCTTCTTTGAAGATTTTAGGCGCATGAGGTAACTGATCTTTAAGTTCTTCGGGTTTAAGGATTTCTTCTTGTGATACAGGCGTAAAGTCTCCCGATTCAATAGCTCTTACCGTTTTGACAAGTAATTTTGCTCCGGTGTGCATTAACTTATCATGCAGTTCTCCAGCCGTCTCTTCATCACCAATAGGTACTCTTTCAGAAAATAAAATGTTTCCGGTATCAATTTCGTGTTGAAGTAAGAATGTGGTAACTCCGGTTTCCTTTTCTCCATTTATAACTGCCCAGTTTATGGGCGCTGCTCCGCGGTAGTAGGGAAGGAGAGAGGCGTGGAGGTTAATAGTCCCCATTGGAGGCATATCCCATACGATTTCAGGTAACATTCTGAAAGCGACAACAATTTGCAAATCTGCATTCAGCGATTTGAGGTGTTTATGGAATTCGGAATCTTTTAATTTAAGAGGCTGCAATATCTCAATTCCTTTAGACACTGCGTACTGTTTAACCGCAGACTCATGAAGTTTCTGACCTCTTCCAGCAGGTTTATCAGGTGCTGTAACTACTCCAATTATTTCAAATCCGGCATTAATGAGGGCATCTAACGATGCGACCGCAAAATCCGGAGTTCCCATGAATATTATTCGCATAATGACTCCTTATTGATATAGTAAATATTTTTTTCGCATTAGTTTATAGCGAGATAACGAAGGTTCCCAAGAACTCCGGATTTCTTCTTCAGTTTTTCCGGCTATAATTTGTTCTTTCAGGCTTTCTGTCCCTGCTAAACGATCAAAGTTATTTATCTGTTTGTTTTGTTTATAGTCGAAAAACTTATCTTTCTCAGGATAAGCTTTGTAAATTTCGACCAGCCACTGAAGATTGATTTTTCCAGATCTTAAAAAATTTGCTGTATTATATTTTCTCAAATCCAATCCATAACACATTTCATTTTGATGCAAAGGAGTTTCGCTCATCCCCGGGATACTTATAGGCGTGAAGCTAAATTTATATTTCCCTTTCAGTTTTGGGCTTCCCAATACTTGAAAGGGGAAGTAAGTGCCCCGACCCTGACTAATAATTGTTCCTTCGAACAAACATAAAGAAGGATAAAGCAATATGGATCGTTGTGTGTTTAAGTTAGGCGATGGCTTTACTGGCAAGGTGTATTCTGTTGAATGAGTATAGTTTGCCACTTTTATAATATTCAATTTGCATTGAACCCCATTTTTAAGCCAGCCTTCGCCATTTATCATTTTGGCATATTCGCCTATCGTCATTCCGTGAGTGATCGGTACAGGATGCATCCCGATAAAGGATTTAAACTTTTCCTCAAGAATCGGACCGTCGATAGAAAATGCATTTGGATTGGGTCTGTCTAAAATCAACAATTCCAGATCGTTCTCCGCACAAGCTTCCATCAAATAATGAAGGGTTGAGATGTAGGTGTAAAATCTCGCACCAACATCCTGAATGTCGAAAATCATTAAATCAATACCTTTTAAATCTGCGGCTGTTGGCTTATAATGCGAACCATACAGCGAAACCACAGGTATGCCTGTTTTTGGGTCAATGCCATTTTCAATCTTGGCACCTGCACTAGCCTGACCACGAAAACCGTGCTCTGGTCCGAACACTTTTACGATGTTTATTCCAAGCATTCTAAGGCTGTCGACGCTATGCTTATTGCCGATAATCGAGGTTTGATTTAATACCATACCAATCCGTTTTCCTTTAAGCATTGGCAAATACAGTGCGGTTTGTTCCGCCCCGGTCAATAGCTTAGCTTTTTTTACTTTGTTAACAGCGTCAATATCAACATTGTAAGGATTAGGAATGTTCGTCTTAATTGGCGGTGGCGGAATTCTGACCCCTGAACTGCAGGACGATACAAACAAGAGAGCGAAGAAGATTGTAAAGATATATGGCCTCATTTACATTAATATTTAGTTCAATCAGCAAGCGATGGAAATTTTTGCATCTTTGCTAAAGTACAAAAAAACGGTTATCGCTTGAATCTAACGGCTTTTATAGCGCAAAGAATCACTTTTAAATCTAAACGTACATTCTCTAAGTTGAGTGTGCGCATTGCAATTCTTGGTATCATGCTGAGTCTTAGCGTTATGATTTTGGCAGTCGCCGTGGTTAAAGGCTTTAAAACAGAGATCCGCGAAAAAATCAGAGGATTTTCGGGCGATATCCTTGTAATAAAATATGATTTAAACTCATCCTACGAGAATTCCCCCTTCATTTTAAATGCCGACACGCTAAAAAAAATTGAATCGCTTTCTGAAGTGCAATATGCACAACCATACGCCATAAAGCCTGGTATAATCAACACTGATAATGAAATTGAAGGTGTCGTTTTTAAAGGTGTAGATAAATCTTTTCATTGGGACTTTTTCAAGAAGATTCTTGTCGAGGGAAAGGTTATTGATTTTTCCGATAGTGTAGCGTCTAAAAAACAAATACTTATTTCACAGCACATCGCTAATAGATTAAATCTTAAAGTCGGTGACGATTTTCTTATGTATTTCATACAGGAAAGTCTGAGAAGGAGACCTTTTAAAATCGTTGGAATTTATAATCTGGGTGTTGAAGAAGTTGATAAAACCTATGTGATAGGCGACTTGTCGATAATCAAACGACTCAATAATTGGGAAAACGGACAGGTTGGGGGATATGAGATACGTGTTAAGGATTTTAAAACCTTAGATCAAACTACGAATTCCGTTTCTGATATGATCAATTTTAAACTCCGGTCTTTTTCCATCACGGAATGGTATGCTACCATTTTTCAATGGCTGTCTTTACTGGATGTAAATACACAAGTCATTTTGGTGCTAATGCTTGCTGTTGCCGTCATAAACATGATTTCGGCCTTGTTAATTATCATACTTGAACGAACAAACATGATAGGAATATTAAAGGCTCTCGGCAGCTCTAACTGGAGTATCCAAAAGATATTTCTAAGCAACGCCGCCTATCTTATAGGCTTTGGCCTGTTGCTCGGAAATACCTTAGGCATAGGACTGGGTCTTTTGCAAGCCCATATCCATCTATTTAAGTTAGATCAGGCATCTTATTACATGTCTTTCGTGCCGGTTCAATTAGAATTGACTGATATCGTACTTCTTAATATTGGCACTCTGCTTGTTTGTTTGCTGGTTTTAATTATACCATCTATGCTGGTAACCAGAATAAGTCCTGTAAAAGCAATTGCCTTTAAATAACCTTATTTTAATTTCACAATAATTTCCGCCTTCTGAGTTTCCGTGCTTCCTTGTATTGGATGCGGATTTACCCCGGTGAGATAAATATTATATAAACGGCCATCTAAATTTACCGTCACACTATCAGAATTTTTCATTTCATCGTTAACAGCGCCAATGTGTAGCAGAGATTCAGCCTTTGCGTTGTTTATATTTGAAATTTCAATTCGGACTGTTGCTTCGCCGGGATTTGCACAAGTTAAATGAGTTGGACAACGGTTATCGCTAATATTCTTCACTTGAACAAGTATTTTAGATTGCTCGTTCTTTAACATCACCTGTTCATTTAAAGATGATTTAAAGGGTTCATTAAAGCTGATTTCTTTGTCTATATGCACAGACTCTTTATCGCATGACATAACAGCAAGACATAGGTAGCCCACAACCGCGGGTAAAAAAACTTTTGATTTCATAATAAAAATAGGTGATGAGGTAGATTCTGTTTATTTAAGTCGATTAAAATTAAGTTTTAAATTCATTCCAGCTGCTCCGAATTTCAAGTCGTTTGCGCCAAGTCCCGATAAGGGGTATTTAATAAAAGGTTCAAATATAACCTTAATTTGATTGTTTAAGCGATGATCTAGCCCCAAAGAAAAATTTAATACACGTGCAAAATCAAAGCTGTCAAAAGTGCTTGTACTTTGCTGAGCTAATTGTGTTGAGTTTTTGGAATTCATTTGATAGTCGAAACGATAAGTATACGCTTCATTAATAAAAAGGTTCGAACTAAGGCCAGTGCTTAGGTAAACTGTATTTTTTTTCTCGAGTAGTGTGTATTTTACATTGACCGGAAAGTCAAAACCTAACAACTTGGCGTCGTATGAATTAATTGAATAACTCGATGTATTTGATGCGCCAAATGTTTGTTTTTGGGAAGGATCAATGGCCACTGCAGAGTTGTGTAACGTTGCGAAACTTAATGCTGCCTCTTTGGGTATTAACTGATTATATTTTAGTGTATTTTGACCCAAGGATACTCCTGTTGAAATTTTTATTTTCCTGGAGATTTTGATATCTGAGGTTAATCCAATTCCGGTATTAATATTCGTTTCGCTTCCTTCAGCATAATTAAAATAAGTTCCTGCAAAAAATCCGATAACCAACTTTTTATCAGCTTTAGATTTGCCTTTAGCTTTATCAGCTTGAACTAATCCGGACAATTCTTCTCTTGAGATTACTTCAGCAGGATAGGTCTCATTGCTATTGGTATTACTGGCAATAACTATATGAGATTTTGAATCCGCAGTGTCGGAAGCAAGTAATTGCTTGCTTGCATGTTCTTCTGTTTTCTGTGCCGGATCAGGAACCAAGGCTATAAGTGTTAAATTATGCTCAAAATCTTCCTGAGAAGCTATTTTCGAAGGGTTTTTGATAGCTTCGTCAGAAGACTGTAAAGTGTCTTGTTTGCGATTAGAACCTTGATGGTCTTTGTGGTTTTTTGTTTTAAAAGATGGTCCCTGTGCCTCGTTTCCAGATTCCTGTTTCCCGGGAATATTCTCAATTGATTTGCCTGAAGAAATTGCAGCATTTAAAATCGGCTCAGTATCTTTTAATTTTTTAAGAGGTAGCTTGTCAGAAATTTTAGCTATTTCGCTATTGTTTTCAATATGTTGATTTGAGAAAAACCATACGCCACAAAGCAGAAGTGCGGCGGCAGCTGAGCTGAACCACCAAAGGAATTTGGGCTTTGACTTTTTTTCAGGAAAACGTTTCCGTAGTTCTGTCCAGCCGTCGTTGGCAGAGTCATCCTCGAAGTTATCGAAGATCTCGTTTATTTTATTCACGAGTTTCTTATCAAACTGATCGCTCATAATCTGTTTCCTGTTGCTGGGTTAACTGTTTTCTAAGTTTTTCTTTAGCACGGCTCAAATAGACCCTCGAAGAACTTACCGGAATGTTCAGCATGTTCCCGATTTCATCATGGTTGTAACCGTCGATCTCGTAAAGGTTGAAAATCATCCGGTGAGTTTCCGGAAGTTTATCGAGCAGTTTTAAAATATCTTTGGCAGATAGATGATCGATAACTTCTGCAGATTTCCCAAGGGATACGGCTTCTTCAATATCTAGTTGGTCCGAATGTTTTAAATTTCTTCGGCGGCAATCTATCGCGGTATTGACTACAATCCGTCTTAACCATGCCTTAAAGGGCTGGTTTTCTTTAAAGAACTGAATTCCTTTAAAAACTTTCATGAACGAATCGTTAACTACCTCCATGGCGTCGTCTCTGTTTGAAAGGTATCGCATCCCGACTCCCATAGCAAAGCCATAAAACTGCTTATACAACAGTTCCTGGTGCTTGAGATCTCCTGATTTGCATTTTTTAATCAAATCAGATTCAGATATGCCGATTGTTTTCTGCATTAAAGCGGTTTGTTTAAAGTATGCTAAACTTTAGCATAAAATCGGCTACCATTCTCTTAATACAATACGGGTCAATAGGTAATAATGCTACAGTCAAGTACGATATTCAATAAGTTTCAGATGGATAAAAGTACAAAGAAAATTTATGACAGTGTTTTCGCTTCATTCCAAAAAATATCCATTTCAGCTAATGTCATATCTTTTAAACTTTTGTTAAGGATCGCCGCCTTACTTTCAAGGTATTGAAAACGTTTAATAAACTTTTTGTTAGTCTTTTCAAGGGCGTCTTCAGGATTAATATCTATGAAGCGGGCATAGTTTATCAGAGAGAACAAAAGATCGCCAAACTCATTTTCGGCTTTATCCCTGTCTATCACTGTTTCGTCGGCTGCGTTAAACTCATCTCTAAATTCTTTCATTTCTTCCTCCACTTTTTCCCAAACCTGACTCTTCTCTTCCCAATCGAAACCGACACCCCGGGCTTTTTCCTGAATGCGAGATGCCTTTATCAAGGCTGGTAATGAAGACGGAACTCCTTCAAGTACAGACTTATTTCCTTCTTTTAATTTAAGTTTTTCCCAGTTTTGTTTAACATCTTCTTCGCTAGTTACACTAACATCTCCATAAATATGAGGATGACGGTGAATAAGTTTTTCGCAAATGCTGTTTAGAACATCAATAATGGTAAAATCACCGGTTTCAGATCCAATTCTGGCATAAAAAACAAGATGAAGCATGATATCACCAAGTTCTTTTTTTATTTCCTGTTTGTCGCCTTCGAGAATCGCGTCAGATAACTCATAAGTTTCCTCAATAGTCAGATGTCTTAACGTTTCCAGGGTTTGCTTTTTATCCCATGGGCATTGCTCCCGTAAAGTGTCCATAATTGTAAGGAGGCGCTCAAATGCAGCTGGAGCTGTATTTGCGGCTTGAGGTGGAATATTTGCTGGCATGAGAGATGGTGAACGAAATGAATAAAAACTAGTTCTCGGGATGATGTTTCCCTCTATGACAGGTAACGCAGCTTACTTCCATAACGGCCTGGTTGTATTGGCTTTTCTTTTCGCCAAAGTTTTTGATGTTCAGCTTATTGGTCATTTTCATCATTGATCGGGCTGTAATTTTCTCTTCTTTGGCATCGCTTGCAAAATCCATCTTTTGCGTTTCTTCATTTCTTACGTGGCAAAAATTGCATTTAACGCCCAACGCTGTGTTATAATGCTTCATTACCTTTTCAATTTCCTCATGAGTGATGTTTTTTGGAAGAACCTTAAGGTTTTTATAATCATGTTTTTCATCATCCTGATGCTGCGGCATCGTAGCTGATGTTCCGATAATTATCGACGAAAGTAAAGCCAGAATAGTAAAGGTGCGTATTTTCATTGTGTGTGTGTTTATTGAGGTTCTAAAATAGATATTTTAATAAATGAAAACTATTTTTTTATCGCTCGTAGCATTTCTCTTTTTCCGGGGGCGCCGGGAGCTTTTTCAATAGAAAATCCCAAAGATTTCATCGATCGTTTTAAATTCCCTGTAATCGCGTAGGTTACAAAAACCCCGTCTGGTTTTAAAGAGCTGCAACAGCGTTCAAGAGCCTCGGTGGTCCACATCTCTGGCTGATGGATCGCTGCAAAAGCATCGAAGTAAAGCACATCGAATTGTTTTTCACTTTTAAAATCTTCAAGCTTACATTTTGCCACTTGTAACCTGCAGTACTCATCAATCATAACTTCGGTTTTTAAGCTTTCCTGATAGTTTTGAAGAAAGTGGCTGTACAACTGGTCCGAAACAAATTTTTCGTACTCAGTAGAGTTAATCATTTCCGAAGACAGAGGAAAGGCTTCGATTCCTGTATAGTTTAAAGCGATTTTATTTTCAAGACAATGCTGTGCGCTCAATAGAAAATTTAGTCCCGTTCCAAAGCCTACTTCGAGTACAGAAACCTCAGTTTGACTATTGTTTTCCAGGAAGAAGCGTAAGCCTGATTTCACAAATACATGCTTGCTTTCCTGCAAAGCGCCATGTTTTGAATGATAGTTTTCTCCAACACTAGGATTGAATATGGTTTTCGAGCCGTCTGCCGTAACCACGAAATGCAAGTTTGTCATTGCGTCTATTAAGCTTCAAAGTTAAATTTAAGTTTCTGAATAGTGATCTTATTTCAAAGTCAATAATTCATGTATTTTTGCAGGATGTATCAATTGCTAAAGCCTTTCTTATTTCAGTTCGAGCCTGAAAAGATCCATTATTTTGTTACCGAAACTTTAAAAAACCTGAATCGAATTTGGGGAGTTTCCTCTTTACAAAAAAAGATATTTCAGGTAAATGATCCTCGGTTAGAGCGTGAAGTATTTGGCTTGAAATTTAAAAATCCGGTTGGATTAGCTGCTGGCTTTGATAAAAACGCTTCCTCAATCAGTGACCTGGCTAATTTCGGGTTTGGCTTTATTGAAATTGGTACCGTTACTCCTCTTCCTCAGCCTGGAAATGATAAACCAAGAATGTTCCGTCTTCCAGCTGATGCAGGTTTAATTAACAGAATGGGCTTTAACAATGAAGGGGTAGGCGTTGCAGCGCTTCGGCTAAAGCATTTGAAGCGTAACGGATTGATTATCGGGGGGAACATTGGGAAAAATAAACTTACTCCGAATGAGGATGCAGTAAGCGATTATATAAAGTGTTTCGATGCATTGTTTGATGTGGTAGATTATTTTGTGGTAAACGTGAGTTCGCCAAATACTCCGGGTTTGCGTGCTTTGCAAGAAAAAGAGCCTTTGAAAAACATATTAAATACATTGCAGCAGAGAAATTTGAAAAATAATGTCTCTAAGCCTATTCTTTTGAAAATTGCGCCTGATTTAACAGATGCTCAACTGGATGATATTGTGGAAATTGTACAGGAGACTGGAATTGCGGGTGTAATAGCAACCAATACGACTATTGGCAGGGAAGGATTAACCACTGAAGAACGTGTAAAATCTGAAACTGGTGGTTTAAGTGGAAAGCCGCTTACTAAAAGGTCTACAGAAGTAATACGTTACTTGTCAGAGAAATCGGGTAAAGCTTTTCCGATTATTGGCGTCGGAGGAATTCATTCGGCTGAGGATGCTCTTGAGAAATTAGATGCGGGGGCCTCCTTAATTCAGATTTACACTGGGTTTATTTATGAAGGTCCAGGTTTAGTAAAGAGGATTAACAAGGGGATTTTAAATAGAATAAAATCGCAATAATTGAAAGATAACAAACCTTTGTCAATAAAAAAACCCGAAGCATTACTTCGGGTTTTTTATAATGAAACGAGCAAAAATTATTTTGCCTGTGCTACGATTTGAGCTAAAACTGCGTTGTTTTTCGAAAGCTGGCTAGTTGCAGATTCTTTAGAGCGGCTTCCTGTTTCCAGATTGCGACCTAATTTAAGAAACTGAACCTCCATGCGTGAAACCGTTTTATTCCTTCTGTCTTTTCTTTTTAAACGTGTAACTGCCATTTTGTAATTTTTTTTAAATTTTTTCCTTGAGGTCGGAAGCGGATTCGAACCGCTGTAGAAGGTTTTGCAGACCTCTGCCTAGCCACTCGGCCATCCGACCTTTGTTAAGGGATTGCAAAAATAGTAATTTATTGTTGCCGCCCAATATTATTTAATATTTCTTTTGATTTCTGAGCAGATTATTGCAGCAGAAATAGCAACATTTAAGGATTCGGCACCGCCAAACCTTGGTATTGTCACGGCAGTGTTAATTAGGGCTTTCACCTTTTCTGAAATTCCATTCCCTTCATTTCCTAAGATAATATAACCTTCTCTGCCAAAATCAGTTTGATAAACCGAGCTTCCATCCAGCAAAGCGCCAAAAATTTTCATATTAGGAAGGCCGAGAAATTCTTTAAGATCTGCATGATATATATTTATCCGCGAAAGCGAACCCATACTTGCCTGCACAACTTTGGGATTATAAGCATCAACCGTATCCGTAGAGCAAATTATATCCGAAAATCCAAACCAGTCCGCGGTTCTGATTATTGTGCCTAAATTACCAGGGTCCTGAATGCCATCTAATACCAATACAAACTTTCCTTTAAAACTTTCTTTGGCGGTATTCGTTCTCTCAGGGATTTGTATTAGAGCCAAAGCATCGTTAGGGGTGGTAAGGGTGCTGATTTTTTTTAGTTCGGAATCACTTACTTCCAGAAGTTTCACTTTCTGTGATAAATTATACAACTTTGGAGTTGCTTCCGAAGTGTGAAAAATTGTATTTACAATGTAGTTTGATTGTGTAAATTCAACTATCGACTTACTACCTTCGGCGATGAAAAGATTTTGTTCTTTTCGGTGTTTTTTTTGATGTAATGCATTTACAAAACTGATTTGAGATTTTGAAAGCATATTTTTTAGTTCGTCCTTTATCTGCTGCAAGTATACTGTTTTTGGTGATTTTTTTTGGAGGCTGCTCTGCAACAAAATACCTGTCTGATAACCAGCAACTGGTAAGGCGGGTTTCTATAAAAGGAATAGATAAGCAATTTTCTGAGCAGGCAAACTTGTATATTCAACGTGGTATTATGCCGAACTCACGCTTGAACCTGGCCTTGTATAATTTTTTCAATACGAAGAACGGCAAATACAGAACAGATCGTATTCGGGACATTGGCGAAGCTCCTAATATTTTGGATAGTTCTTCAGTCGAAATTTCCCGGCGGGAACTCGAGAAATTTTTGTTTGATAAAAGCTTTTTTAAAGCACAGGTTAAGAGCGATGTTGTTTTAAAAAAAAAGAAGGCTTATATAACCTTCACTGCTGAGCCCGGACCGTCATTTACCATAAAAAACTTTTCGTATGTAATTCCGGATTCCGCTATTAAACAACTGTATGTAGAAAACCGGCCATCATTTACCCGTTTGACAGAGCGAGCACGGTATGATGGTGATTCGTTAAGGAATGAAAGTAAGCAAATTTTTAATCTGCTTCAGCGAGATGGATATTATGATTATAAGGAACAATATGTAAGATTTACCGTGGATACCAATCTGTATTCAAGCGCGGCAAATGTTAAATTGTTCCTCGACAATCCTGTTGATCACCCGACACATAAGGTGTACTATTTAAATAATACTTCTATACTTATAAAAAATAGTTATGGTAAAACTGAAGGGATAATTCCAGATTCTGCAGTAATAGACTCTCAGTACTTTTTTAAGGATTATTCTCATAGATTCAAGCCTAAATCCATTTTGCGATATACGTATTTGCGAAATGGCGAAAAATATGACATTGATAAAAAGAACTTAACATATGATAGGTTATTCGATTTGAATGTTTTTAAGAGCGTGAAGATCGATTTTGAAAAAAACAGTGATAGTACCGGTCTGGATGCTTTTATCGAAGCGGTTCCTATGAAAAGACTTAGTAACCGGATTGAAGGTGAATATACATTTAATTCGGCAATCAATGGGTTTAACCTGGGTAATACCTATACAAACAGGAATGTTTTTGGTGGCGGGGAACAATTTGATTTTAAAATCAGGTATGGTCTTTTATTTAATTCGGTAATAAAAGGTAGTTTGGCAAAAAGGATATTCAACCGCGACCTGCAGTTGGGTGTGAACCTTACTTTTCCAAGACTTCTGGTTCCATTTAATACAGGTGGGCTAGGCAGAAACGGCGTTCCGCATACCACTATTTCAAGCAGTTTGCAAATTTTTGATCAGGTTAATGCCTTTCGAAGTCGTTTGTTTATAAACTCTCTTACTTACGACTGGGTTGAATCTCGAACTAAACTTCATTCGTTTACCCCTATAAATATTGAATTTCGCAGAGGGATTTTTGATGATGGTTTTAGAAAGGAATTAGATTCATTGGGATACAATCTATATCTACAAACGAATGATCGGCAGTATTTTAACCTAGGAGCTCTATATACATATACTTTAAATGCTTCAAAACTGATAAGCTATGATAATTTTATATATTTCAGAACTTCCAACGACATAGGTGGGAATACTTTAAGCCTATTGGATAGAGTATTAAAAACGGATAGTACGTTTTTAGGGTTACGCTATTTACAGTATGCTAAAACCGAAGCCGATTTTAGGCTGTATAGAAGTTTGGGCGGTGAACGTCAGTTTATTGCAAGACTAAATCCCGGAATAGCTTATTCATATGGCAATTCACGAGACCTTCAACTTCCATTCGAAAAAA
Organism: uncultured Sphingobacteriaceae bacterium; assembly: GCA_946480915.1. The sequence goes on along the minus strand of CAMLLO010000002.1, from coordinate 224,865 downwards.
ATTTTTATGCCGGCGGGTCTACAGGTAACAGAGCGTGGCAAGCCAGAACTCTTGGCCCGGGGAACTACAATCGAGATACTCTGGCTACCAGTGACCTAAGGCGAAAACTTATTAATCTTGATCAGTTTGGTGAATTAAAGCTGGAAGCGAATCTTGAATATCGATTCAAAATTTTAAATAATTTTTTTGGTTCAAAGCTGAAAGGGGCTACTTTTACCGATTTGGGAAACGTTTGGAGAATCAGGAAATCTGACAATAATCCCGGCGGTGAATTTAAGTTTAATCAGTTCTTTAATCAGATTGCGATCGGTGCAGGAGCAGGATTAAGGTTTGATGTAGAATACTTTGTTTTCAGATTCGATGTTGGTGCTAAAATAAAAGATCCGCAGTTTAAAGGCAAAGATCAATGGGTTATTAAAAATCTGTTTAATAACGAATTTAAGGCAGAATATTCAAGAACTCACGATCCCGATGTATACAGATTTTTGCAATATAATTTCGGTATAGGTATGCCGTTTTAAATAGCAGATTTTAGCCCGTCAATTATTGTCTCAAAGAAAGTTGGGATATTCAATCCTTTGCTTGAATTAAAAAAGAAAATTATTGCCAGTAATACGATAGCGAAAATTATAAACTTCCTGAAAACTGTTGCAATTACTATAATTACTAAGGGAACAAAAAGCAAAAGCATCCAATTAATGTTTATCGGATTTAAATCTTCATTTTTCTTTATTACATAGTATAGTTTCGAATGGGTACCGAGTTCGTTCTGATGCTTCAGGTATACAAATGTTGATTTTTCTATTTTTTGAGGAGCTACAGCAATACCGTCATTAAATTTTAATTCCTGTTGAAATCCGTTTATGTTGAATAAAAAAGTGCCGTTTACAGTTTCTATGGGATGATCAGAAGAATCTGTAGCGATAATAGCAAGCTTACTATTTTTTAGCAGATGCTCTTTAACAAGGAAGTTATTTACAGAAACTGGTTGAGCATTTATTTTTCCAGTAATAAAAAGCAGAGAAAATAATACTATATATAATTTCATGGAATTTGAGCCAGTATAAAACCTCTGAAAGGTAAACACTTTTTTAAACTATTTTATCGATTACCCTAATTCTATAAATTAACCTTGTTCTATTTTGTATCTAATCGTTCATTATTCCGTATACCCGGATTTTAAAAAAGTCATTAAGTTTATTATACTTACCGTGATTTTAAAATTCTGAACGCTACGATTAAACCCTTATGCTTTTTAATTCTATTGAATTTATCATATTTTTTATTGTAGTAACCAGTATCTATTTCCTTTTACCACATAAGTACAAATGGATATTATTGCTCGGAGCGAGTTGCTATTTTTATATGGCATTTGTGCCGGTTTATATATTAATTCTCGGTTTTACAATTGTAATCGACTACATCGCAGGTATTTATATTGAAAAAACACAGGGCAAAAAAAGAAAATTGTTTTTAATTTTTAGCCTCATAGCAAATATTGGTGTTTTAGTTGTTTTCAAATATTATAATTTCCTTAATGATAGCCTTGGAGTAGCTTTAGGTGATTTTGGATATAAGAACTCTCTTCCGTACTTAAATATTTTACTGCCAATAGGCTTGTCGTTCCATACTTTTCAGGCCATGAGCTACACAATTGAAGTATACAGGGGCAATCAAAAGGCAGAAAAACATTTCGGTATTTACAGTTTGTATGTAATGTTCTATCCTCAATTGGTAGCTGGTCCGATAGAACGGCCCCAAAATATCTTACATCAAATGCATGAAAATCATGAATTTGATTACGCAAGAGTGGTATCGGGCCTACGATTAATGTTATGGGGCTTTTTTAAGAAGCTGGTTGTTGCCGATCGCTTATCTATTTACGTTAATTCGGTGTATGGACATCCTGATCTACATAATGGGACTACAGTGGCTGTAGCTACATTGTTTTTCTCTGTACAGATATATTGTGATTTCTCTGGTTACTCGGACATTGCCATTGGTTGCGCCAGAATTATGGGATATGATTTAATGATCAATTTCCGGAGGCCATATTTCTCAAAATCAATTAGCGAGTTTTGGAGTCGGTGGCACATTTCTCTATCTACCTGGTTTAGAGATTATTTATACATACCCTTAGGTGGAAACCGGGTTCCGCGTTATCGGATATATTTAAATTTAATGATAGTGTTTTTAGTGAGCGGAATTTGGCATGGTGCTAATTATACGTTTATTGTTTGGGGCTTATTACATGGTTTTTATACATTGTCTGGTATGGTATTAAAGCCATTCAGGGAGAGGGTAGGGCGAGTTCTAAGTCTTGGACCCTTCATTAATAATAGCTTCAGTACTGCTTTTACGCTATTGATTGTGGGTTTTGCCTGGGTATTTTTCAGAGCAAGCTCGATAAACGAAGCGTTTACGTTAATAGGGAATTTTAGCTCCTTTGGTAGCAAACCATTCATTGGAGAAGGAGTAAGTAATATGGCTCACTGTATTCTTGCAATTAGTTTACTATTTACAATTGAGTATAAAATGGAGTATCTGAATGATAAATTTAATTTTTCCATGCACAGATTAGTTTGGGTGAGGTGGGCGTCTTTAATTGCGGGCATATTTGTGATACTCTTACTCGGCGTATTTAGCGGAGGGCAATTCATTTATTTCCAATTCTAAATATGAAGCCAGAGATAAAGATATTCCTCCAGCGACTTCTTTTGTTTTTATTTTGTCTAGTACTGGTTGATACTGGACTTGGATATTTGTTCGAGTTTGCATATTTCAGTCAGAGGAAAGGGCAATTTGCACAAACAACGTATTCAATTGATAGTACAAAACACGACATTTTGATCTTTGGAAGTTCAAGGGCTGTTCGGCATTATTCACCAAGTATATTATCGAAAACTCTGGAAATGTCGTGCTATAACGTGGGGCGAGATGCACAAATGCTTCCATATTATGCAGCAATGCAAACTGCTATTTTAAAACGATATAAGCCCAAAATTATCATCTTGGATGTTAATTCTTGGGAGATTTCGCCGGGCGAAGGTAAATATGAAAAATTATCAGTCTTGTTTCCCTATGCCCGTAGACATCCAGAGTTACTAAGGTATTTAACAGAGATAAGCAGGTGGGAGAATGTCAAATTGGCTTCCAGGGTTTATCCGTATAATTCCAGTTTATTTATCCTGGGTTATAACTGCCTGTTTTCAAATAAAGTTCAAGCTGATGACAATGGATATGCTCCGTTAACAGGTGAAATGACGGATCTGATGTTAAAGGACTATACTCATAGATTAGCTTTAGGAAGGGAAGAACAAAATGAAAATAGTACCATTATAGATCATAAAGCCCTAAACTATTACAGGGAATTTTTAAAAAACACTGCCAAATACAATATTAAAACGTATGTGGTTATATCCCCTAAGATCTTAGACGAAAAGGAAAATTATAAAACGAAGAAATTAAGGGAAACGGCGCAAGAATTTGAAAATGTTACATTTATAAACTTTTCCAGAAATAAGGATTTTAATTTCAAATATCAAAAGTTTTCCGATCCCTTTCATTTGAATAAGCAAGGGGCAGAAGAGTTTAGTCAGGATTTGCTTAGATATTTAAAAATGAATAAGCCGTCTCTGTTGGAGACGGCTTATAGATAAAGTTTTTATTAAATTAAAAGGCGTATCCAACAGAGAAGGATAGAACTCTATTATTAATTTGACCATTTCCCCCACTTCCGCTAGGGCGTAAATCTGTTAATCCTAGTCCATACCCTGCGCCAATGTTAAATCCACTGTTCAGTTGTATACCACCGGTAAAGTTCACACCGAAGTCAAGTGCTTTTAAATCATCGCCACTCTCGTTTCCAAAATTAAAATCTCTTTTTGTTTCGGTATTAAGAGTTTTGTTGGTAAGCTTCTGTTCGCCGGCAATACCAAATGCAGCATACGGACCTGCACCAAGGAAAAGACTTGTTCCAGTAGCGCCAAGTGGTACTTTTCCTACCAGATTTACAGGAACTTCAAGCCACATAGTATTGTCTTTAGCTTCGTAAGTTGAGTTATCGGTATATTCTGCTCCCTTACCTTGAAGTGATAAGCCAGGCTGTACTGAGAACATACTTCCAACGGGAAGATCAAGATAACCAGTTACATGGAAATTCGTAGCATGATCAGTAGTAGGATTATCTCCATTATCATTGCCATAACTGTATTTGGCCAGGTTAACTCCGACTTTTAAACCCCATTTAGTAGTTCCAACAGTAGAAGTTGTTGTTTGTGCATTCACAGCGGTTCCTCCAACAAGAAACGCAACTGCTAGTAAAGCTGTTTTTTTCATAACATTATTTGTGTGTACACAAGACGTTCAATCACCAGACCAAAGTTTAGAGCTTTTGACTTTATATTAGAAGCCAAGGTGTTAGCGTCAAAAAGGACTAGTTTAGTCTCTGATATCACCGAAAACTGGATTCATTACTGGTCATTTTGTATATAAAAAAGTACAGAAACATTAAAGGTTGGAGGTTGAAAATGTGTCTCCCTGGTTTATATCTCCGGTTTCGTAACCTTTTTTGAACCACCGTACCCTTTGTGCTGATGTGCCGTGAGTAAATGCATCAGGCACGATACGACCTTGTGATTGCTGCTGGAGACGGTCGTCGCCAATGGCGTTTGCTGCATTTAAGGCTTCTTCTATATCACCTTTTTCAAGGATATTTTTCATTCTCTGAGCGTGATGCGCCCATACCCCTGCAAGGAAATCAGCTTGCAATTCCAGCCTTACCGACAACTGATTGTATTCTTCCTGGCTTACACGCCCCCGAGCTTGATCCAGCTTGTCGGATGTCCCCATTAATTTTTGAATGTGATGCCCAACTTCGTGTGCAATAACGTATGCCATCGCAAAATCTCCCGGGGCTCCAAACCGATTTTGCAACTCATCATAAAATGAAAGATCGATATAAACCTTTTCATCTCCGGGGCAATAAAACGGACCCGTTGCCGAACTCGCATTTCCACATGCAGATTGTACCGATCCTCTAAACAAAACTAATGTAGGTTCTCTATAAGTGCTGCCTGCTTCAGAAAACAGTTTGTTCCAAACGTCTTCCGTATCTGCAAGAACTACGGATACGAAATGGCCTTTTTCATCTTGATTTACATCCGTTTGAAGTGGCGCTTCCTGTTGGGTGCCGCTGTTGCCGCCCTCAAACATGCCAAGCAGTTCCATCGGATTTTGTCCGGTTAACAAAGAAAAAACTACCGCTATAATAGCGGTTAGTCCTCCACCAATGGCAAGCCCGCCTCCGCCGCTTCTTCTATCTTCAATGTTGCCGCTTTCGCGTCTGCCTAGCCATTTCATAATGTTTGATTTGCATTAATCAACAGCAATGAAAGTAACTTTGTTTGAAAAACGAATCGATGCAAGATTGAATAGATGTAACTAAAATTAATAAGTAAAGTATAAGTGGCATTGTTTATTTTATTTACTTTACGATGAAATATACAATTTGGGCAGATGAGTTTGCCCTAATTGGATATTTAATGGCAAAACTGTCAAATTGAATAGATAGCCCCGTTTAATTTTTCGTTCAACTTGGATCATTCAGTACTAATAAAGTTATTAAGCTATTCGTTAAATTCTCTCAATGTTGACTAAACTGTTAAACAAACTGTCTGGCTTGTATGTACATCTGCGGTTTAGTAAAGTGTCTCCTGACCTTCGGTATTTTTATAGGGATACTTATTATTGTAAAATTGCACAGCTGAAATATTTTATAAGGGATTATATTTCAAAACCAAAATATAAGGTAATCTCATTTAACGGTGAATTTGCGCCAGAATTGCAATTCGCACTTCCCCACGCATACTGGCATTTTAAAAATGGGACTTTGAAATCTACTAAGTCTTCAAAGTATACTAACGAACTTTACTTTTTTTCTCCCGATCATAAGGAATGCTTTGACGTAAGGAGTAATGAAGGCAATTATAATTTTGAAGTGCCGAGAGTTTTATATAGTCACGACTATAACATGAGTAAATGGGCTGCTGTACCGCTTAAAGAAAGATATGTAAATAATATATATGTGTATGATAAACCTATCCTGGTAATAGCCAACAGGTATAATATGGAATGGGATGGGCCGCCTATCAGCTTTTTTAGTGTGGAGATGCTCGAATTTATGATTGAGAAATTAAAACCATATTATACAATTATCTATAATCGTCCGCGACCTCAGAATATCACAACTGATAACAGTGATATTTATGACATGAATGAATACGACTGGTTAAAGGAACACCACAGTGAAGTGATTTTAATGGAGGATTTATTCGCTGAAAATAAAGCGAAAGCAACTAATTTTAATCATCTGCAATTGATGGTGTATGCAAATGCCGAGAAATTTATATCAATTCATGGAGGAACGGCGACCCTTGCGAGTTATTTTGGTGGCGTTAATATAATCCTATCCCGGCAAGGACCTGAACATCATTTTGGATGTTATAAAAAACTTTATCCTAAATTCTCTGGTGCAACTATCCATCATGCAAAGACCGATGCGGAGCTGAAAGCATATGTTGAAGATTGTTTCCTAAACAAAAAGATATTAAACACTGCTTAGATGGAGCCGGCAAATAATAAGAGTTACTGGCTAAAATCCGGTTTGATTAATATCATTCAAAATTTATCTAATCAGATCTTAAGTTTTGGAAGTTTTTATTTAATGGCCAGATTATTTACGAAGGAAGACTTTGGTGCCTGGGGCATTTACATGCAAGCTGTAATTTTATTTGAACTGTTAAGAAATGGCCTGATTCAAAGCGCACTGGTTAAGTTTATATCGGGCTCTGATAAGGAAGAACATTCAAAGATATTTTCTGCGAGTTTAACTATAAGTGCTACTCTTACGGTTATTTGTATACTCGTAAACCTGATGTTTATTACATTATTTATTAACGTTTTAAACGCCCCACAATTACAACCCGTATTCTATTTGTTCAATATTGTTTTTATTCTATCGGGAATATTAACGCAGTTATGCTGTGTAGAGCAAGCAAACCTTCAGTACAGGGCTGTGTTTTTGGTGAATTTTATACGTCAATTTTCACTCTTTATCTATCCATTATATTGTTTCTTTTTCAACAAGAAAATCGAATTGATAGAATTGGTGTATGTGCAGATCATAAGTATGAGCCTTTCTGTATTGTGTTCGTGGTTTTTGGTTAAAAGGTATTTTTATTTTAAATATGTTTTTAATTGGGATTGGATTAAGAGAATTTTCCATTACGGAAAGTATGCCTTCGGAACGTCGGTAAGCTCTCAATTATCCGGTACAATCGATCAATGGATGTTAGCCGGAATGCTGTCTCCCGCAGCTTCGGCATCTTTTAATACTGCTGTAAGAATTACTAATCTTATTAATGTTCCCACAGATGCAGTGGCTACGATAGTATTTCCGCAAAGTGCCAAAAGGATGCATTTGGAGGGCAAGGATGCGATCAAATACCTGTATGAAAAATCTGTAGGCACCATACTGGCTATATTAATTCCTAGTGTGTTATTTATTTATTTCATGGATGAGTGGATCGTTGAGATGATTGCGGGTGGTAAATATGCTGATTCTGTCCCAATCCTAAACATAACGCTCTTGTATTGTTTACTTATTCCTTTTGGCAGACAATTCGGTACTATCCTGGATTCCATTGGCAAGACTAACTTAACTTTCTCGATTGTGATTATTACCGCGAGCACCAATTTACTTCTGAATTTCCTTTTTATTAAAGAGTTTGGGGTAATAGGTGCGGCGTACGCAACGCTGATATCAAATGTTATCGGATTTTCGATCGCTCAAATTATCTTATACCGCGAATTGAAAGTAAATCTGTTTCACACATTTATTTATGCTTACCATTTCTATCCTGAATTTATAAATAAATATATATTGAAGAAGTAAAATGACCGGGGTTTATTTTAAAGGTCGCTTAGGCAACCAGATGTTTCAGTATGTGTTTCTGCAATACTTAAAAGCGGAGAATAAAAATACAATTGTATTTTTTACCAATCCTCACCATGCCTATCTTGCAAAATATTTTGAGTTAGAGCCCTATCAGTCTTATACTCTTGAGTCAAAAATATATTCAATAGTAACTCGGTCTTTACCCTATATCTTACGGTTTAAGAATGTATTTGTCCAAAATTTTGTTTCTCCCCGTAAAATACAGGCAAAAAGTTTCACCGTTTATAATGGTTATTTTCAAACCGATTGGTACCTAAATCAATTAGCAGAAAAGCCTCTTTTTACTATAAAGCCCAAGTATGTAAAAGTTTTTGATGATTTATATGGCGACATTTTCAGAAATGAAAAAACAGTAGTTGTACATATCCGAAGAACTGATTATCTTAAATATGGGAAACGGGATATTTCTTTACCGATAGAATATTTCAAACGGCAGCTAGCAGAAATAGACGACTTAGACAGTTACAGAGTGATCTTTGTAAGTGATGACGTACCGTTTGTTAAATCCGCTTTTACAGAGAAATCAAATTTTGTTTTTTCTACAAACGATGAAATTACCGACTTTCAAATCATCCAAAATGCAGACATTGCCATTATTTCGAATAGTAGTTTCGGATGGTGGGCAGCTTATTTAAACAAGAAAAATGGTATCGTCTATGCACCTAAAAACTGGATGGGTTTCGGAATAGGAGCGGAGCACCCTAAAGGAATTATGACCTCAAAATTTATCTGGAAGGATGTTTTAAGTTGCAAAGAATAAATTATCCAGCCATTTATCAATAGAATAGTCTCTTTCCTGAAAATTTTCGTCTGCGGATATGTATTCCGGAAGCGTTAAGTTCTTAGCATCGTAAATTACTATTTGGCGAGAATTGAATCCAGGTTCCTGAACTGCATTAAAATTATTGGTTAGAACCCGTTTCCCACTTCCTAATGCGTCAATAACGCGCATTGTAAGTCCGGTTTGAACTGTTGCCGAAAAATCAACAATGGTTTTTGATTTCCGAAAGAGTTCGAAGTATTCTTCTCTTTTCAGCCTTTTGAAAGATATGTGATTATAGTTGATTTTATTTTTTTTTAATCGCTCCTTTATAAACTTAAACCAGCTTAAATACAGATGTGTATGAACTTTATAACCCCTTTCGTTCGCATACTCTAAGAAGGTTTTAATGAACGCATATTTTTCATCCGTGTAATTAGAGCAAAATATGAAATCAATTACTTGAGGACATTTTTTGATACTTGAATACTCATCCATATGGAAGGTGGGGCAATATGGAATCTGGAGAACAGCACAATCTTTGTAATCAAAACTTAAGGTTCTATCGAAGGATGGTATTAAATATCTGTAATCAGAATCCCAGAAGCTAAGTGAATCCCATTGATACATTATTGTGTAAATATCCGGGTTTCTTTTTTTTAAGGCTTCGATAAACCAATTCCGCATTTTATAAGCTCGAATAACGATGAGATAATCGAAATGCTGATGAGTGGTCTCTTTAAGTATACTTTGGTAATGATCGTCTTGTCTTTTGTCTAGTTGGTTTGGGAAAAAATTAGCTACCACAACGTGTTTGAATGAGATGTCCCTTTCATAATAAAAAGTAACCTCAGCACCATATGATTTAATTTTTTCATAAACGGCAGCACCATAATGATAAAATTTGGCGCTGATAAACAATATTTTTTTGCCTTTTAGTTTGTCTTTAACTCTTTCTATCATTACCAATCTTGCATTTATACTAGTTTTTTATATACATCCAGCGTTAAATCTAAAGATTTGTTAAGCGGAAAATCTTTTAATCTTTCTGATCCAGCCTGGGTAAGATTATTCCTTAGGCTGGGGTTTGTTATAATTTTTTCCAGTATAGCCACGAGATCTCCGACACTTGAGGGATCGAAAAATATGGCGGCATCAGATGCAATTTCTCTGAAACATTCGGTGTCGCTCAATACAATCGGACAGTTAGCCATAAAAGCTTCCAGAATGGGAAGGCCAAACCCTTCGTGAAGTGAAGGGTAGACAAAAGCCAGCGCATTTTGATATAAGAAGTTTAGTTCTGTATCGGTAACGTTTGTATGGGTCACTCTGTCGGTTAAATTCAACATTTTTAAATATTCAGATTCTGCAATATCCAAATTTTCACCACCCGTTAATACCAGTTTGATTTCAGGATATTTTGCTGATATCGACTTAAATGCGTTTAAAAATAGATAGAAGTTTTTATAGCCGCTTCTATCACCTACAAATAGTAAGTAGGTTCCTGGCAGATTCTTCACCGGAGTAGTTATAAATGGCGCTTCAAAGTCAATCCCATGATATACTACTTTTATTTTATCAGGATCTATATTAGAATAATTTATTAAATCGTTTTTTGTAGTTTCTGAGATTGCTATAATTTGATCTGCTTTTTCAATATTGATCCGTTTTAAATGAGTAAGAGGGTCCTTAGCCCAGAAATATTCGGGAAGGCGCTCATAAGTCATATCGTGGATAGTAATTACCAACGGTTTTTTTAATCGTTCGAAGAAATAGGTATCATAATATGTGGGGTGAAACACGTCGAATCCGTTTTTACCTAATAAGTGATTGCAATAAATTTTATTGAGCCTATAAACTTGATTTGGAGCTTTTGAAAGCATCCATTTAAGTAATGGATTAACTTTCAACCTGTCCTTTATATAATGATTGTTACTGTGTATTACCCCAAGTTGATATTCATATTCCGGAAGTGATTGTATTTCTTGTATTAAGTTTGCAAAGTACCTGCTTATTCCGCCATATAGCTGGGTGCTAAACTTTTGATGATCGTAAAATATTTTGATCATTTAAATAGTTTGATTGTGAAATTGATAATACGAATATATGTCTAAATAGTTACTCGCGAACTTATTTCTGCCGATGTTGAAAAACTAAAGGGTCGTTTTTATCTTTGAATTTAATAAACTTGAAAGTTCAGTTATCCGCTTCTCCCATGTATTATCTCTAGCAATTAATAGTCGAGCTTCCATCTTTTCTGGAGTGTTATTAGTTACTTCTTCATTTATGGCAGCAGAAAACTCATCAGCGTCTGAGCAATAAGTAACAGTGCCTTTTGTAAACTCTTGTAAATCCGGATTAAAGTTTGTCGATATAACTGGCTTGCCAGCACCTAAATATTCAAATAATTTTAATGGAAAAATGGTATTACTTACTCCATCCTTTTTAAACGGAATAATTGCCACATCAAACCCTTTCAATATTGCAGGCAATTGGCCATAATCAAATCTGCCTGTTGTATGTATGTTAGCGGTGTTTAGAAACCATTCGGGGATAAACTCCATACTCATAGGGCCTGCAAAAACAAAGCTCTTATCCGGATTTTGCAAGGCTACCTTTCTAATCAAAGAGAAATCTATGCGTCGCTCAATATTTCCCAAGTAACCTATAACAGGTTTCTTTAAATGAAGTATGCTCGGATGTACCTTCAAGTGGGAATCGAGTGCTTTACCCGAGTGACTAATGTCCGCAGCATTAGGAATAAAGAAAGTATTTTTATTTAACTCTTTCTTTTCATGAAAAAGTTGTTTGCTGGTACAAATAACTATGTCACTCTTTTTAAGAAGTGTTTGCTCTGAAATAACTCCGTGTTTTCTGTCAAAAGGCAAAATTAACGGATCGACACAATGATAAGCGACTAACAGAGGGTTTAATGAATCTGAAACACTTGGATAATGGAAGTTGAAGGAATTTATATAAATTATCTGTTCGATCTTTTTTTTTGAGATCACTTTTTTAATTCTTTCGGCAATTATCGACTCATTTATCTTTAATAAGAGTCGGTATATTTTTCCTTCTGGTAGAAAATTAATAGAGAGCAGCAGAGGAGTAATAATAACGCTAAGATTTGGAATTTGGGTAGAGAGAATACCATCAGAAGCAGGCGAAAAATAGTCTTTTCTTCTAACAAATTCGTCCTTCTTGCGAAACTGAAAATAGTCTTTCCATGTAAATGGGTTTTCTATGTAGAATACGTAGTTGTCTTTTGCAAGGTATTTCGCTATAGTATAACTGGCAGATTCATAAGGGTTGTCAAATTTGGTGGTTCCGAGAATAAATATATACTGGTTTGTTAGCTTCATACTTATACTCTTTCCCAAAGACGGGTTTGGAAATTGTATTTTTTTAAGATTTTAGCCGGATTTCCTGCTGCCACGACATATTCGGGAATATCTTTTGTGACAATACTGCCCGCTCCAATAACAGAATGCTTCCCTATAGAAACCCCCGAGGTGACAACGCTATTTGCACCTATCCAAACATTATCTGAGATTTTAATTTGCTTTACAGTGACCCTCTGTTCTTTAGGGGGCTTACTTACATCTTCATAGCCATGATTTAAACCAGAAATAACAATGTTCTGAGCTAACATTACATTATTTCCTATTACAACAGGACCAATAATAACATTTCCTATTCCTATTAAACTTTGTGTGCCTATTATAACGTCACCAACACCATTATTGATCGTAGAAAATTCTTCAATAGTGGAATAATCACCTAGCCGAAAGTCATTGAACGGGAGAACATCCATTCGTGTCCGGCCTGCAATCCTAGAACCTTTACCTTTCTTATGTTTAAATGGGTTCAGAAATATTTTGACCCAGGTCCTGGGTTTATATTCATTTGTAGGAATGAGGCACCAGTGAGCAAATTTTTTCAACCTCGGATTGGCTTTAATTTTATCTATCAGCACGCTAAGGATTTATTTGAAGAAAGGGTCTCATTTAGTTGCTTTTCTTTATCCAGAGTCAATGTAAGGTTTATTAAAGAAACAAAGAAATAGAAATAAATATTGGTGGGAAATTGTACGAGCGCTTCTTGTGGGAAGCTTCCAACGTTTAACGCAAATACAATTAATGTCATAGCCAAACAATACGACTTTAACTCTGGGTCTCGAATTGCAAAATAATTGAGGATGCCCTGTCTGAGCACGATAAAGAACATCGAGCAAAAGATAAGAAGGCCAATCCAGCCAAGTTCGACCGCTACTCTCACATAGCCACTATCCGGTGGGAGCTGGGCCAAAAAAGAATGCGGTGCAAACCTTACTCCCCATGCACCTGTGGCGCCCAGTCCGCCACCGAAAGGATGTGTCTGGATATAAGGCTGAATCTTTTTTTGATTTATTTTTCTTGCAGTATAGGATGCGTCCTTCGCAGGTTTAAATGCGGACTGAAATCTGTATAATGTTACGTTTCCCGTAGGAATATTTATTAAAATTAAAAATGCGAAAGCTCCGATAATTCCAAGGGTCAGAACTCTTCGGTTCAGATTTAAAATTACATAAAGTATTAACGCCGCAGGTAGAAGAACATAGGCAGCCCTTGTGCCCGAATAAAGCATAGTAGTCGTAAAAAAAACGCCTAAAAAACCAAAGAGTAACTTTTTTCTTCTCGAAGAGGGGCCCGTGACCACACAAATGCAAAAAATTGTGCTGATAGCCATATTATAAGAAAAAGACACCGGATCGGAAAATATTGAAAACTTTCTCCAGGTACCATTTATGAATAATAGTGACTGAACTAATGGTTGGTTGAAAGTTGATTCTTCAAAAGCAAAAAAGCCAAAATGTTCTTGTTTAAACGCATTTAATGCACCTAAGAAAGAAAGAACCATCCATGTAGTTAATATTACCCGAACAAAGGAGAGAGTTCTTATATAGTAACTGAATATAAAATAGGTTAAAGTTACAAAGGCTACAGTCCGTACCGTATATACCCATGCTAACCGTGATTCAGCGGTAGGATTTGCGAATTGCAAAATAGTATATACCTCCCAAATCAGGATTATTATAGCAATGGGAGTTGTGAAAATTTTCCAGTTTGGATGAAACTTCTGATTTAAAAAGAAGCCGAATATCAATAAAGCAAGAATTCCATCCATTATAGTACCTAATGGAAAGTTAATTTCCATCCTCAGAAACCACATGATAAAATAAGCAGCAACAAGTAGTAACAGAACGCCTGCCTTCGGATAAGCGATTATTATCCCTGCTGTAGGTATGCCAATCAGTATTGCCAATAATGCCATGGCATATTTTAAGCCCCAAATTGATAGAACACCTCCAAAAGCTAAAGAAAGAAATATAATAGATATAATCCCGATCCGATAGATGAGGTTTGCCGGTATTTTTTTTTCTTCTTTGTTTTCTGAAAGGTGCCTGGATTCAAAGCCAGTGCTAACACTTTTTTTTTCCGGGATAATTCGCATCAGAAAAAGACTAGTGTAATAGCGAAGCCAAATACAACTACAAAAACAAACACCAGAGAAACCATTTTAATGATATACGTATCTTCAATTGGTTTGTTTCCGATATAAATTTTATGTTTTTGCGGATAAAGTTTCATTCAAGTGATTAGGTATGATAATGACGGGTGCTAACTGATCTTATATTTGCTTTGCGAATTTTGGTTAAGGATATCAGTTGAAAAAACACAAATTTCGGAATCCCAATTAAAGAACTGTAAATGCGACTGTCGGCTTTTGAATCAAAAAGAGCCTTCAGAAAACATCCTATAAAGATTGAAAAAGCGATTATCCAAGCAACGAAACCTGTTGCAGGAGATATGAAACCATTGACAGTCATCATTATAACTGACACGATTAAAAATAAAAATAGAGGTGGACGCAGCAAAACTAATCCGAATAAAAACTGGTTGAGACTTGAATTTTTAATCCCTTTCGCAATTAACGTAAAGCTAAATTTACAATATTTAAACCAGGTATTAATCCACCTGGATCGTTGATTTACCAATTGTTCCGGTTTCGAGGTCTTCTCATCATAAACAATTGCCTTAGCGGCAAATGCAATTCTTTTGTTTTTCTCAACTATTAACTTTTGTAAAACTTTGTCAAAGCCAGCACCATTAATTTCTATGTTTTCTAAACACTCCCGATACAAAGATGTAGTAAAAGCCATACCGGAACCTGAGAGCGTAGCGGATGAACCAATATTGAAAAGTAAATTTCCGTCGTAGTAATGGTAATAAATGTCTCTTGCTGCGTCGAGGCAAGCATACGTGGTGTCGAGATTTTTAGCTTCCCGGCAGCCTTGTACAGCTTCATATCCATCATCGAAATAGTTGTTTAATTCATTTAAATATTCCGGATCAACAATATTATCGCTATCAATAATAGTTATTCGTTTATGATTCCTCTTAAATCTCTCTATAGCGTAAAAATGAGATTTTATATTACCACCCAGTGTTTTCTCCGGACGTAGCAAAATGACTTTGTCAGGGAAGTTGAGACCCGACACATCGCAATTATCAGCGACAACGTAAACTAAAAAATTTGTATAATTAAGATTGAGAACCGATGATACGACGGCGGGCAAGGTGTTAGTATATTGATAGGCCGTAATAATAACCGCATAGTCAGCATCTTCGCTTAAAGGATTTACTTTTTTATCGGCGCCCTTTTTCACAAAGCTATAAAACAGCAACAAAAAGCAGGGGAATACAAGGTTATATCCAATGCTTACTTGTAGAACTATCCAAAAGATATTTAAGGAAAGCATGACACAGCTTTTTAAAAATGATTTTTAGAATTTTGTGGAGGTACTTTATTGAAAATCCAACCGGCAAATTTCTCCTCAAGACTCTTAATGTAATTTAATTGCAAGGCTTTTGGTGTGGTTATATATTCTTTAAATTCAAATACACCGATAACTTTTTGTGAGAAAAGTACCCATTCCTTACTTGATTCTGTACTGCTAAGGGCGGGAGTCTCGATGAGTATTAAATCATAAATGGATTTAAGATATGTGAACCTGTTTTGTATTGTTTCTTGGTCAGAAAGTTCTAGAAGAGATTTTCCACCTCCTTTATTTCCTAAAATAGTTATTGCTGAATTTTCCGGTTGATCGGTATGAATTTCCCCACTTTTAATAAAATCCTCAATATACGCGGGACTGGTAGATTTTATCGATCGAGTAAGTTCAGGGTTAATAAAGTTGCCATCTATTATTAAGATTTTTTTATTCGTAACCGCATAGGCATACGCAAGATTTAATGCCAGAAAAGTTTTTCCTTCTTTGTACCCACAGCTAATTATAGTAAGTATTCTTGAATCTTTCAGTTCCTGATTTAACTCCAATCGTATCGCTCTTAACTGATCTTTAAAATCGGTTAAACCGCCAGCCTGCTCGTTCCATAAGTCGCCAAAGTTTAGCTTGTTATTTGGAATTAGTTCTAACTGGCCGATTACCGGAAGTCCAGAGTTATTTGCCAGCTGTTTTGCAGATTGTACAGAGTCGTCAAAATAGAATAATACAAATAAAACAATTATGCAGAATACAAAGCTGATTACGCCACTCAGTATTATTAACAGCATCTTTTTAGATGGTTGCAGTGCACCTGGCGACGCTTCCTGAGTTAACTTAAGTTTTGCGATAAATGTAGTTTGCATGCTGGTATTGTTATACCGGTCGAGAATATCCAGATATTCCTGACTCGCAATTTCAATATCCCGCTCATAACTTTGAATGCTTGCCTCAAAAGGCACTAATCTTCTGAATTGTGCAAAAAGTTTATTATGTAAACGCTCTAGCGACGCCACACTGTTTACCGAAAGATCGAGCTCTGTCTGAAGGCTGATTTTTTTTCCTATTAATTCCTGTTTTGCTACAAGTGGATTAAAAATAGCTTCATCAGAAGCTTCATTAATTTTATTGGTTGTTAACACTTGTAACGAATCATACATCCTTTTATAAATAGGATCAAAATCACTGTCAACGTATTTATCGCTTAATACTTTTGATTTTTCTTTATAGGTTACTATTTCTGCATTCACTTTTGAAGCAGTTGCTTCAAAAAATTTACGATCCCGCGGGTTGAATTTGTTGTCTATTGACCTTATAGCGCCGGAAATAGCGATTATTTGCTTTTGAAGATCTGCCTGCTTATTTTCGATATCTATCATCTGCCCGAAAATAATTCTGGCCTGTTCGGGGAGATTTAAAACATTATTACGAATCTTATAATATTTTAGGATCCCCATTTTATTATTCAAATCGTTCTGTTTTTGCGTTAGTAGATTTGAAAGGTAGGTTACCGATCTTTCACCAGTTTTCTTTATGATGTTTGTATAATAATTGATAAACTCTGTACATAAAGTATTCACGATAAAAGCAGATAAATCTGCATTGGGTGACTCAAATTCAACCGTAATGTAATCACTTTGAGCTACTCGCGATACTGACAGTTTCTTTTTAATACTTCCGACGTCATATTGCATCGAGTTCATAATATCAGAAAGAACAGCTTCCTGTTTATTCCTTTTTGAAAGAGGCTTTCTAGCATTGTAGTTTAGCGTGGCTACTTCTACTAATATTCTTCGATCGCTCTGCGGTAATTCCTGTATTTTTTGACTTAATTTTTTAAAAGGAGTTTTTGAAGTTAGATCATGGATTATTGCCTTATAAGAAACCATAACTAGTAGTCTCTGCATTTGCATCATCTGTATCAGATTGCTGAACTTCTGTTCAATTTCTGCTTGTTGAAGAGGAGGTGCATCACTTAAATTAACTTCATCCGATTTGTCTACAATTCCGGTAGCAATTTGACCTTGTGCAACATATGAATCAGGAAGGCTCTTAACAAGGAAATAGGTAATCAATACGGTCACAATTGGTATTAAAACCAAAACTTTGATGTTCCTGGATAAAAACTTAAAAAAAGACGCTAATTCCATTTATTGAGGTACTTCTTCTAATCTTATTCCTAATAATTCTTCTAATGCCACTTTTGCAGTCAACAAGGCGACTTCCGACTCTGCTTTAGATTTACTATTTGTAGTATACTGTGTGACTGCATTATTATAGTCTTCGAAGGTAGCTTCACCTTTCTCATATTTGTATTTAACCATTGTTAATAAGTTCTGGGCATTTGAACTTGCTTGCGAGCTAATTTTTACTCCTTTCAACGCTGACAAATAATTGAAATATCGTGTTTTAACTTCCGTTGACAGTGTAAGCAGATATTCTTCCAGATCGTATTTAGCTATTTTGTATTCTTCTTTTGCTTGTTTAATGGTAGAAGGGGTTTGTAAAATCGATCCTAAACTAAATGAAAACCCAATTTGATATCCACTAAAAAAGGTTGGGTTTGAAATATTTAATGTATTTGCAGGTGAATAAACATAGGATAAGCTCAAGGGACTGAGCCACCCAACTTTGGCGCTGGTAACCGCCGATTCTGCAATCTTAATTTTACTATTGTGCGATTTTAATCTGGGATAGTTTTCTTTTGCTACAGCGATAAGTTTCTCTACATATACATATGAAACTTCGTCAAGTAATGAAGTCTGAGTTTCCTGTGCACTAGAAGGTTTAATAGAAAAGATAAAAATAATGGTAATGAATCTTCTAAGTTGTTTAGTCATTGTTAAATCTCACCATAATGCAGCAAATCAATCAAAAATATTTAATCAGAACTTATAAGGCTTAAGAACTTGTTAACATCCTAACAAAAAATAATTTATTTCCAATTTTTAGAAACCCCTTTTTGAATCAGGCGTATATAACCCAGTATCATGCCAAACCAAAGCTTTATTATCTTTAAAAAAATACTGTACGCTTCAAAGGTATAAAGGTTGCGGAAAAATTGTCTTTTTTGCGAACTCAGTATAAAAAGAGTGTCGTTGATTATCAGTTTTATATGCGGTATTCCAATTAAATGCAGATTTTGAATAGATGCCTTTCGCATTTTCAAAGCCACTTTTATAATAGATGGATATTGCGGAGATGTATAGCATTATATTTGCATTAAATATTTGACTGGCGAGTATAAAAAGTATGTATGAGTAAAATATCGCCCCATTTCTAAAAATTCTGATGTTTAAAAAAAATATTGCGCTGGTTTTTTTCATCTTTTTGGGTGGATTTGGGAAATTATTTGCCCAGTTTCCTTACTATGAAAGTTTTAAGAACTCTACTGCACCCGACATCGTGTTTGGCGGGCAGCCTGAGGCCTATCTTACATCTGGTAAATTAGATCCCGCTACCGGAATAACAGATCCCGTTGGTGAGGGATATCTTCGATTGACAAAGAATACGCAAAACCAAAAAGGATTTATCCACAATAAAACTAATTTCTCATCTCAGTATGGTTTGAAAATAGATTTTGAATATTTTACTTATGGAGGAGGGCAGTTTGGCGTGTCTGCAGATGGCATTACCTTTTTTCTCTATGATGGATCAGTTTCAGATAATAACTTTAAAATCGGCGGGTTTGGCGGGTCTTTAGGATACGCACAGTACAAGCACTCGACCGATTTGTCTCCTACCGACGGTGTAACAGGAGGATATCTAGGAATAGGTTTGGACGAGTACGGGAACTTTTCCAACCCTACCGAACTCCGCGTTGGCGGTCCAGGACTTTTAAAACACTCTGTTACGCTTAGAGGGCGGGGAGTGGGAAATGGGCCAACCCTTCCTAATTCTGCCATTGGAAATTATAGGTATCTTACACATAAACAAACTATACCAGAATTTGGGTTGATCTCAGGAACCAGAAAAGCTGATAAAACCCATCCCGACTATAGAAAAGCTATAATTGATTTGAAACCTGCTACCGCGCCAGCAACAGGGTATTATATTACGGTTAGAATTGTGATTGGAGGAATTCCTCAGGTTACCCATACAGTAATTGATAATTATTATTATCCGGATGCTGCTCCTGCCATAGTCCGGTATGGGATCGCATCATCCACGGGTTTTGAATATAATTATCACGAAATCAGGAATATTCGCATTAACGCTTTCGATCCTGTTCCTCCGGTTGCTATCAATGATCTAAATAATGCAACAGCAAAAAATACTGCTGTGGAACTTAATATTTTAAATAATGATACCGATATAAATGGAAATAATACAATCGTTCCTACGACTATAACAATAACAAGTAAGACTTCCGGCGCGGTAATAACGAACAATGCCGCGGGCGGCGTAACTTATACGCCTCCACCTGGTTTTTTGGGTACCGATACATTTTATTATACCGTAAAAGATGAAGACGGAGAAACGTCAAATATCGCCAAAGTCGAAGTACTTGTAAGCAGTGTTAAACCTGTTGGACTTTCCGATAATTCGACTACTTCCGTTAATATCCCTGTTACCATAGATGTATTGGGTAATGATCCATCTAAATCAGATGCAACAGTAATTGCTTCGGGACCAACAGTTAAGGGGGGATCCATTAGTGTGAATCCTGATGGTACAATTAAATATACTCCTCCTTTGAATTTTTTTGGAAATGATTCCTTTTATTATAAACTTAGAAATGGAGATGGCCTGGAGTCAGACCCGATTTTAGTTACAATACTTGTACAGAGCCCGCCGATAGCTGTGAACGATAATCAATCCACGCCGATGGATGTTCCGGTAACAATAGATTTAGCGGTTAATGACACCGATGCTGATGGCGCAATTAATAAGGCATCAGTCACTATTAAAAGCTCGCCTGCTAACGGTACTTTAAGTCAGCCAGATGCTCAGGGAAATGTAACTTTTAGCCCCAAGCCCAATTTTTCAGGAGTTGACAGTTTTACTTATACCATTAAAGACGATAAGGGGGCGGAATCAAACATAGCAACTGTCACCATAACAGTCACCTCGGTTCCTAAGATCGGTCTTTCAAAAGCATTAACGAGCGTAAGAAATTCTCTGAATGGAACTTTTATAGTACGTTTTAAATTTACCGTAGGCAATTACGGCAAAGAGCCACTGGAGAAGGTCAGCATAAAGGATGATTTATCTGCGACGTTCGCCGGTACAGAGCTTAACGTTATAGGAGTTAATACCACAGGTTCTCTCAAAGCGAATAATAATTTTAATGGAATTGGTGATATTGAGTTGCTGGACCTTTCAAGCACGCTTGCTTCAAATACCACAGAAACAGTTGAGTTAATTCTGAACGTTGTTTTACTTGCTACTGATGGAACTTATCAGAATAGTGCCATCGCGGAAGGTTTTTCATCAGTTTCCGGGCAAAAAACTACCGATGCATCTGTAGCCGGAGAAAAACCGGATCCATTTGTTTCCGGAGATGTCACACCCTCGGGTCCAACGTTTTTTCAGTTAAAAAAAGGCCCGCTATACATACCTGAGGGTTTCTCACCCAATAATGACGGCATAAACGATTTGTTTATAATTAGTAATAGCCAGGGTAAAACGATAAAATTAGAGATATATAATCGATGGGGTAATATAGTTTATAAATCATCCGCTTATAAGAATGACTGGGATGGAAGATGTACTGTAGGAATTTTTCTGGGTGAAGATTTACCTGTTGGTACCTATTATTATATAGTAGTGATTGATGATACTGATAAGCGTGTGGGCTATATCACTATAAACAGATAATTATGAAAAGAACTTTAGGGTTACTATTAATTCTGTTAACTGGCCTAAGTATTTCATCTGCTTTTGGCCAACAAACTGCGATGTATACGCAGTACATGTTCAATACATTGGCTATAAATCCAGGCTATGCCGGCAGCAGGAACGTTATTTCAGCCACTGCTTTACTTCGTAACCAATGGACGGGTGTTGAAGGAGCGCCAACAACTCAAACCTTTACTCTGGACGCTCCAATAAATCAAAAAAAGGTAGGCTTGGGGCTGCAACTTTTTAGCGACAAACTAGGAAGGACTTCAAACACGGGTGCGGTGGCCAGTTATGCATATCGTATTCGAATGAGTAAGGCCAGTTTATCATTCGGGTTACAAGGAAGTTTAAGCGTATTCGATGCTGATTATAATTCTATTGAACTCGATCCTTCAGGTCTCTCTAATGACCCTGCGTTTGCTAGCAACGATAAAAAGACTCTATTTAATTTCGGAACAGGAATATATTATAATACAGATCGGTTCTATGCCGGACTATCATCACCAGAATTGATTAATAATATATTGCCGGGCTCCGCAACCGACAAAAATCGTCAA
Source organism: uncultured Sphingobacteriaceae bacterium (assembly GCA_946480915.1). Next base: position 202,861 of record CAMLLO010000002.1, on the reverse strand, counting down.
ACTTTTCACCTTTTTTTAATGTCTGGGTATGTTTTCCCAATCAATAATACATTTAAACTAAAACCTTCGGTTCTTATTAAAGGAGTGAAGGGAGCTCCATTAGAAGCAGATGTAAATACCAGTCTGTGGATTAAAGATGTATTATCGTTAGGGGTGCAATATAGAACCAATGCTGATATGTCCGGGTTAGTCGAAGTTCAGATAGCCCCGCAGATTCGTTTTGGATATGCTTACGATCACAGCACTACTTCATTAAGCAGTTATAATTCAGGAAGTCATGAAATAATGTTGAGATATGAATTTGGATTTCAGCGGAATAGGGTTTTATCACCAAGATATTTTTAGTGAAAATGGATATAAAGAAACTTTCCTACTTAATTGTTTTTCTGTTTTTTATAACCTCTTTTCAAACTGGTTTTTCGCAGTCACAAAAAAGCAGAGCACAATTAAAAATAGCCGAAAAATATTATAAACGATTACATTATTTATCGGCTATCCAATATTTAAAACCTCTGTTAAATGTAGATTCCACTCAGGTAGTCGCTCAGGAATTGATAGCGAATAGCTATCGCAACCTTCGTGAATATAATGAAGCGTTACTTTGGTACAGTAAGTTGGTCAAGCAGTCAAGTTTGAAACCTGAATGGACCCTTTATTATGCGGAAGCATTAGCAAACGTGGAAAAATATGAGGAGTCTGAAAAATGGTATCGTAAATATTTAAGTCTTGTTCCGGCAGATAAAAGAGCCTCATCTTTTGTAAAGGCCGGTCCAGCATCATTTCAGGGAAATTCAGACTGGGTCGTATATCAAACCAATCTAAACACTGCTGCATCAGAATATTCTCCTGCATGGTATAAAAAAGGCTTGCTGTTTGTTAGCAATCGTTTTCCTGATCAATTAGTCAAAAATGTATTTGGCTGGGACAATACACCCTACAGCAATATTTACGAATTTGATAATATAAAAAACATCAAGACTGACTCCGCGGTGAATTCCGTGAGTAATAACCTATTATTCTATAAAACTAACGACGATGATACTGAACCAACCAGTAACGATAGCAAAATAGTCGGAGTTTATAATGGTCGTGTTTTTAATCCTGGACAACAAGTTTCTGTAAACGGTGTTTCGGCTGTTAAGGGTAAAGTTAACACAAAGTTTCATGAAGGCCCTTGTGTTGTAGCATCCGATGGTTCTTTGATTTTTACCCGAAACAATTATGTTTCAGGCAAAGCTGGAAAAAGTGCAGACGGAACGATAAAACTCAAACTTTTTACTGCCAGTGGTTTAAACTGGAATCATTTAGAGGAGTTTTCTTATAATAGTGATGAATATTCAGTCGGCCATCCAGCCTTGAGCGCAGATGGAAATATCTTAATATTTGTCTCTGATATGCCAGGTGGCTTTGGAGGAAAGGATTTATATTATAGCGTCAGAACCGGACTCGGGAAGCAGTGGATCAAACCTGTAAATATGGGGCGCAAAATTAATACAGAAGGGAATGAAATGTTTCCTTTTTGGGGAAAAGACGGAGTGCTGTTTTTCTCCTCCACGGGCTATGCGGGTTTAGGCGGACTAGATCTTTTTGAAGTTATGCTTAAGGATTTAAGGCCAGTAGGAATTCCTCACAATCTTGGTGCTCCTATTAATTCCTCTGCCGACGATTTTGGATTGATAAGGTCGGACGATGGAAAGAGTGGCTATTTCAGCTCTAATAGATCCGGAAACGATGATATTTACGCATATACACGTCAGAGCTACACCATTAAATTAGCGGGAAAAATTCTTGACGCCCAAACTAACTTGGCATGGCCTGGAAGTCAGGTTTATCTTCGGACCTCTGAAGGTATTGATACATTAAAGGTAAACCGTAACGGAGAATTTTCTTTCGATCTTAATAAAGAAACAGATTATGAAGTAATCGGATATAATCCTGATTACGTTACGAAAAGACAGTTTGTAAGTACAACAGGTATTCGGACTGATTCTACTATACAGGTAAACTTTATGCTTAACAAGGCTCAAAAGTCACAGTATTGGGTGGTTAAGAACTGTGATTCTTTAAAAAGAGCTTTTAATATGCCTAATATATATTACGATCTAGATAAGTCAATAATTCGTGAACAATCAACGCTAATTCTGGATAAACTTGTTCAATTGATGAAAATGCATCCCGAAGTTTCCATTATTACTTCTAGTCATTGCGATAGTCGTGCTTCTGCAGGCTATAATAAAGCTTTGTCCTTAAGAAGGGGTGAAGCTACAAAATCCTACCTGGTGTCGAAAGGAATTAATGCTCGCAGAATCAGCGTTGAATATTACGGCAAGAGTCGTCTGGTGAATCGTTGTTATGATGGCGTGAACTGCTCGGAAGAAAACCAACAATTAAACAGAAGAACAGAATTTGACGTGATAATTAACGGGGTAAATTTAAGTCAGCTGGATTGTAGATAAAATGGATCCAGCAGTGATTATTTACGGTTTAAATCGTAGTTGTACTTGATTTGTCTGTAAATATCCCTAACAATTGTAATTAAAAAATTAGAGCTTTGCGTCCAGTTGCTTCTTGTCATGGTGCTAGGCTCGGCTTCAGAGTTCTTTTGATGGAATAATTGTTTAAAATCATTAAAAAAAAGTCCTTTCCCTTTATTTCGGATGAATGAGATACACATCAAATATTCAGTTCGATCTCCTTTAAGGCCTTCAGCATATCGCCCAAATTTTTGAAAAAAAGAATCTCGTCTCAGATGCGGATGATCGCTATAGCAATAAATTTTTTTGTAATGGGCGCCCCAGCGTTTTATCAACATTTCTGAAAATCCATATTTATATGGTTTTAAGTAAGGATATTTTAGATAGGAGTAAAAACGAACAATGTCCAGGTCTGCTCTTTCGTCCATCATATCCAAAGCGTTCTTGAAATGTACGCCAAAATCAGTTGCTGGTTCAAAATCCTCCTGAACGTAGAGAGTGTATGGAGTTGTTACAGCATCCTGGCCTTTATTGATGTTGTTCCCAAGCCCTTTATTTTGCGGACTTGTTCTCAAGGTAAATTCGAATTTTTCTTTCAGACTCAACAATTTCTCCACATGCTTTTGCTTGCTGCCATCGTCGGATACAACTATGGCACCAAAAGAACAATCAAGATTTTTATAAGATTGCAATAAACGTTCAAGTGATGCACTTCTGTTATAATGCGTAATTAGAAGGGTTACTTTTTCAAAATGATTCGACATTCAAGAATTTTGAATTTGTGTGTATTGCTAATTATTTGTTCATTCTTTCTGGTGAATGAGATCGGAAGTTTGCAAAGAAACGCTTGCCTTCCTTAATAAGCCTTACCTTAAGTGCATCAAATAAAGTTCCGTCTCTTTGGAGACTTCTGGGCCCTGTCCAAACTCTCGCCTCATTTGATCTTACCTGCTTTATTGTTCCATAATCAAGCAAACCAAGCGCCATCTGCCCATCATCTCCCCAAAACTTTGTTCTAATGAAACCTACTTTTAAGCCATATTCTTTTACATAACCCATACTTATGCCATAGGTATTAAGGTAGGGCTGATTCAGATGTCTGAATTCAGCAATTATATCTTTCATTGTTTCCAGAAGTTTCAGTTTCCACCGTGGGAATCCTTGCTCGCTAATAAAAGAATATCTGCCATAAACGCACGCAACGTTGGGTTTTTTTAGCACCTTAATCATTTCATTAACCCAGCAATCAGGATATAAACAATCTGCATCTGCCAGAAGAATGTATTTCCCTAATGCATTTTCCTGACCTAATTGACGTGCGGGTCCACAACCTTGGGTACTTTCAAAAAACGACTTTATATGAAGTTTATCTAGGGTATTCTGGGTTTTATCTGTAGAGTTATTGTTGATCACAATTATCTCTAAAGGTATTGATGTTTTGATTTTTGAAAGACTAGCTATGCAACGTAAAATATTTACTTCTTCGTTCCAGGCCGATATGATAATGCTTACTTCGGGCTGTTTACTTGTAATTTTATTGAGTCGGAGATTTATTTCATCGAACGTGGATTGAGGGATTTCCTCAAATTTACTGTAGGGATATTGAAATTGATCGAGCCAGGCCGGATTATTGAAAATATGCATAGTCATTAACAATTGCGTATTAAAATAAACTAGACCTTCTCTTTCTGCAACAAAGCCGGAAAAGTTCCCAAAATGATCTTAATATCTAACCAAAAAGAGTGATGTGTAGCATAGAAGTTATCCAACTTCTTGCGTTCATATTCTGACATATCATTTTTGCCTCTTTTGCTAATTTGCCAAAGCCCTGTTAAACCAGCAGGACCCAGAAATCGTTGTGTCCACTCATTAGAGGTTAACATTTCAGCTTCATACAAAGGCAACGGTCTGTTACCAACCAGAGACATATCTCCTTTGAAAACGTTATAAAGTTGGGGAAGTTCGTCAATACTTGTATTTCGCAGAAACTGACCCAATTTAGTAATTCTTGGATCGTTTTTTATTTTAACAAAGGCAGATTTTCCGGCTCCCTCTCCATATTGATTTAAAGAAGAAAGCTCGTCAATTTCCTTATCTGCACCAATTCGCATGGTGCGGAACTTATAAAAATTAAAGATCTTATATCCGGTGCCTACTCGTTTGCTTTTATAAATAACAGGACCTTTTGAATCCAGACGAATAATTGCCGCAATTAACAATAGAAAAGGCGATAGGAAAAGCAACGCCAATCCAGAGGAAATTACATCAAAAATTCTTTTTGATAGAGGTGTTGTATACGTTACGTCAATTATCTCTGATAAAAAGGAAAGCTTTGGCTTGATGAGTTTAAACTTAACCAGAAAGTTTAAACGCTCAGAAAGGTCTTCTAAAGGAAAGGGGTAAGTGTAAAAATCGTGAACTTTAAGTTCCATTGCCACGGCCTTTGACTTTTTGTTCGAAAAGGCAGAAATAACAACCACAATAATCCCGAGTAAGAGTGGATTCTGCTTAATTTGCTTTATTACACTTATCCATTGGCCCTTATTGTCGGCTTCGATCAGTATAATATCAGGTAACGATAATAAAGACTGTTCATTAAGGTACTGTTCAATGGTGTCTAAGGTGAGAGAGTCTTTATCTATGTCAAACTTCGATGAGAGTTCAGCTAAAACAAGATCTTTCAAATCTGCCCCTGCGTAGGCGATTTTAACATTTAACCCGGTTTGATGAGAAAGATTTAATTCTGCTGTTAAAATCATGATTTAGAAACAATTAACTTGTTAATTATAGATTTTAATTGATCTGGATTAAATGGCTTTTGTATATAAGATTCTACTTTAATAGCCATTTCATTCACTTTTTTGTCTAGATCATCCGCTCCTGAAAGAAGTATTACGGGAGTTTCGCGAAAATATCCGCTAACCTTCAGATTTCGGATAAATGAACTTCCATCAAAATAAGGCATGTTTAAATCCGAAATAATCAGGTCCGGATCATTCCCTTCTTCGAGCCAGTTAAATGCATCCACACCACTGTTTTTTATTACCAGATTGTAATCTTTTGATAAAACAAAGTTCAAAAGTTTTAAAATACTTAGCTCATCATCAACGATGAGAATTTGTTTTTTCATTTAGCTACCAACTTCGACAATCCATGAAACAGCGTTTACGCCCGAGAATCTAAAAATGTTTCATTATTATTTCGACTCGGACGACAAATTATCTCTTTAATTTAAAAGATATAAAAAAGGCTTCTATAACTCATCACAATTATAAATGCTTCTTCTTGTGATATAAAGATAAATTTAATTCAGGAAATCCATCAAATCTTTTTTTCTTAATCCGAAAATTGATTGCTTTTTTAAAGAAGTACATATGTTTAGGGCTTTATAACTGTTAAATATTTTTATCTGATATTCAATAGTTTGTACTTTTTATTGCCATAATAGAAAAATAGATACAACTTATTTTCCTTTGAGTTGTATTGTACATAACAGCATTAGCTGAACGTTAAATAATATTCATTATGACAATTAATAAAATGAGATTTCTTGCTCCGACAGTAGCCGCGGTAGCATTATTTTTAAGTTCGAACTTAAGCGCGCAAACAACCGAACCTAGCGGGGATTCAAGAGATACCCGATTAGGATTTGGAGTTAGTGTAGGTATCCCCACAAACGACAACTACAACATCGCTGTCGGTGGAGACTTGAGATTGCAGAAAGACTTCTACAGCAATATTTCAGGATTGTTATCATTGGGATATACAAACTTCTCCATCAAGGATGATTTAGGCGGTGGGAGTGTTGGTTACATTCCCCTGAAGGCCGGTGTCAAAATTTTCCCCTTAGAAAGATTTTATTTTTCAGGAGAACTAGGTGCAGCTTTTGGAACCGATAAAGGGCAGGGAACTGCTTTCGTTTACGCACCAGGCATAGGAATTGGCTTTAACCGGGGAATTGATCTTGGCTTACGCTACGAGGGATTGTCTCAAAACGGTTCAAACTTAGGCCAGGTGGCATTAAGGATAGCTTATGGATTTAATTTGAGCAGGTAATTTCTTTCCTATAATCTTTATTAAAAGCGAGTCATTTCATGTTGAAACTGGCTCGCTTTTTGTTTTTTATCAAATTAATTTCTCTGAAAGGGATACTTTTACTGCTTTTTTACTATAAAATTACTGTTACTGCAAGAAATAACTTCCAAAAAAGGCAGATTTGATTATTTTTGCGATGCAACATCCAATTTATATGTCAGAAATAGCTTCTATAATTCTAAGTGATAAAAAATACGATTTACCGGTAATAACTGGTACTGAAAATGAAAAGGCGTTAGATATTTCAAAACTTCGAGATCAAACAGGGTATATCACTCTAGATAGTGGTTATAAAAACACCGGTGCTACAAAAAGTGCAATAACATTTCTTGATGGTGAAAAAGGAATTTTAAAGTACCGTGGCTATCCTATTGAACAGCTCGCTGAAAAATCATCGTTTATAGAAGTTGCTTATTTACTTATATACGGCGAATTGCCAACCCAGCCTCAACTGGATGAATTTGAAGCATTGTTGAAAGAACATGCCGATGTTCCGGAAGAATTAAAAGCCATTTTATCCGCATTCCCTGCTGAAGGACATCCAATGGGAAAACTGTGTTCCATTATGGGATCCTTGTCTGCCTTTTACCCAGAAAGTTTGAAGGCAAATGCTTCCAAGGCCGAAAAGAACCTTACTCTGATAAAATTAGTAGCTAAAATCCCTGCTATAGTGGCCTGGATTCAAAGACATACCTTGAGTCAGCCTTATATCAGCCCTGAAAAGGATGCTGATTATGTGTCGAACTTTATGAAGATGACCTTCGGTGTCGAAGCTGATCCTGTTGTAATTGACGCCATGAACAAATTGTTAATTCTGCATGCAGATCATGAACAAAATTGTTCGACGTCTACTGTGCGTATTGTTGGTTCATCTGATTGTAATCTATACGCATCTATCGCCGCAGGATCTGCTGCTCTGTGGGGACCTCTCCATGGGGGCGCTAATCAGGCGGTAATAGAGATGCTCGAAAAAATCAAAAATGACGGTGGCGACACTGCTAAATGGGTTGCTAAAGCTAAAGACAAAACCGATTCGTTCCGCCTAATGGGATTCGGGCACCGCGTATATAAGAATTTTGACCCTAGAGCTAAAATTATCAAAAAAGCATGTGATGATATTCTGGCGAAATTAGGAGTTAATGATCCTGTTCTTTCTATTGCCAAACAATTGGAAGAAGCTGCTTTAAATGATCCATATTTTGCAGACAGGAAGCTTTATCCGAATGTGGATTTTTATTCGGGTATAATTTACCGAGCATTAGGTTTCCCTACAGAAATGTTTACAGTTTTATTCGCACTTGGTCGTCTTCCGGGATGGGTTGCACAGTGGAACGAAATGCGCGAAAACAAAGAGCCGATAGGACGGCCTCGCCAAGTTTATGTGGGAAAAACACAACGAGATTTCGTAGAAATAGAAGAGAGACAGGAAGTTCCTGTTCATCAATAAAAAAAAGCCTGATAATTTTATCAGGCTTTTTTTTATTGATGACTTCTTCTATACTTTAAGATGATTTTCGCTTGGAAAGTTCGTCCCGGATTTTTGCAGCTTTTTCATATGCTTCTTCAGTCAGAGCCTGTTGCAACTTTTCTTTTAATTCATCTTCGCTTAATGAGGAGTAGTTGGTGGCAGTGGTAGCTACTTTTTCTTCAGTAGGTGCATCTAAATTTTCTAGAAAAACAAAGTCGTTTCCTTCAATCATGATGCCTGCCGTCGAAAGAATAAATTCATAGGTGTTTATTGGACATTCAAAACGGACAGCCAGCGCAATGGCATCAGACGTTCTTGCATCTATTTCAATATTTTTCTTGCCATCATTGCAAATTAGTTTTGCAAAGAAAATTCCATCTACCAGATTATAAATGATAACTTCTTCGATGGTGATGTTATAAGCCAGTGCAAACGATTTAAATAAATCATGAGTCAATGGCCTGCTAGGTGTCATCTTTTCAATCTCTATTGCTATAGCCTGCGCTTCAAAACCTCCAATTATAATAGGTAACCTGCGTCGTCCATTCACTTCGCCTAAAACTAAAGCGTATGCGCCAGACTGAGTTTGACTATACGATAATCCTACTATATCTAATTTAATTTTCTTCATACTATTAAGGCCAAACTTGTTGGCTTAAATACTAACCTTTAAACGATTTAATTGCTTGTGTTAATTTTGGTAATACCTCTAAGGCATCACCCACTATGCCGTAATCAGCCACTTTAAAAATTGGAGCCTCAGGATCTTTATTGATAGCTACTATTGTTTTTGAGGCGCTAACACCTGCCAGATGTTGGATTGCTCCGGAGATACCTACGGCAATATATAGATCCGGACTAATTACAATGCCGGTTTGCCCAACATGTTCCTCATGGGGGCGCCATCCAGCGTCAGACACAGGTTTTGAACATGCAGTGGCAGCGCCTAAGGAATCCGCAAGGTCTTCTAGAATATTCCAGTTTTCCGGTCCCTTTAAGCCTCTTCCACCCGAAACAACGATTTCAGCCTCCGGTAATGGTACTTTGTTTGTTGTTCTTACGGTTTCTTTTACTGAAGCTTTAAAATCAATGTCATTCAACTGTACTTCAAATTCTTCAATTGAGGGACTCGCAAATGACTCAATTAAAGAAAATGAATTTGGGCTGAGTGAAAGGACTTTTTTGTCGGAAGATAGTTCTATCCAGGCAAATGCTTTACCCGAAAAAACGGGCTTTTTTATGAGAAATTTTCTGCCTTCAACTTTAGGCAGGTCCACTGTTCCAGAAACGACTCCGGCATTCAACTTAATAGCAAGAGCGGGAGCAAGGCCTTTTCCGCTAAATGAATTTGATAAAATTACAATTGATGAGTTTTCTTTCGTCGCGGCTTCAACGATTACAGAAGTATATGCCTCATTAGAAAAAGCTTTTAGCTTTTCTTGTCTGACGATTAAAATTTTATCAGCTCCGTAGGAACCCAGAGCTTTTAAACTTTCATCAGAAATATTTCCTATTGATAGTGCAATTAACTTTTCATTCAATATTTTTGCAATTTCTTTGGCGTAAGAAACTACTTCAAAAGCTGACTTTTTGAATTGTCCTTCTATGTGTTCCGTATATACTAAAACTGACATGTTTTCTTAATTAATTATAGATCAGCTCAAATAACCTTTGCTTCTGTATGCAATAATTCTACCAGTTTTGAAGTTTCGTCTGCTCCAAAAATTTTCACAGCTCCTCTGGGTGATGGCGAGGTGTATTCAACTATATTAGTTATTTGGTTGGCTTCCAGGGCTTCTATTACCGTAAGTTGTTTCGTTCGTGCCGACATAATTCCCCTCATGTTTGGAATCTTGGGTTCTGCGACGCCTTCAGAACAGCTTACGATTGCCGGTAAAGGGGCTTTTATTACCTCTTTTCCTCCTTCTATCTCTCGTTCGACTAGTATTTCAGTACCGACCAGGTCTAATTTTTTTATCATTGAGATCGCTGGGATATGAAGCATCTGTCCGAGCATTCCAGCCACTAAAGCACCGTTGTAATCAATAGATTCTCTTCCTGTAAGTATCAGATCAAAGTTTTGGTTTGCAGCATATTTCGATATCTGCGACGCTACAAAAAAGGCATCGTGTGCGATAGCGTCTACCCTTACTGCCTCATCCGCACCTATAGCAAGAGCTTTACGTATAGTCGGCTCGGCAGAGGCTTCACCAACATGAATCACTGTAACTGTTCCCTTGCCCTCTTCTGTGAGTTCGATCGCTTTTGATAAAGCAATCTCATCGTAAGGATTTAGTATAAATTGAACTCCCGCCGTGTTGAATTGTGTATTATTGTTAGTAAAAGTTACTTTTGTCGTGGTATCCGGTACATTACTTATACAAACCAATAATTTCATATTGTCTTTTTTGCAAATTTAGTTTAAAAAAGCTTCTTTTTAAAATGCAGAGCACCCGATTACAAAAGCTGTTAGAGTTTCACAATAATGAACCAAATGATCCTTTCTTAAAGTATGCCTTAGCGACAGAGTATATAGCATTAAACGATTTTACGTCTGCTTTGATTTACTTTGAAGATTTAATTCTTAATCATAAAGAATATATTGGAACTTATTACCACCTGGGTAAATTATATGAAAAGCTTAACAGGACTGAAGACGCTATCAAGATATATGAGCAGGGAATGCAGGTTGCCCGTTCTGCGAGAGACAATCATGCTCTTTCTGAGTTACAAGCTGTTTATAATTCGGCAATAGGTTTAGATTACGAAGACGATTAACCCTTGAACGCAAAACAATTTCTTTTTATCCGGGATGTATTTCTGTATACATTCACATCGTTTGGCGGCGCTCAGGCGCATATTGCTATCATGCTAAAAGATTTTGTTGATAGACGACATTATATCGACGAAAAGGAATTGCTGGAACTAAATGGTCTAACACAATTACTTCCAGGGCCATCATCTACCCAAACACTCGTAGGTATTGCATACAAAGTTGGTGGACTGTGGCTTTCTGCCTTAACGTTTTTGATTTGGGTAATTCCATCGGCCGCGATTTTATGCTTCGCAGCTATTATGTTGTCTTTCCTTGACGATCAAAATAAATTCATTCAGATTATGCGCTATGTCCAGCCTATTGCTGTGGGCATTGTAGGGTATGCCGCTTATATATTAGCAAAATCGGTCTTGAAAAGTGAAATTTCTATCTGGCTGGCCGCTACCGCGGTGATAGTAACTCTAATCCTCCGAAATGCTTACGTTTTTCCGATTCTGATACTTTTGGGAGGAATTATTTCTTCGGCCTTAGAGACAACTCAAGAAGAAAATCAGCTTCGCGTTAAGTTATTTTCGAATATAAATACCCGAAAAATAGCATACTATCTCGGGATCTTACTACTATTTGCGACTTTGGGTGCTATTATCAACCAAACTTCTCCCTTTAGTTTACCTATCAGGTTGTTTGAAAACTTTTACCGAAATGGAATCATAATATTTGGCGGTGGTCAGGTTCTTATTCCATTAATGTTTACAGAGTTTGTGCAAATGAAACATTATCTATCAGGTGATGAGTTTTTAGCAGGCTTTGCCTTGCAGCAGGCGCTTCCGGGACCGACTTTCTCCTTTACGTCATTTGTCGGTACCATGGCTATGAAAAATGCAGGTTATTCGATTGGTGGTCAGATTTTAGGGAGCATTGTAGCTGTTTTGGGTATTAATCTTCCGGGATTTATTCTGGTGTTGTTTTTTGTGCCTTTTTGGAATGATCTAAAGAAGATCGCCCGAATAAAAAATTCACTTTCGGGAATAAACGCAGTTGCCGTAGGCTTTTTAATCGCTGCTTTCTTTTTTATGCTTAAGGAATTGCCTTTAAGCTTTTTGTCTTTTGGGTTAATATTGGCAACCTTTCTGTTATTAAATTTCACCCGGGTTAGAACACCGTTTATAATACTTGGAGGTGTGTTGCTAGGTTGGTTTATTTAATAGAGGAAGCCTGATCAGGGTCACGCAAAGCGAGGAAGAAAAAAAAACGCAAGCTCGCCGAGAACTTTTCTAATTCAATCAGCTTAGCATTGCGTGTATAGTTCCCTGAAATAATTGTGTTGGGAATTTAAAATGGCGGTTCTTCATCAATGTCATCCATTCTGGATGGCCGAATAATAAAATTACTTGGTTTTTCGAAGTCTTCTGAAGGTGCCATTGCTCCGAAAGGATTACCCTTTTGAGCACTTGGTCCCGAAAAGTCATCTTCTAAATCGGCAAACTTTACAAATTTACCTACGAATCGTAACGGAACTGTTCCTGTTTCACCATTTCTGTGTTTTGCAATGATTACTTCACCGATACCAATAGTAGAGCGTCCTTCTTCATCTTCTGTCAGACCATAATATTCTGGTCTGTAAAGAAACAATACCATATCGGCATCCTGCTCAATTGAGCCTGATTCACGTAAATCTGAAAGCATCGGTCTTTTGCTTGCACCAGGTCTGCTTTCTACCGCCCGACTTAACTGTGACAGGGCTAATACTGGCACGTTCAATTCTTTTGCTACAGATTTTAAAGCTCGTGAAATACTACCAATTTCCTGTTCACGGTTTCCTCCGCCTTTACCTTCGCCTTTACCATGCATTAATTGCAGGTAATCGACAATTACCATCTGGATATCGTACTGAGCTTTCAGTCTTCTGCATTTGGCTCTGAATTCAAAAATATTTAAAGCCGGTGTATCGTCAATAAATAGTGGAGCTTCTGTTAGTGTTCCAATCTTCGAGTGAAGCTGTTGCCATTCCCATTCAGCCAGATTCCCTTTACGGATCTTTTCCTGCTCAATTTCGGTTTCTCCCGATATCAAACGGTTTACCAGTTGTACCGATGACATTTCCAGGGAAAATACAACCACAGGTTTTTTAAACTGGACAGCGGCATTCCGTGCGCAGCTTAATACAAACGCTGTTTTACCCATAGCTGGGCGGGCTGCGATAATAACCAGGTCTGATGGTTGCCAACCCGAGGTCATTCTATCTAAACCGGTAAATCCGGAAGGTACACCGGTAAGGCCATCAACTTTATCGCGAAGTTTTTCAAGTGTCTCGATAGATTCACGAACAATATCGTCCATTTTTCTGGAGTCGCGACGAAGGTTATTCTGCGCAATATCGAAGAGGTTTTTCTCAGCATTATCCAGCAAGTCGAAAATATCTGTCGTGTCTTCGTAAGCGCTGTTTATTATTTCGGTAGAGATCCGAATTAATTCTCTCTGAATGTATTTTTGTGAGATTATCCTTGCGTGGAATTCTATATTCGCTGCTGAGGCTACTCGATTGGTTAATTCGGTGATGTAATAGGCGCCGCCAATCATTTCTAAATCGCCTTGCTGGCGTAATTGAGAAGTGACCGTTAAGATATCTACAGGTGATGATTTTTGGAAAAGTGCGTGTATTGCCGCAAAAATTTTATTATGACTTTCTTTATAAAAAATCTCAGGTTTTAAAATATCGATTACCGCAGAAAGCGCATCTTTTTCGAGCATCAATGCTCCAAGGACCGCTTCTTCTAAATCAACCGCCTGGGGAGGAAGTTTACCAAGACCACTTACCATATTGCTTAAGCGGGCACGACGATCCGTTAGTGCAGATTTCTTCCCAGGTTGATAATCATTTTGGTTGTCTAAACTCATCGGTACAAAAATAGCATTAAGTAAGTTTTTCTCTCTAGATACTTACACACAAAAAAATATTTACACTTACCATATCGTGTTAACAAGTACCCTGTTCTGTTCACAATAGGCTGTGAATAAAATGTTAATTAGTGTAAATTCCAGCTTTTAAATACATTCAATGATGTGTTGATAACTTTTTACGATGTTAACAATCAGATGAAAAATAAAAACCGAACCTTAATTCTGAGCAAATATCAGTACTTTGCGTGCTAAAATTTTTAACAATGCACACTAAGTCTTTAAGGCCAAAAAAAGAGTCGAATCAAATGGTGTTTGGAATCCGTGCGGTGATTGAGGCTGTACAAAGCGGGAAGGATATTGATGCGATTTACGTACAACGCGGTCTTACGGGAAGTATATTTCAGGAGCTGAAATCATTACTTAGCGATAAGCTTATTAACTTTCAAATGGTTCCTGTTGAAAAGTTAAATAGAATCACCTCTAAAAACCATCAGGGAGTAATAGCTTTTATTTCCCCGGTTACTTATCAGCGGATTGAAGATATCATACCCGCCATTTTTGAGAAAGGGGAGACTCCACTTATTTTGATTTTAGATGGTGTTACAGATGTTCGAAATTTTGGAGCAATTGCCAGAACCGCAGAATGTGCAGGGGTTCATGCGATTGTGGTTCCGGTAAAAGGCTCTGCACAAATCAATCCCGATGCTATCAAAACTTCTGCCGGCGCTCTGTTCAAAATTCCGGTATGTCGTGAAGAAAGCCTCTTAAAAACCACGCGTTTTTTGCAGGAATCGGGCCTGTTTGTAGTGGCGTGTACCGAAAAAACAAATGATTTTTTATACGCTCCTGATTATACAATGCCGGTAGCTATAGTATTAGGCTCTGAAGAGGATGGTATTTCTAATGAAATTATAAGAGGCGCCGATTATTTGGCTAAAATCCCAATGTTCGGAGAAATACATTCCCTAAATGTATCAGTTTCGGCGGGAGTAATATTATATGAGGCTGTAAGGCAGCGGGTGGGAGCAATGAACGGCGATTAAGATTTGACAACTTTTTAAAAGTTGTCAAATCTTAATCGCTCTAAATAAACTCATTGCCAAATTTCGATTTCACATCGGCAACTATCTCTTTTACGTTTTGCTCTTTGTCTTTGTGGCAAATCATAAGCGTGTTATTGGATTCAACTACAATATAATCGTCCAGTCCCTGTAAAATTACCAGTTTGCCTTTTGGTACGTTCACCATGCAGTTTGACGAATCGTACATAATGACCTTATCTGAAGGGATTACCGCGTTTCCGAGATAATCTTTGTCTGCAAGTTCATACACCGAAGCCCAGGTGCCTAAATCAGACCATCCAAAATCGGTGGGTAAAATGTAAACATTATCGGCTTTCTCCATGATCCCGTAATCAATAGAGATGTTTGTGCATTGATAATAAGCGTTTTGGATAAAGGAATATTCGTTTTCAGTGTTATAAATGCTCGCACCGTCTTTGAAAATGTCGTTCATTTCTGGTAGATATTGTTCAAATGCACTAATGATAGATGCTGCGGACCAAACGAAAATACCCGCATTCCATAAGAACTCACCGCTTTGAACAAACGTTTTTGCCAGGTCCAGATTAGGCTTTTCAGTAAAGGTTTTAACTTTATGAAATTCATTGTCCAGAGTTTCCTCTGTAAATTGAATGTACCCATAACCTGTATCTGGACGTGAAGGTTTAATTCCGAGTGTTATCAGGCAATTATTTCTTGAGGCTGCTTCCAATGATTCGGTGATGTTTTTTTCAAATTCTGCCGAATTTAGAATTAAGTGATCAGAGGGTGCCACCACTATCGATGCTTCAGGATTCAGCCTGTTTATTTTATGACAGGCATAAGCAATACATGGAGCTGTATTCCTCATCACCGGCTCTCCGAGAATTTGCGTTGAGTGTATGTCTGGTAATTGCTCTTCTACCAATGGTCTGTAATTTTCATTGGTGACAATGAAAATATTTTCTGCCGGAACAATTTTTAAAAAACGCTCATAGGTGGTTTGTATCAGTGTTTTACCTGTTCCTAGTATATCTATAAACTGCTTAGGATGTGCTGAACGGCTTATTGGCCAAAATCGGCTGCCAATGCCACCAGCCATAATCACTGCGTAGTAATTCTTCATTAGTTATAAAATTCCTTCTTTTAATAAGTCGTGCAAATGTATAATTCCTTTATAAACTCCACTATCTGAAACTACTAGTTGTGTGATATTGTTACTTCTCATTATCTCTAATGCGTTTATCGCTAGCTCGTCGCTCTCAATCTGTCTTGGAGATCTTCCCATAATGTCTTTTGCAGTTAATTGCTCAAAAGAGTTATGTTTTTCCATCATTCGTCTAATATCTCCATCTGTTATTATTCCTGCAATGGTGTTATTCTTCACAACTGTTACAGCCCCTAATCGGTTTTTCGTAATCTCGACAATTACTTCCTTAATTGAAGAATCAATGCCAACTTCCGGCTTATTGTTGTGTGTATAAAGGTCTTTAACTTTTAAATATAAACGTTTGCCTAGCGAACCACCTGGATGGTATTTGGCAAAATCTTTACTGCTAAATTCTCTGCACTCAAGTAAACTAACCGCAAGAGCGTCTCCCATCGCCAGTTGGGCTGTCGTGCTCGTCGTTGGAGCCAGATTGTGCGGGCAAGCTTCTTTTTCAATGGTGGTATCTAAAACAAAATCAGCCTGTTGAGCTAAATATGAATTTATATCGCCCACCATTCCGATAAGAATGTTTCCTGCTTGTTTTAGAAATGGGACAAGTACTTTAATTTCTGATGTGTTTCCGCTTTTTGAGATGCAAATTACAATATCATCGGTTTGAATAATGCCTAAATCTCCATGTATTGCATCAGCAGCATGCATAAAAATGGATGGGGTGCCTGTCGAATTAAATGTCGCCACAATCTTTTGTGCTATTATGGCGCTTTTGCCTACTCCAGAGATAATAACCCGCCCCTTGATGCCAAGGATACGTTCAATTATCACTGGAAAGTCATTATTTAATCTTTGAATCAACCCGGATAATCCCTCTACTTCCGTTTGAAGTGTATTTCGGGCGATATTTAAAATTTCGATGTTTGTCTTCAAACAGAAGTTTTTTAATTTAAAATACTATTTCACGGCAAAAATATGTTATTTTGATGTTTAAAATTAGACTTTCTAATTTTAATTCCGGGAGGACATGGAGATAAAGAAATCATTATTTGATAATTTACAGAATTTTTTTGGGTTTGATAACTTCAAAGGTGAGCAGGAGGCTATAATAACTAACGTTCTTCAAAAGAGAGATACATTCGTAATAATGCCTACAGGTGGCGGTAAATCAATATGTTACCAGTTGCCGGCATTAATGACCGAAGGTACAGCAATTGTAATATCACCTCTTATTGCCCTGATGAAAAATCAGGTGGATCAGTTAAGAGCTTTTGGCGGTACAGAAAGTATTGCACACTTTCTAAATTCTTCATTAAATAAAGCTGAAATAACCAAAGTTAAGCAAGATGTTTTAAGTGGCGAAACAAAGTTATTATATGTAGCTCCTGAATCGCTTGCGAAAGCTGAAAATATAGAATTCCTTAACTTAATCACTATATCCTTCGTTGCAGTTGACGAAGCGCATTGTATCTCTGAATGGGGACATGATTTCCGCCCTGAATACAGAAAGATCAGACAAGTAATTACTTCTCTTGGCGAGAATATACCCATTATCGCTCTAACAGCCACAGCAACACCTAAAGTTCAGCAGGATATTATCAAAAACCTGCAGATGACAGATTCAACTCTATTCAAATCATCTTTCAACAGGCCCAATCTATATTATGAGGTTCGGCCAAAACGAAACGTGATGAAAGAAATAATCCGCTTCATTAAAGGACATCAGGGAAAAACCGGGATTATTTATTGCCTGAGTCGTAAAAAGGTTGAGGAAGTAGCCGAAGCGTTGAATTTAAATGGAATAAAGGCTCTCCCTTATCACGCGGGATTAGATCCCAAAACGAGAGCTGATACGCAGGATAAGTTTTTGATGGAGGATGTTGAGGTTATTGTTGCTACCATTGCTTTCGGGATGGGGATAGATAAACCCGATGTTCGTTATGTGATCCATCATGATATTCCGAAGTCTATGGAAGGTTATTACCAGGAGACTGGTCGGGCCGGAAGAGACGGCGGAGAAGGTCAGTGTATAGCATTTTATGCGGAAAAAGACATTGACAAGCTTGCTAAATTCATGAAAGATAAGCCGGTTTCTGAACGTGAAATCGGGACACAGATATTAAAAGAAGTTATTGATTACGCAGAATCTTCTGTGTGCAGAAGAAAACAAATTCTGCACTATTTTGGCGAAAATTTTAATGAAGCAGGGTGTAACAATATGTGCGATTGTTGTCGGGCACCAAAAACTCATTTTGACGCTTCTGATAACCTGAAGAAAACGCTGAAAGCTGTTTTGGAACTCGGAGAAAAATTCGACGATCATCATATCATTAACATTATGATGGGAGTCGAGACTTCGCAAATAACTGCTTACGACCATCATAAATTATCTTATTTCGGAAGCGGAAAGGAAGACGGTTTAATATACTGGAAGTCATTGCTGAGGCAAGCTCTTTTAAATAATTATCTTTCGAAGGATATTGATAATTACGGCCTGCTTCATTTAACTAAATCGGGAAAGTCATTTATCGATAATCCTCATTCATTAAGGTTTATTCTAAATCGGGTGATGGAAACCGCAGAGGATGATCAGGAAGATGGGGCCCAGCAGGGAGCAGGCACATTGGATACCGCTTTGCTTCAAATGCTTAAAGATCTGCGGAAGCGTATCGCTAAGCAAAAAAATCTTCCACCTTTTGTAATTTTCCAGGATCCTTCTCTGGAGGAAATGTGTACTCATTACCCGATTACGGTTGGCGAATTAAAGCAAATTCATGGCGTGGGTTCTGGTAAAGCTATGAAATTTGGCTCTCAGTTTATAGAATTGATTAGCAAATACGTAGAAGAGAATGACATCGACAGGCCAGTGGATCTTGTTATTAAAAGTGCGGCGAATAAATCGGCTTTAAAGGTGTCTATTATTCAGAATATAGACAAGCAACTGGCTCTTGACGATATTGCTTCTTCCAAAGGGATTTCATATGAAGATATTCTAAGAGAAGTTGAAACTATTGTTAGTTCAGGTACTAAGCTGAATTTGAATTATTATATCGATGAAATGATTGATGAAGACCGTCAGGATGAAGTTTTTGATTATTTCAGAAGTGCAGAAGTGGATTCTATTGATGAAGCTTTAAAAGAATTGGGAAGCGATGATTATACCCGAGAAGAACTCCAGCTAATGCGTATTAAATTTTTATCCGAATTAGGAAACTAATGATCAATAATCTTTCTCAAATTAAATATTCTGAATCTGACAATTTCTTTTTGATGGCAGGCCCTTGCGCCATTGAAGGCGAAGATATGGCGATGCGCATTGCTGAAAAGGTTGTTCAGATTACAGATAAACTTCAGATCCCCTACATATTTAAAGGGTCGTACAGAAAAGCAAATCGCTCAAGAATTGATTCTTTTACAGGGATTGGTGATGAAAACGCATTGAAAATTCTTGCCAGGATAAACAGAGAATTTGGCATTCCAACCGTAACGGATATTCATGCTGCAGAGGAAGCAGAAATGGCGGCTCAATACGTTGATGTATTGCAGATCCCGGCATTTCTATGTCGCCAAACTGATCTGCTGGTTGCTGCAGCTAAAACCGGAAAGGTTGTAAATATCAAAAAAGGACAGTTCCTGTCTGCAGGGTCCATGAAATTTGCTGTAGATAAGGTGCGGGACAGCGGTAATGATAAAGTTATTTTAACCGATCGTGGAAATACTTTCGGTTATCAGGATCTTATCGTTGATTTTCGCGGGATTCCGGAGATGAGATCGTTCGGAGTGCCTGTCGTGATGGATTGTACCCACTCATTGCAACAGCCAAATCAAACTTCGGGAGTAACTGGAGGCAAACCTACCTTGATTGAAACTATTGCGAAAGCTGCAATTGCGGTTGGAGCCGATGGTTTGTTTATTGAAACCCATCCGGAACCAGAGCATGCAAAGTCAGATGGAGCGAATATGTTGCACCTGTCTTTACTCGAGAACTTATTAGAGAAGCTCATCAGAATACGACAAGCAGTCAATCAATAAGCTCTAGTTAAATATTGATTGACTTTCATTCCCGACCGAATCTGTATCATTAAACAGAAATAGTATATTTGGCTCCCTTACAATAAAATGAAAACGGAACAAAAACTTACCCCAGAGGTGCTTGATAAATATGAACTGGTTGTCGGTTTGGAAATACATGCCCAGCTGTCAACGAATACAAAGATTTTTTCCTCAGATCCTGCATCATTTGGCGCTGAGCCAAATCATCATACAAGTATTGTTTCTTTAGGCTTACCCGGCTCTTTGCCTAAGCTGAATAAAAAAGTCGTATCCTTTGCAGTGAAAATGGGTTTGGCAACCAATTGCACCATTAATAAAGTAAATAGGTTCGATCGTAAAAATTATTTTTATGCTGATCTTCCGAAAGGGTATCAAATCACCCAGGATCATTTGCCCATTTGTCAGCAGGGCTTTGTTTCTATTAGCGTAAAAGATCAGCCGAAAAAAAATATCCGTTTAAATCGTATCCATATGGAAGAAGATGCGGGTAAGAGTATTCATGACAAAGATGACAAGTGTTCTTTAATCGATTTAAACCGCGCTGGTGTACCTCTCGTGGAAATAGTGTCTGAACCAGATTTAAGGTCGGCAGAAGAAGCTGCGGCTTATTTGAGCGAAATCAGAAAGCTTGTTCGGTATCTTGAAATTTGTGATGGGAATATGGAAGAAGGCAGTTTACGTTGTGATGCCAACATTTCTGTTCGGTTAAAGGGAGCAACTGAATATGGATCAAGATGCGAAGTGAAAAATCTTAACTCTATCCGAAATCTTCAGCGGGCAGTGAATTACGAATTTCGCAGACAGATAGAAGTAATTGAGAATGGCGGGAAAATTGATCAAAATACGTTGAATTTTGACGCAGCAAGTGGAGTAACATCCGTTTTGCGTTCTAAGGAAATGGCCTATGACTACCGTTATTTCCCTGAGCCAGACTTGCCTCCTTTGGTGCTAAGCGAAGAATTTGTCGATAAAATTAAGAGCGACCTTCCGGAGCTTCCGGAACAAAGGGTTAAACGATATACAGAAAGTTTTGGATTGTCTGATTATGATGCTTATTTGCTTACATCTGATAGATCGGTGTCCGATTATTTTCAGGAAGTAGTAAAGTTTACAGATAATTACAAGTCGGCTGCCAACTGGGTTAGCGGTCCGATCCAGTCTTATTTAAACGAGAATCCCAAAGGGAAACTTTTGGAACAAATTCCGGCGGAATCTGTTGCCACAATAATTTCGTTAGTTGATGATAAGAAAATAAATAATACGGCGGCTACTCAGCAGTTGTTTCCCGAATTGATTAAGAATCCCAGAATGGATGTTCTTGATATGGTACAGGAGTTGAATCTTCTTATCGACACTGGCGGTGACGAGCTGATGCAATACATAGATCAGGCAATTTCTATGTATCCTGATAAAGTTACCGAGTACAATAAGGGCAAAAAAGGAGTTCTGGGATTATTTATGGGTGAAGTAATGAAATTATCCAAAGGAAAAATAGATCCTAAAACCGCAAATAAATTGGTTGTTGAGAAATTAGACTCATTGAAGTGAAGAAAATAATTGGAATGCTGATGCTGTTAATCGCAGTTTTAGCAGCTTGTAAAAATAGCGATGAGGTTACCCTGAGCGGTAAATTTGAGAATGCGGCAGGGCTGAAAAGTATAGCAATTTACAAAGGCGATAAACTCGTTGATTCAGCTATTCTAAATGATAAAGGTGAATTTAAATTTAGTTTTATTTCTCCGGAAAATGATTTTTATTACCTATCAGCAGGGCAAAAAACGTATCCTCTTATTGCGAAAAATGGAGATGAGATTGAGTTCACAGCCGATTATTCAAACGAGGCAGGGGAATATGAGTTAACAGGTTCGGTTGATTCTGAAAAACTAAAAGATTTTAATAAGATCAGCGCCAGGTATAGTAAGATCTATATGGATATTCAGCAAGAATATCAGACGAAAGTGAGCCAAAATCCAGCGGCTAAAGATTCAATCGAAGCTGTTTTGATTCCGCGTTTTGAACAAAATATGGATGCTTTTGCTAAAGAGACCATTGTTTTTAGTGAAAAAAACAAAGACAATCTGGCCGGATTTTATGCTATGAGTTCGCTTGATCAGACTAAATATGAGTCCCAGCTTATAAAGTATTCAGAAGATATTAAAGGCAAGTTTCCCAATACTGCTGCAGTTCAAAGCTTTTTAGCCAAAATGGATAAATTGAAATCACTTGCAGTTGGACAAACCGCTCCTGACTTTCAAATGGCCTCAAATGATGGTAAACAACTAAAGCTGTCAGATTTTAGAGGTAAATATGTGTTATTAGACTTTTGGGCGTCTTGGTGTGCTCCTTGTCGGGAGGAAAATCCGAATATTGTAAAGCAGTACAATGCATTTAAGGATAGAAATTTTACTATTCTTGGTGTTTCATTGGATAATAACAGAGATTTATGGTTAAAAGCAATTAAGACAGATAATCTTAGCTGGAATCATGTTTCTGAACTTAAACAATGGGACAGCGAAGTTGTGAAGCAGTATGGTATTGAAGGTATTCCAGCTTCTTTTCTTCTAGATAAAGAAGGTAAAATCTTAGCTAAGAACCTTAGAGGAGCCGAACTTGAAGTTTTCTTAACTAAAACCTTGAAGTAAAGTAGTTATTTTGTTAACAAAAGGTATATTGTTAACAATAATTTAATATAGCCTTAACTATTTCATGCTTTTGGCGTTATACTTTAGTGGTAAATAACAACCATGAGTTCAACAAAACAAAAGATCCTAGTTGTAGATGACGAACCTGATATCAGGGAACTGATTGAATACAATCTAAAAAAAGAAGGTTACCAGGTTTTTACTGCTTCAAATGGGCAGGAAGGGGTGAGCGAGGCCAAACGCTCTCATCCTGATTTAATCATCCTCGACATTATGATGCCTAAGATGGATGGTATTGAAGCTTGTCGCATTTTAAGAACCATGAATGAATTTAAAAATACATTTATGGTATTTCTCACTGCCAGAAGCGAAGAATACTCCGAAATCGCGGGATTTAATGTAGGCGCCGATGATTATATCGCTAAACCTATAAAACCCAGAGCTCTTGTGAGCCGCATAAATGCAATATTAAGAAGAAACAGTCAGGCAGATGAGCCTGTTGAAAATAAGCTTGAAATAGCCGACTTAACCATTGACAGAGAAACATATCTGGTGTATC
The DNA here is from genome assembly GCA_946480915.1 of uncultured Sphingobacteriaceae bacterium. The sequence goes on along the minus strand of CAMLLO010000002.1, from coordinate 179,691 downwards.
GCAATGGTGAGAAAATAGTATTGGCAAAGAAAGAATTCGAACTTTTATATCTTCTTGCTTCAAAACCGGGCAAAGTGTATACGCGGGAGGTGATACTGAAGAGCATTTGGGAAGATTCTGTCGTAGTAACGAATAGAACTATCGATGTTCATATTCGTAAACTTCGTGAAAAACTTGGCGAGGATTATATAAGCACGGTAAAGGGTGTGGGGTATAAGTTTGATGGTATACAAGTTAGGGATTAGAAATAGAAACGGGTTTTTTCTGTACTTTTGACCTGTGAAATTTCCAAATTTTAAAGAATCCATTCTATTCGAAAACGACGATATCATCGTAGTAAATAAGCCACCTTTTATCAGTTCTTTAGATGAAAGGGAAGGAGGAGAAATGAGTATGCTGCGCCTTGCCCGGCAATACACTCCAGACGCCCAGGTTTGTCATCGCCTGGATAAAGAAACCTCGGGCTGTTTGATTATCGCTAAAAATCCGGCGGCTTATCGTCTGGTATCAATGCAGTTTGAGCGGCGCAAAGTTAAAAAAGTGTACCATGCGGTTGTTAACGGCACACATCAGTTTAACAATCTAGATGTCAATCTTCCCATACTTAACCTTGGAAATAAAAATGTTGCGATAAGTCGCCAGGAAGGCAAGGCCGCAGAAACCATTTTTAATTCTATTAAATTTTATAAACATTATACACTTATTGAATGCCAGCCAATAACTGGCCGGATGCATCAGATTCGCATCCATTTGGCGTCTCAGAGGGCTGCTATTGCAGGAGATGACATGTATGGCGGGCAACCGGTACTTCTTTCTGGAATCAAGCGAGGTTACCGCTTAGGGAAAGACCAGGAAGAACTTCCAATTATGAAACGCTTTGCTTTGCATGCAAAAGAGGTGACATTTAAAATCAATGAGGAGGATGAAATTACGGTATCAGCGCCCTATCCGAAAGATTTTGCAACATTGTTGAAGTTGCTGGACAAGTTTGACGTGTAAAGTGGTTGTTTTAGCCAATTTCCAATCAAGTTTCTCCCAAGGATTGTAGTCAACGCAATTGAGACCAAATAATCAGTCTTATTTAATTATAATTGACTGTAACGGCAAACGGAGCAATAGATGAGTATACACCCGGAGATTGGTTAGGGTTTACATTTAAAGTAGCACCTATTTTGAGCGTTAGCTTCCCTGCGGAAAGGGTACCAGTAGTTTCTGGAGAACTTGTAAACCCATTAACTATCATCGTTTCATTATTTGTAGAATTTACCATGGTAACCTGAGATGCTGGTAAAGTTATAGAGAATGAGTAGGAACCTTCTCCTGATACTACAAACTCGGCGGGAGTAATTGTGCCTGCAGTAGTAGGGAGGGTGGCTCCCCCTTGTGCCCGACGAACACCACTAGTATTTAGGATTATTATTCCAACAGATTGACTTGCTGCTATATTGCCGAAGTTTAAATCTTTACCCGGAACTTTTTCAATAGAGATAGGAGTGGTAATCGTTGCGGAAATAGAGGCCGAAGCAGAGCTCTGTGCAAATGATCTGGCAGAGATTACCAGAATCAGAGAACTTAGAATGCAAAAATTGAGAGAGAGCTTCATATTAATAGTAAAGTTAAATAAATTTCTTTACAGAATACAAAATTTTAATTTCGTGCTCAGTTTATACAGCCCTGTTGTAAATACGAGGAAGATAATACTTCTCCTCAGCCATTAGAGAAAACTCTGGTACTACAATCGTGCCTATGATTGGGTTAGCTCTTTTTTTTAAGTTTGCGGGCTCTTTGAGTGGGACGTGTGGAGCACATTATCTCCTGTGCTTTTAAGTAGCATTTAATCGATGAGAAATAGAAATAAAGCTCTACTAACCCGAAAATTTTGCAATATTATTGAATCAGCTCGATAAGTTTGATTGTGACTGCTAACAGTTTGGTTTTTACACCAGAGGTTTTGAGTTCAAAATCTGGTTAAGGAGAACTGGAAAGTACAAAACCGAGTCCATTTGCTAAGTCTCCCTCGATAGTCGGTAGAATGTTAATTGGCAGCGCCTCGGGAGTTGACTTTAGCTTAAGGGTTTTTAATTGTATTGGGTCGATTTGAACCGTGTATGAGCCTGGCTTTAAACCCATGTAGCTAAAATAGCCGTCACTCTCAGAAAGTGTTTTTGCGACAAGTTGCCCGTTTTTGTAAATGTGAACATTAATCTGACCCTGACCTTTTAGTTCTTTGTTTCGGGTTATGTTTACCATACCCGAAACCTCACCAACTATCGAAACCGGTATTTCAACAAGTTTAAGCTGGTTAGGGTCAATCGCTACACTTACAGTCGCGTTTTTAATATACCATGCTATATTTTCGAAGCTGTTTCGATCGATCTCAACAAGATATTTAACGTAGGGTTCGAGATCAAATATTTGAATTGTAGTATCCCTTATATTGTTATGTACACGCCCACCTGTTGTTCTGATCTTAAGTCCTGGCACTTTGGGCTCATTATTATCCCTTTTACCATTCATGTTAAGGTCAAGAAATGACTGAATAATTATTCCTCCTCTTCCTATACTGCTACGGTTGTTAAATCCCAGATATTTTGTTTTGCCATCATAAACAAGACTACCATTTGCCTGCTGGGTCATATTTGAGAAGTTTTTGCCTTGACGCATCGTAAAAGCAGTTCGGACAAATGAAAAATCATATCTAAGGCCAAAGCCTGCGTATTGAGAAGAAGTAAGAAAATTTCGGTCGAAAAAGATATTAAATACTGCTCGTCTGGTGAAGCGTTTTTCGAGTTCCGCTCTGGTTGAAGAAATGGTGTGCTGAGAATAATTATATTGTATTTGTGGTGTAAAAAGAAGACTGTGTGGCAAACGATAAGTTTGTGCTAAAGTGCTGAAAATGGTCGTTGACTGGGCCTGTCTGGTGAAAACGGCATAGCTGCTAAAGTTGGTGCTTATTCCTGCATATACACCGGAAAATAGCAAACTCGCAGTAGTGTATCTGTAACCGGGAACCGTAACCTCGTTTAACGTGAATCTGGAAAATGCAGAAAAGTTTTTTCTTTGAAAAGGCATTGACATAGTCAATTTTTTTTCTTCCAGATAATTGATATTAATGGCCTTTTGATTCTTATCATAGTAGATATAGTTTAATTCGATCTGGAGTTCTGATGGCGTCCTATATGTTAAAACGCCCCTGGAGCGTACCCGGTAACTATGCTCCCCCGTAAATAACAGGTTGTTATGTATTTTGACAGATGTGTTTACAAACGGTATAGGAGCGGATCCCACAGAAGAGAGATATTCAACTCCCCCGCCAACAGTAAAACGCTTGTCGACTCCGTAATTAAACGCAGCACGTGAAAACTTACTGCTTAGGGTGTCCTCAACAACTCCTGCAGTTAAGGTATATTCGAATTCTTCTTCCGGTAAAAAATTGAAGGGTACATTAATATTCTGCTCGCTCGTTCGCTCTTCTCCCCAAGGCCCGTAAAATCGTAGGTTAACCACTGTGTTTCCATAAATTAATGGAACATCAAATTTGTAAAATCCCGACGCATCTGCCTTAACATAGTCTACTAAAACATTATTTACATAAAGTTCAACGGTCCATCCAGGCTCGGTTACATTGCTTATCCGGTAGGTGCCGAACGAACGCCGGTAAGTCGTCGGCGTGTTGGTTAATTGTACTCCAACTACTGGAGAGTAGATAGAGGAAATCGTATTAGCCGGAATTTTTCCTGCCATTACTTGTCTTAACAAAGGCTGCTGGTTATCAGCAAGTCGCCAAAGATATTGTTGTTGCTTTAAATTGAAGGGCTGATTATTATAGTAATTAACGTTTACATTCGTTTCGCCACCAGCCAGTGTGCCACCTAAAGCCAAATTAAGTCTTGTAAGGGGAATGCGTTGTTCTTGCTGCGTTGAAAAGACGGACCAGTCGGCCATTCCCAGCTTAAAAAGTGAATGGCTCCGTTCAATCGAAGTATCTGCTTTTATTTCTCTTTTTAAGATACTGAGATTTTTTCGCATCAGATCCATCTTTCGTTCCTTAATTACCGGTAATTCATCTTTGGTGTTTAAAGTGATTGAAAGTCCGCGAAAGTTGAATGTGCATACCAAGCCAAATACCTCGCCGAAATAATGAGCTTTCAGATATAAATTCGATTCTGTGCGGATAAGATCATTCGGATTAAGTCTAATCGGGTTGTTTTTGTAAACAATACGGTTGTTATCCTTGTCAATAAGATAGGTGTTCTCGCTATTTAAAAAAAAGCCTGAAATCGAGTCCAGATCGGGAGAAGGATTATTCTTTAATTTTAAGAAATTAAAAAGGTCGGTAATGGCGAGGTAGGCCTCCTGGTTTTTAATTACTGCTGGAATTTCTTGTCCGCCTACTCTCGGAACTTGTACGAAAACAGAAATTTCGTCATAGTCGGGAGGGTTAAGTTCCTCTTTTGCGAAAGAAAGGGTAGGAGTGGCAGCATTTAACAGCAATATCAAAAGGCCGATAAGAATGCTCGTCATAACACAGTCGATGCTCTTCGGATATTCAGATGGCTTGTATGTATACTGCGTCTTCATGACAATCCCTTAAACGGGACCTTTATTGCTCTATAAATGTTACCGAAAAGGTGCCACTATAATTTCCAGCTGGATTACTTTGCTGGTTTCCTACTGTTAATGTGCCCCCAATACTTACTGTGGTACGTTGTGGTGCAGATACCGTTGTAGTAAAAGATGAACCTTTATCGGAAGCGCCCAGACTGAGTGTGACGGAACCGCCATTACTGCCGGATAGCTGAGTATTAGGACCGTTCAGGATAGAAATGATAGTGCCCGCAGGGGCTTCGATTTCAATTGTTGCAGGAAAATAAAAAACACCCAGATTTGCCAGAATAAGATCGCCGGTCGAACTACGGTTGCCACTGTGCGAAACAGTTACAGATCCTCCAGTGTTACCCAGTATGAAGGCACCAAAACTTAAATCTTGTATGGGGTATACAGAAACCGTTTGAGCTTGTGTTGTGAAAGTACTGGCCATGACAAGACATCCCACATATATGAACTGTGTTAAGATTCTACGGTTAACTTTCATACTTATTCTTAGCTTCATGCTCAGTACTGTTTCTCCACAAGTGTTTTAGTTCAAAGCTAGCGTTGCTTCCGCAAGGCTTATCGACTTGGCATCCTGAGGAGTGGTATAGATAACCTGAAGTTTGCCCTTGCGATAGTTAATGTCCTTGTTCTGCTCCAAATTTAGTATAAAACTTCGCTTCGGATTCGGTGTGTATACGGCCAGGCCTTTTGCCATACCCACCTGCTTAACAGTTCCTTCGGGTGAAATATAATTAATTGTAAGGTCGCCATAGACCGACATATTGCCGCTACGATTAAAAATTAATTTAAGTTTTGGGAGATTATTACTGTTATCGAAGGTTAGATCCGAAAGAGTTATTTTAACATCGGGTTCACCCATCCGGATAATAGTCGGAATGCTTAGGCCAAAGACTGGCGTCAATTTTATAGATATTCCTGAGCTCGTATCTGCTTTGGTATCTTTTTCGCCAAGCGGTTTGACTGGAGGAACCGCTCTGAAATAGATATGAGAACGATATTCGCCCGCAGCTAAGTTCGAAGTTTTTATAACCTGAACCTTAATGGACTGGGCCTCATTTGGCGCTAGTGTTACTGTCCGTGGAAAAATGCGCAGAAATTTGTCTGCAAAGTTTTGCCCTTCTTCAGGAGTTGTTATTTCTTGAAATTCTCCATTCTCTTTCATTTTATAATTAATGAATGAAATGACGAATTGGGCGCTATCCTGACCAGTATTTGCTAAGTTGAGTTCTTGAAACCGCTTGTTTCCTTCGAAAACAACTCGCTTAGGCATAACTTGCAGATTTCCTTGTGCCGAGGCGGCGGTAGAAAAAGCAAAGAAGAAAAGAAAAGCGGAAGACAAATAGAGGTAAAAATTACGATTATATCTTTTAAGAAGCGTCATAGATATAAATAAATATAAAAATTAAGTTGGTTTTAGATTATAGACAATAGAAAAAAACGCTTACTACCCAAGCGCTTTTTTCTGTCTAAGATAATACTAGTTATAATTTACAGTGACAGTGAATGGCGTGCCTGATACGTAAGTACCAGCGGCTTGGCTGTTTCCTACAGTTAGCGTTGCACCCACCGTAATTGTTTGGGCACCCCCTGCACTTAAAGTGCCAGTTAGAGATGGTGAACTTGTAAAGGTACCTACACTCATTGTCTCGACACCGGAATTCCTAGTAAGTGTAGTAGCAGTGGAAGGTAAAGTGATTGCATAGGTGTAGTTAGCCTGTCCTGTAATATCGAAAGATGCTGCCGTAACAGTACCGGTTGCTGTTGTCGGAAGTACTACACCGCCAGTTGTTGTACGTGTTCCTGCAGGTGCCAATACAACGGTACCACCAGTTGCACTCACAGCAATGTTGCCAAAATTCATATCCACTTGTTTTGTAATTGTAATTGGCGTGACAATTAAGGCCGTTGCAGTTGAAGTGGCGGAAACCTGCGCAAAAGAGTGCGTTGAAAATCCGAAAACTGTTAATGCAAGAGCTAAGGTTTTTGTAAAAGTGTTCATTTTTTTTCGTTTTAGTTATTTATTTGAAGAGTTTTGTTTTAACAGGACTCTACTACGTTAATATTTTAAATTAGGTTACCAGAATATTTTAAAATAAACGATTGAATGTTTCGGATTTAAGCGTTTTAACATAGCTTTTGTGTTTCAACAGCTTGGTAATAAGCATATATCACAGTTTTTTAAGATGTGCGAAATACTTGGTGTCTTATCGTTATAAGAAATAAATGCTAAAACCTGCCTTGGGTGAATGGCATTATCGTTGCGAGGTGGAATAGAAAAACTATATGAAAACCGAAAACATAAATCAAGCTCATACTGAGGTGTCAGGGGTACAAACGCCAACTTTTGATGTTGCCGAAATTATGGGTGGTTTGTACGGGGATGGAATAATAGCCTACAAAGGGGCATTTAGCCGAGAATGGGTGCAGCACCTGCATGAAGAACTTTTAGAGCTTTACGAAGAGGCATTAAAACGTCCGGGTGGTGCTGTTGGACGCGGGCCAAAGCGGCATTATGTTGAAATACATCCTGAAGATATTACCGGTTTTCTTGACCTGGCTACTCATCCCTGGATAATATTTGTATGCGAGACTGTGCTTGGTCCCGAATATAAGATTGTCGAAATAGGGTTTGATGTGCCAAATCCGGGTGCGCAAGTTCAGCCTTGGCATCGTGATTTCGCTGCTCCTGAAGATACAATAAGAGGAAGGAGGTTAAATTCATTGGCATTCAACTTGACTACCGTTGATGTGTTTGAAGATATGGGTCCTTTCGAAATTGCTCCAGGCACACAATGGGATTTACCTATAGATTTTCAGCATGATATGTTTCCACCCAAGGGCAATTATGAGAGATATGAGCAGCGGGCTCAACGTAAAATGCCGAAGATGGGAGATATCTCGGCCCGGTCCGCTCTCACGATACATCGCGGCACTGCTAATTATTCAGATAAATCGAGGCCAGCTCTGGTTCTTGGGGTTGATGCACCCGGAGCGAATAATGCTGAACGGCATGATTTGCAAATTACAAAAGCATTTTATGAAAGGCTTCCGCAGAGTTTAAAAGAACATTTAACCTGTCGTTTGGTGGATGCCCTTGAGCCTATTGAACAGGGCCATACTATTGAAGGATTGATGATGGGGGAGGCGTGATTGTGAGATTAAAGATTTGACAACTTTTTGAAAAGTTGTCAAATCTCGAAATCCAGGGATTTTACAGGATATTTGGAAAAGTGTCTTTTCAAATCCAAACCCGATTGAGTGGAAAACCCGGAATGAAGCGCCCCCTTCGGGCGCGTAATGAGGATTTGAAACAAAAGCGGGACTGGATTTCCAATAAAGACGAAAGGTCGTTTTCTAAATCCTTCTTTTTCTCTATGTATATCCTAAAATCTTCAACACCTGCTTACTATTCTGCTCTTCTCCGAATACCTCAAAATTGAAGGTTTCGTCGCGGTTACGTCGAATAATTACGTGTTTTGGAGAGGGAAGCAGACAGTGATGAATTCCACCATAGCCACTTAGCACTTCCTGGTAAGCGCCGGTATGGAAGAAGCCTACATATTGAACTTTGCGAGTTTTAGGCATGAATACGTTATTCATATGCGCCTCCTGACTGTAGTAATCCTGACCATCACAAGTGATGCCACCAAGGTTAACACGTTCGTATTCAGAATCCCAATTATTTACAGGCAATAAAATATATTTTTGGTTTAATGCCCAAACATCAGGAAGATTGGTGATAAAAGAACCATCGAGCATAAGCCATTTTTCACGGTCATTTTGCTGTTTTCTACCTAAAACTTTGTATAAAATACCCGAAGCCTCGGCACAGGTGTATTTTCCAAATTCGGTAATGATGTCCGGTTCAACCACGTCGTGCTCGGCACAAATTTCTTTGATCCGTTTTACAATTTCGTTTACCATGTACTCGTAATCGAAATCAAAAACCAGGGAATCCTTAAACGGCATTCCACCGCCGATATCAAGGGTTGTCAGGTCGGGATTTATCTTTTTGAATTTGCAGTATAACGTCACATATTTCTCCAGCTCATTCCAGTAATACGGAGTATCCGAAATTCCGGAATTGATAAAGAAATGCAGAAGAACTACTTTGAAGTTAGGATTAGCCGCAATTTTATTATTGTAAAAATCAAGAATATCTTCCATCCTGATACCCAGTCTTGACGTATAGAACTGAGAATCTGGCTGCTCTTCTGCTGCTATCCTGATACCCAAATTACATGGAATATCAAGCTCGTCATCATACAGATTAAATTCTTCTTTATTGTCTAATACCGGGATGATGTTAGAGAAACCATCATGCAGCATATCAATAATGTATTGTTTGTATTGATATGTTTTAAATCCGTTACAAATTACCGTAATCTCTTTACCTAAAACACCTTTCTTTTCAAGGGCATCAATCATCGGCATGTCGAATGCGGAAGATGTTTCGAGGTGGATGTTGTTTTTTAAGGCTTCTTCAACAACATGCTTAAAATGCGAGCTTTTAGTACAGTAACAGTATTTATAGCTTCCGCGATAGTTATTATTTACTATGGCTTTTTTAAATAACAGTTTAGCCTGTTGTATTTTTTTGCTAATCAGGGGAACGTAAGTAAAACGGAGGGGCGTGCCGTACGTTTCGATCATTTCCATCAAGTTAAGATCATGGAAATAAAGTTCATCATCGATAACCTCAAAGCCTTCTTGAGGGAAGCCAACACTGAGGTCTATAAATTCTTCGTAACTCTGCATTTATTAAGTTTTGGCAAAAATGAGATTTTTTTAATGATTTCTACGCTTATTCTTTTTATTTGAATTTTTTGTTACAGAATAGTTCAGTAGTAATGAGGTTCATTAGGCATTAGTATCCTTGCTAAGCCTTTATAGTTCGATTAGTTTTGGTTTTTTAGGGACTTTAACTGGTGACAGAATGCTTAATGATTTACTTCATCGCAAGATAAATTTCCGCGATCATACATCTAGCACTTCCTCCACCTGAACTTTCTATTGTGTTTAAAGGCGAGGCAATGATTTTGCTGTATTGCTCTAATTCTTCTACTTGCTGAGGGGAGAGAGAATTCCGAGCTTGTTCAGACATGACGAGCAGGCTGTCGCCTTTTGTGTTTTTTAACTGAAGCATATTTCCCGCAAACTTATACATCTGTTCAAAAGAAATATCGATGATTTTTTTTCCTGAAGCTTGAAGTGATTTAACAAGCTGATTTTTCTCTTTGTTGTCTGTAATCGATTCGAGACAAATTACAGCAAATGTTTCTCCTATACACATCATCACATTGGTATGATAGATGGCTTTACCTTTTTTATCAAAAGCATGGAAAACGATAGGCTTATAGCCACTTAGATCCGAAAATAGCTTTAACGCCTTTTCGTCGGTCCGTGGCGATATACAAGCATAGGCAATTTTTTTAACTCGATCTAATACCATGCTTCCGGTTCCTTCGAGAAATTTTCCCTCCGATTCCAGGTAACTCAAATCCACTTCAGTATCAATTTTATATTTCATTCGTAATTCTTCAATAATATCCGGCCGCTTTTCAAATCGTCGGTTACTGGCCTTCATGGGATAAATGAAAATCTTGCCGTCCGAGTGGGTAGAAATCCAATTATTGGGGAAAATAGAATCGGGAGTGTGTGGCTCGGGATTATCCTCAAAGACCAGCACATTTATATGGTTCTCTCTTAATATTGTGACAAAGTCATCAAACTCTTTCAAAGCCTTCTTCTGAACTTTCAATTCTTTATTTCTCTCGTCCTGAAAAGCATTGCTTCCAGCAGTTTGTTCATTAAAAGCAAAGTTTACCGGACGTATCATCATAATTGTAGATGCTGGTCCATTCGTGAGCTTTTCTCCTGGAAAAATAGGTTCCAGCTTTTCTCTGAAAAGTGGCATGCTCATACAATGAAAACCTCCGCGAGCTCTTGATAATTCTGCAGAGGGCATTAGTATAAGCGTATTCTCAATATGTTCTGCAGAACTTTCTCCGCTCTCCAACCGGGTAATTAAATCTGCTGCAGTTATTATATTGAATCCTTTTTCTTTAAATGCCTCCACTGTTTTATCGTTTCGCTCGTATCCTACCACAACGCCTTCTTTTAGTGCTAATAAATTACACGAGTCGGTCCATTGTTCGCGCACATCAAACGGAAATACATTGTTTCCTGAATAGATAAACTGAGTTCTTTCTGTGCTTTTTAAATCATTTTTGCTGATGTCATCAAGAAGAGCTTCTATGCAATTAAATGATTTTGGCTCGTTTATGTTATCAATTTCGAATTGCAGGATTTCAGGTTTTTCTTTCTTTCTTTTTTCTGAAATATAATCTACAACTTCAGACTCTTTGTCGGGTTTTTGCGAAGACATTGAACCCAGTACCACCCAAGTGTTTCTGTTTATTTGGGTAAATACGGTATCGATATGCATAAAATCACGCTTGGGGGGAATTTTTACGACAGTTACCTTTTTTACAACCTTTCGTTCAAAAAGCAGTTTTATGGCCTCGCTTGCTCCGCTGGCAGAAGTTCTTTCTGTGCAACCAATTAAAACGTGATCAGGACTCACAACCATAACATCACCCCCTTCAATGGTTGTTTTTTCGCCATGCTCTTCACCGGGTCTTAAAAAATCCTGAAGTTTATCCGGAATTTCGAGAATGTTTTGATGGTTTTCGAAAACGGGATGGTTAAAAAATATATATCTGGCTAAAAGAGTTTCCCTTGCCCTGGCGGCTTTAGCAGGTTTATTAATCAGTATAAAATTGTTTATCGCAATACCAATATCTCTGGTGAAGATGAGATTCGGTATAGGAGGGAAAAGCATTTCTCCGACAAAACGTGAGCCGGAAATTAAGGTCTTTGCCAGTTCCAGCGGCTCAGTGTGAATAAGTTCCTGCTGGATTTTATAGTTACAGCCCTCAATTGCGCAAACGGAAGCTGTAAGTGAGTTTTTGATGTCGGGCTGAGCGAGTATATCTGCTAATAGTTTTTCAAATTCAATTACTTTCGATGACGCGTGGAATCCGGCTTTGCCCGGATTGAAAAATGCTCTTTCATTTTCCGGTGAATCGATTTCGGCGAGCTTTCCTTTAATCTTTTCAGGATCAAGAAAATACATCAATATCTTAACGTATAGATCATATTCTTCCTTTCGGACAGTGTCTAAATGAATAATATCTTCGAACAGCCAATCTTGAGCTTGTGAAGGTGCAACTCTTCCAATACCACTATCAGGGCTATGAATGATTAGCGAACGGAGAGTGCCGATTTCTGAACCAACCTGTATTTTAAAAGTGCTTTTTTGCATAAGATTGATGTTGCTATTCAAATTTACCTCAATTCTTAAATATATTCTTCCTGTGCTTATTCTATAATGATTAATTTTGACCGATGGATTTTATAATTAAAGGAACCCTTGATGCTGTAAAGGCATTATATAATACCGAATTAAAAGAAACAGAAATTGGCCTGCAGGAAACCAGGAAAGAGTTTGAAGGTGATGTAACCGTGGTTACTTTCCCTCTAACTCGTTTGTCGAAAAAATCTCCCGAACAAACAGGAAGTGAAATAGGTCAATACCTGGTAGATAACATATCATATGTTTCTAAATTCAACGTAATTAAGGGTTTTCTTAATCTGTCTTTAACCGACGCTTTTCTCCATTCTATTTATAAAGACCAGATTTCGCAAGTTGGCTTTGGGAATTTCCCGGCAAACGGGAAAAAAGTAATGGTTGAATACTCCTCTCCCAATACCAATAAGCCGCTGCATTTAGGTCATGTTCGTAATAATCTATTGGGATATTCGGTTGCGGAAATTTTATCAGCGAATGGTTATGATGTGATTAAAGCAAATCTTGTCAACGACAGAGGTATTCATATTTGTAAATCCATGCTGGCATGGAAGAAATTCGGAAATGCTGAAACGCCCGAAAGCAGCGGTTTAAAAGGCGATCATTTGGTAGGAAAGTACTATGTGATTTTTGACAAAGAATATAAAAAACAGATCGATGAACTAAAAACTGCTGGTCAGAGTGAGGAGGATGCCAAAAAGAATGCTGCATTAATTAAAGAAGCTCAGCAAATGCTTCAGCAATGGGAAGCTGGTGACGAAGAGGTTATAACGCTCTGGAAAACAATGAATAGCTGGGTGTATGCAGGTTTTGATGAAACCTATAAAAAGCTTGGCGTAGATTTTAAAAAGTTCTATTACGAGTCGGACACTTATCTTTTAGGAAAAGATATCATCGACGAAGGTCTGGAAAAAGGTGTCTTTTTTAAAAAGGAAGACAACTCAGTATGGATTGATTTAACCGCTGAGGGCCTGGATGAAAAACTTGTTCTTCGCGGGGATGGAACTTCAGTTTACATAACGCAGGATTTGGGCACCGCTCAACTAAAATATAATGATTTCGGAATGGATGAATCGTTGTATGTAGTTGGTAACGAGCAGGATTACCATTTTAAAGTACTTTTTCTGATACTTGAGAAACTGGGTAAGTCATGGGCGAAAGGCTTGCATCATTTATCGTACGGGATGGTTGATTTGCCTTCCGGGAAAATGAAATCCAGAGAGGGGACGGTGGTTGATGCAGACGATTTAATTGACGAAATGGTCGAAACTGCCAAATCAAGGACTGAAGAACTCGGTAAAGTGGAGGGTTTTTCGGAAGTTGAAAAGAAAGAGCTTTACCGGCTGATCGGTTTAGGCGCCTTAAAATATTTCCTGCTTAAAGTAGAGCCGAAAAAACGCTTATTATTTGATCCCAATGAGTCTATCGATTTTCAGGGACATACCGGTCCGTTTATACAATACACTCATGCCCGCATTCGTTCAATTATTTCTAAGGCTGGAGTTGAAAAACCCGAATTCAGTAAGATTGAAACCTTCACAGCGACCGAGCGTGAATTGATTATTACTTTGAATAAATACCCTGAAGTTTTAACGTCTGCCGCAAAAGAGTACAGTCCTGCTCAGATTGCTAATTATATTTATGATTTGGCAAAGCTTTATAATAAGTTTTACCATGAAGAACCCATATTGAAATTGGATGATGAGGAGTTGAAAAACTTCAGACTGTCATTGTCTGAAACGACAGGTTCAATCATAAAAAGAGGAATGAGACTTTTGGGAATCGATGTTCCGGAGAGAATGTAACGTATTATACTTTAAAGCGGGGAGCTACCACCGGCTCCTTGCTTTTTTCGGTATACACATAAAATCCTAAACCGGATTTTATACCTAAGTTTCCATCTTTAACCAATTCGATCAACAACGGACAAGGGGTATATTTATCATCCTTCAATCCTTCCCGCATTACTTCTAAAATTGAGAGGCAAACGTCCAATCCAATATAATCTGCTAATTGAAGCGGGCCCATCGGGTGAGACATTCCGAGTTTCATCACTGTATCAATCTCTTCGACGCCGGCAACACCTTCCTGTAAAGTATAGATCGCTTCATTGATCATTGGCATCAATATGCGGTTAGCTACAAATCCGGGTGCGTCATTTACTTCGACAGGTATTTTGTTGAGATTTCGAGCTGTCTGCATTACCAGTTTGGTGGTCTCATCAGAAGTTTCCCTTCCCCGTATAACTTCAACTAGTTTCATTAATGGAACGGGGTTCATGAAATGCATTCCGATGACTTTATCAGCGCGTTTTGTTGATTCTCCGATTTTGGTAATTGATATTGAGGATGTATTGGAGGCCAGAATGGTCGCAGGTTTGCAATAAAGGTCGAGATTTTTAAAAAGATCTAACTTTATCTGCGTGTTTTCTGTGGCAGCCTCAACTACCAAATCAACATCAGTTAAAGCGCTTTCTAGATGAGTAAATAACCGGATGTTATTTAATACCGAACATTTTTCAGCTTCAGTTATAACTCCTTTAGTTAGCTGTCGTTCGGTGTTTTTTTTTATCGTTTCAAATCCTTTTGTTAATGCCTCTTCAGAGGTGTCTATCAAGTTTACTTCATGGCCAAACTGCGCAAATGTGTGGGCAATACCGTTGCCCATAGTTCCCGAACCGATCACTGCTATTTTCATGATAGACTTTAGATTTGGATAAAAATTGAATTAATCTATTCTCAAGCAATTGCCTAAATCTTTGATTTTTTCTTTGGTTAATGTATCAACTCTCGGCACACGACCAAGTACTGGAAAATTACTGTGAGCAAGTATCGCCTGTTCGGAATAGTTATCACTTTCATAATTAAAAATTAATCCCTTAACGGGGATGTTTCGTGCTTTTAAAAGTTCCAAACTTAAAAGCGAGTGGTTAATACTTCCCAGGTAATTTTTTATTACCAGAATTACTTCTGCCCCGAGTGTTTGTATTAAATCAACTATATATTCTTTGTTATTTAACGGAACCATTAATCCACCCGCACCCTCTATTATAAGATTATTATTTGTTGTTTTTGGCAATGCGATTGACTTTAATTCAATTTCAATTCCATCTAGATCGGCTGATTTATGCGGCGAAAAGGGCTGGCTAAGCCGATAGCTTTCAGGGTGAAATACTGATGTTGTGTTTGATGTAAGAGATTTTACCTTCATCGTATCCGAATTGTGTAAATCGCCTGATTGTATAGGTTTCCAATAATCAGCCCGAAGTTTCTCGACCAAGATGGCGGCGATAAGAGTTTTGCCTATATCGGTTCCGATTCCGGTTATAAAAAGTGGCTTCATATGTTTTCTATCAGGGTTTGCGCCAGTTTTTCAATCTCTAAATCTGTGTTAAAAGAATGGAGGCAAATGCGCAGCCTTTCCTTTCCGGAAGGTACCGTTGGGTGCAAAATCGCCCTCACATTGAATGACTTTTCCTGCAAAGTTGCGGCTAAATGCTTCGCTCTTTCATTGCCGGCAATAACCAGACATTGAATAGGAGAGTTGCTGCTTACAAATAGATCGAGTATTGGCCGCGTTCTTTGTTTAAATAATTCAACCTTTTCGTGGATGGAAGAGATTTTAGTCTCTAATAGATGTTTGTACGCCATCTTTATAGAAAGATGAGTATAAAACGAAGCTGCGGTCGTGTAGATAAAAGAGCGTGCAAAATTGACAAGAAAGGTTCGCGAATTTTGACTACAAAGCACAGCGGCGCCATGACAGCCCAATGCTTTGCCGAAGGTAACTATTCGTGCAAAGACCTTGTCTGTAAGGTCATGATGTTCAACTAAACCTCTGCCGTTTTTACCAAATATTCCAACAGCATGTGCCTCGTCAACAATTACTGCTGCCGAATATTTTTCCGCCAGAAGGATGATGTCTGACAAAGGAGCAGTATCTCCATCCATCGAATAAATACTTTCAATACCTATAAAAATATGGCCCTTTGCAAGCTTCAGCTTTTCCTCAAGGCTGTTCAAATCGTTGTGTTTAAAGGTGTATCGATTTGCGTGACTTAGCCGTGCGCCGTCAATAATGGAGGCGTGAATAAATTCGTCGAGTATAATGGTGTCGCCACGTTGGGGCAAGGATGAAAATAGACCCAGATTCGCATCATATCCGGAATTGAAAATTAAGGCTGACTCTGAGTTGTGAAATAATGCAATTTCGGACTCGAGAATTTCTGTGAAATCATCGTTTCCGGAGATTAACCTCGAGCCTGTTGAGCCTATGGCATAGGAAGGAGTTCGTTGTAATTGAGTTTCAATTAAAGATTTAAGTTTTTCAGATCTGGAAAATCCCAGATAATCATTAGAGCAAAAATCAATCAGATTTCTATTTGACGACAGCGTTCGTAAGGACAAGTTTGCGATTCTTTCCTGGAGTTTCTGGTCGATGAATTCGTTGATATATTTCAAAACATTTGCAAAAACTCTAAATTAAAAAAGCGACTCGTAAAAAGCCGCTTTTTTATTAAGAAATCATAGAACCTAAGGTTTTTTACTGACAGAATCTCTTTTATGTTCGCCGTGTCGTTTTTGAATTTTGTCTTTACGCTCAGCTTTAAGTTGATTATATGTTACTTTTTGCTTTTCATCTAAGAGGCTTAGTATCTTGTTTTCACTGGCTTCAAATTTGGTCTTCATTTCAGCCATGTCAGCTTTTTTCTTCTCGGCTCTCATTTTATGCATCGTCTGAGCGCGTTCAAGATATATCTTGTATATTTCAGCCTTTTGAGATGCGTTCAGGGACAGCTTTTTATCTAAAGCATCCGTCATTTTTTGAGCTCGTTCTTCCGGAGATCTTTGCTCTTTTTGTGGTCTTTCTTGAGAAAATCCAAGGGTTGATATTCCCAGAAATAGAATTGCGCTTAAAATTATTTTTTTCATGTCTATCGTGTTTTTATAGATAGAAGAAATTAAATTCAAAAGGTTTAAGGAGGCGAATTGTTAAAAAATGTTAAGGATTTATTTCGCAGATCGGTAGAGGCTTCACTCTTTTGTGTTTCCATAAGAAAAGGCGGACTGGTAAACCATTCCGCCTAAAAATAGATACTATTAGTTTTTTATTGTCCAGCTGGTCTTGGGGGGCGCCGCTTGACCGCCTTGTCTCATATTCTGACGTCGCTGCTCGGGCAGTGCAGTATATGTGTTCTTTTGTTCGTTATTTAAAAGGGCATAATTTTTTTCTCGTCGGCTTTACGCACTGGCCATTTTAATGATGAGATGTAACTTAGTTGTTGCCGGGTTTTAGTTGTGCAATTGACTTTTGCATTTGTGCCATCATTGATGTTAAGCTTTCCATTGTAGGTTCCTGAACTGGCTCTGGGAAAACGGTGGAGATGTATGCTTTGGATTTCCAGATTTCAAGAATTTGTTCTGAAGTAACGTTATAAGGATCGTATACCGGATTGTCGGAGATCAGTTTTATTGTTTTGTTCTCTTTAAATTTATTACCTGCACGTTTATAAACTACACCCTCGTCTTTTGTAATAAACACATAAGTTTCTCCAACTTTTACATCGTTCCAATTTTCAAGGTATTCTCCGATAACGATCGTACCTGATGGTAATGGCAACATGGAGTCGCCCTTAATCTCAAAAGCCCGGAAAGTACCTTGTTTCAAAAAAGGCAGGTGAAATTTCGGAAGCTCACTAATAAATTGCGGATCTGCATAGCCGTTCAAATATCCCGCACTGGCTTTTACTGGAACCAATTCAATATTTTCCCTGTCCTCAGAATCCACAGATATACTGAGAACTCGCAGGTTCGATGGATCACTTTTTGGCTTGGGCTTCCATTTGTCGTTTATCTGCTCATTGATCAGCTCATCGATAGATAATTCAAAAAACAATGCGAATTTTTTTAGCAAATCGTAGCGGGGGTCGGCTCGGTCTTCTTCATATGCTCCGACAAGCGACCGTTTAATTTCCATCAAATCAGCGAATTGCTGTTGTGTAAGCCCTTTTTTCTTCCGTAGGTACCGCAGATTATTAGAAATGTTAGCCATTTTAAAATAAATTTTGTTTTGCTAAAATAGTTAGTAACTTTATGCTCATAAAATTAGCAAAATATTTTTAATACTAAAGAAAAAAGATATGAAAAGATATGTGTTTATTGTTACAGACCGCAACCGTACATCATTACATGTTGGAATGAGTGCTGACTTATTAAAAACAGTAAATTTTTATCGGCAGATGCCCAACTTGTTTTTTGATTCTGCGCAGCAATTAACCCGGTTGATATATTTCGAAGAAATGCGTACCGAGGAAGCGGCTGTACAACGATTTAATCTGATCAGCAAATTTACCAGGGCTCAAAAGGAAAAGCTTGTTCGTGCAGTGAATCCTGATTGGTTAGATTTAAGCATTGGCCTTGACTTTGAGAAGGTATTGATTCATCCTTCGATAATGTCAATAAACAAGCGTATCAATGCGATGTAATAAAAAAAGCGACCAAAAGCCGCTTTTCTTATTAAAAGTATTTTTTACCATCCCGGTGCAAACGTTAGTCCAATCACCGGACCACTCACATCTTTCCGTTGGAATGGAATAGCTGCATATGGTTCAATAACGAAATAGCCAAATACATTTACCCGTAGCGATAATCCGGCACTCATTGCAGGAATTCGTTCGGTAATAAGCGTTTGAGTATTGGTTTGAACATCATAGCCTTCATATTGGCGCGGTTGAGATCTAAACGTAACTTTAGAGTCCTGATCGTATGCCAAACCGATATCGAAGAAAGCATTTAAATCAGAGAATAGAAATTTGGATTCAATAGCCGACAATCGCTTGGGGCCGGTAAAAGGCAACCGTACTTCAAAGTTAAGCACGGCAATTTTTGAACCAGTTAGTTGACTTAGGCTGAACTGGCCAGGTGTATTAATAGCTGTTCCTTTTTTGTAAAATGAATTCGCTTCATAACCGCGAATGAAATATGGATATCCTACAAAAAGAGGATATAATCTATTCTGATCTTTTCCTAAACGAGAATAACTGTAAGCCCTAAACGCCAGGGTAACAGGCATAATACGATGATATTTTCTAAAATCGGCAGTAAGGGCTGTAAAACTATAATCGCCTAAATAACTTTCTGCACCGAATCTGTAGCGAAATCCTGCTAAAGGAGCGGTAATTCCCATTAATGAATTATCCCCTACAAATGCGCTATTCAGTTGGTAAATGGTGAACGGTTGAAAATCAATTCCATAGGCGCGGTAATCTTCGGCCGCTTCTTCCCTGGGTACTTTTCTTTTGTCGGCACCAAGCTGGCCCCCATTTAAAGAATAATAATTACTGTATCTGTCTAAGCGATAGCTATACCAGGCGGCCCCGGTTCCAAGCTCAAAACGAGAAATCCGTGAAAAAGGATATGAAGCAAATGCCTGGATCTGATCCTCAAAAGTTCTTAAGATGTCATAGTCTTCTACATATATCTGTCCGACATTTGGATCATTCTGAATACTAATATTCGAAAAGCCTGAAACGTAAGGGATATGCGATACGGCGGCGCCCCAGTTTATTCGGGATTGCTGGTTAATATACGCAACCTGCCCACCAAAATCATAGATTTCACCATTTACTGCTGCTGCAGCCTGAATTTGGTTGCCACCCAAAATATCGCTGAATATTCCCTGAACACCGCTCGATAAGCCCGTTCCTAAACGCCCAACCTGAGCTCCGACGCCGTTGCTTGACAGGTAATCAAGCTTAAATTGAGGCCGGTAGGGCACTTGCTTTATTGATTCGGGTTCGATTAATTCAAACCTTTCGAAATTATTGAGATTGGCATTAATTAAATCTACGCCAGAGCTTTTTACCGGTGGAAGAATAGCAGCATTGAAGTTTAATGCTTGCGGCGAAACCTCTACCGCCTTAAATTCACTGGCTTTGGCATTGTAAATCGTGTATTTTTGAGATCTATAATAAGAGTATACGACGTCGTCGTTATAGGATAGACTTAATGCTGGCGAATATTCTGTAATCCCACTTATTCCTGTAAAGTAATCCGTTAACTGTTCTACTTTTCCGCCAGAAAGAGTGTAGCGGTACATATTTCTGAATCCATCTCTGTTAGAGAGGAAATATATTTGCTGACTGTTTCCAGAAAATTGAGGATTCATGTTATTTGCCCCTTCAAATACTGGAATACTTCTTATGGTTTTAGTCGCCAAATCCATTATTGCCAGTGTATAGGTTATCGCAACACTTTTGTCAGATGCAGCATCTAAGGTCGTTCTATCGCTGGTAAAAACAAGAGAACGGCCATCTGGTGAGTAGCTCGGGGCATAATCTGAATATTTGTCGTTGGTAAGTTGTGTTAATTTTTTTGTTCGCAAGTTGTATATGAACAGATCGCTATAGCCATCTTTTAATCCAGTAAACGCAATTTCATCGCCGTTAGGGGCAAAGCTGAGATTGCTGAATTCTTCAACTGGGCCCATTCCTTCAACTAGTAAATTTTTTCCGCTGTTCGCGTCGACCACAAATAGTTTTGTGCGTCCTCCGCTAAAAGCGCTAAAGGCGAATCGCTTGCTATCAGGCGACCAGGCCCCTGCAGATTCAATAAAACTAAATTCGTCTATATGTGTGTTTGTGGCTTTACTTGTGAGCTTTCGAATTATTTTCCCCGTATGCGCATCCGCCAGATAGAGATCGATACTCAGTAGTTCTTTTTCAGATAAAAAAGCAATGTACTTTCCGTCCGGAGACACAGCCGGCGCCACGTTCATATCGCCAGCATTGGTTGAATTAAGTACATTTTTACCGGTTGGAACCTGGGAAGTATCTTTTAATAAAGGTTTATAAGTGTTCTCTATACTGGTTCGCCATAAGTTCGATAAAGTTCGTTCATCATATCCAAAGGTTCTTCTTATGGCCATTTCATAACCATATTTCGCTGTGGCTTTAAATAGCGGAACAATTATGGTGTCTCCGTAGGTTGATCCAATATAGGTCCAGAATGCTTGTCCGTAGCGGTAAGGGAAATACCTGTTATTGGTGGTAAGATCGCGAAGGGTTGGAATATCCTTATTGATATAGGCGTCTCTCATCCACATCCCTGTAAAGGCATCAACTTTACCTATAGACAAATATTCGGCCATCCCTTCAACCATCCATAAAGGAAGATTGCCAATATTTTCGAGATTAGTTGAGTCGCCTTCTATTAGCGAGTGGTATTGAAATGCATGGACCAATTCGTGCCCTAAAACGTGGCGTGTTTGATGGTTAAGAGACATTAAGGGCATAACAACCCTGTTTTTTAAGCCTTCTGTAACACCACCTGTCCCAACGCCAACCCCACCGGCGATGGCGGTAGTTGATTGAAAATCAGGATGGTTTTCGTATAGGATTATAGGATTTCTTTTTGAGAAGGTATCTCTGAATACCTGCTGGTGCAAGTCGTACCAAACTTCAGCCTCCTGAAGAAAATGAGTAGTTATAGTATCGTTTTTCAGGTAATCGTATAACTCAAAATGCTGCGATTGATGAACTTTAAACTTCAGATTTTTATAGCGGACAAGGTTCTGTCCGAAGTATTGTGCATAAGCAGGTGCGGAGCCGGCCATGTAAATTATAAGGAGAGAAAAGCATAATTTAAGTGCCTTCGCCCTAGTTGCGTCCAGGTAAGTCATATAAAGCCATTTATTTCTAAAATACGTTTATTTAAGTCTTAATGCTACGATAGAGATTATATAATTAAAAAAATTAATTAATTGTTTTGTTCTTCTCTTCTTTTCCGCCTGGCTTCCTGTCTTTTTTCTCTATTAGTTTGTGGTTCTGTGTTTATCTGCTGCTGTGATTGATTTGCAGGTGCAACAGGTTTATTATCAGATGATTTTGGTGTTACTTTCTTTTGAGATACTGTATCAAGAGGTTCATCAAATTCTATATCATCGGGTGTTGCTAAGGAATCTACCATGACAGAATCGACTGTTACCGTGTCTCTCGGGATCACAGTCGGACATTGATATTCCCGCGTTATTTCAACTGTTGGTTTAGGGAATGGGCCGTAGGTGTAACCTGTCGATGGATCGTGATACACCTTTTCCATAAATTTACCAAAAATAGGTAAGGCCGTATGCGAACCTTCGCCTGTGCCTGATGTTCTGAAATGAACGCTTCGTTCATCGCAGCCCACCCACACACCGGTTACCAAATCTTTTGTGATGCCCATATACCAGCCATCTACGAAATCTGAGGACGTTCCGGTTTTACCACCAATTTGATTTCCTTTTTTCCAAAGATCCCATTCCCATAAAGATTGAGAGGTACCGCCCGGTTCGTCTATTCCCCCACGGAACATGTAGAGCATTAGCCAGGCAATTTCTTCACTGATTACTTGTGTTTGTTTTGTTTTGAATTCCTGGATTACGCGCCCATCATTGTCTGTAATTTTATAGACTAAAATTGGTTCTGTTCTTTTTCCCTTATTTAAGAAAGTACCATAAGCTTTAACCATTTCATACACAGAGACATCGTTAGATCCTAAGCTTACTGAAGGAACAGATTTTAATTTGCTTTCTATCCCACATTCATGAGCGTACTTCACCACATTGTCCCAGCCAACTTTTTCGGTTACTTGTGCTGTAACAGAATTGACCGAACGTCCCATGGCATGTCTCAAGGTCATTTCCCTTCCGGAGAAAGAATAGTCTGCATTTTTGGGTTCCCAGTAAAGGGTTTTATTGTTCTCCTGGTACGCAATTTTTACCGGCCTATCCACAAATTTATCGCAGGGACTCATTCCGCTCTCTAAAGCAGCCAGGTATGCGAATGGTTTAAACGTGGAGCCAGCCTGACGTTTGGCCTGATTAACATGATCAAAATTGAAGTGTTCGAAATCAACTCCGCCAACCCAAACCTTAATATGTCCATTCATCGGATCCAGCGTCATCATCCCGGTATTAAGTATTTTGGCATAGTACTTAATTGAATCAATCGTTGAAAATTCCACCTCTTTTGTGCCATTCCAGTTAAAAACCTTCATCTTTTTAGGCTTATTAAGGTAGTAATTAATTGAATCAGGGTTGTTATTGTACTTTTTCTTTAAATAGCTATATAAAGGAAGTCTTTGGGCAGCCTTTTCAGGGAAGTCTTTAATCTCATCACCGTTAGAGTCTCTCCATGGATTCTGATCTCCCCAGGCATTATTTAGTCGTTGTTGAAGGACCTTCATTTGTTCCTTCATTGCTTCTTCCGCATATTGCTGAAGTTTGGAGTCGATCGTAGTATAGATCTTTAATCCAGATTCGTAAAGGTCATACCCATTCGTTTCGCACCAATCTTCAAGATATCTGGCGACAGCCGAACGTAAATATGAATCACCCCGGGTATCTTCAATAACATCTCCTTTAGTGATGCCCAGTGGCCTGGATTTGTACTTTTGATATTCCTGTTGAGAGATATAGCCATATTTTTCCATTTGCGACAGCACTACGTTGCGTCGTTCAAGGGTTTTTTCAGGGTTGTTATCGGGATTGTAAGTAGTGGTAGCTTTTAACATCCCGACAAGCATGGCCGAGTGCTCAATACTTAATTTTTCAGGCTCTTTATTGAAATACTTTTTTGCTGCAGTTTTTAATCCATAGGTGTTTCTGCCGAATGTTACAGTATTAAAATACATGGTTAGTATTTCATTCTTCGAATACTGATGTTCCAGCTTCAAGGCTGTTGTCCATTCCTTTAGTTTGTAAACCAACGTTCTTGCGATGGGTATATGTCTTATAAAACCCTGTTGTTTATTATTGCGGGTCCTGTAAAGGTTTTTAGCAAGCTGCTGAGTTATGGTGCTTGCTCCTCGTTTATCACCAGAAAAAGTTGAGGCTAAACTTGAAAAAACAGAATATATATCGACTCCATGATGCTTATAAAAACGCACATCTTCTGTTGCGATAAGAGCATCAATGGTACCTTGGGTAATTTGTTTAAAATCTATAGGAGTACGGTTTTCCTTAAAATACTTCCCGATAAGTTTGCCATCAGCCGTATAAAGTTCTGAGGCAATCTGCATAGTAGGCTTTTTAATATCCCGGTAGGTTGGAGAATAGCCGAAAAGTCCAAGGAAGTTTATTTCAATGGCGCAGAAAAGTAAAAGAATAAAATAGATTAGGATGCTGAAGTATCTAAGGGGTTTGTTCCCAATTTCTTTGAACATTTTTTTATTTTTACAATGATAAGGGTCGGGTTAGCGTAAATACAAGCTTAAACAATACAAACATATAAAAGATTGTAGGCATTCACATTTATCTTGGGTATAGATCCGAACTTTCTCTGAATTAATCCAGCAGCTTAAATTTATCCGCATCTTTTAAAAACGGAAATAATTTTCTCGCTTTAATAACTTCATCTTTCGAAATTGAAAATGTATACAAATCTTCATCGTTTGGTTTATAATAAACTGTTTTTCCATTAGGGTCGATGCACATTGAATCGCCTGAATGGTAAACTTCGTTGCCGTCATGACCAACCCGGTTTACACCAATTACATATGAAAGATTTTCGACCGCACGGGCGGGTATTAGCGCACGCCAGTGCATTGAGCGACGCTCGGGCCAATTTGCTACGATTAACAATAAATCGTATTCCGGTTCTGTATTTCTTAACCATACCGGAAAACGAAGGTCGTAGCAAATAGCGGGACAGATCTTCCAGCCATTTAAGTCCACTATCAGTTTGTCTTTCCCGGGGGTATAAAAATCATCTTCTTTAGCTAATCCGAAGAGATGTCTTTTGTCGTATTTTTCGAATGTGCCATCCGGACGCATCCAAATTAATCTGTTATAATAATTGTTATTTTCTTTGATTATAAGGCTTCCTGTTATTACACATTCAAAGCGTTTAGCTTGCTGTTGCATCCATTGCATCGTTCGGCCATTCATTTCTTCGGCCAATTCCGCAGTGTTCATAGAAAAACCCGTATTAAACATTTCCGGAAGTACAATTAAGTCGGTTTTTTCTCTTATTCCCGACAATCGCAGACTAAGGTTTTTGAGATTTTTTTCTATATTTTCCCAAAATATGTAAGCCTGGAATGTTGTTATTTTTAACACGCTCATTAATGTTCTGTCTTAATGAATAAAAATTAAACTTTAGTTAATCTTTCAACGGCATTTTCTAAAGTTTCTTGCTTTTTGGCGAAGCAAAATCTTATCACTCCGAAATCGGTTGATTTTGAGTAAAATGCAGAAGTTGGAATAGATGCAACGCCGAACTTTTCTGTTAATCGTTTGGTAAATACAACGTCATTTTCGTCTGTTAAATCCCGAATTCCAACACATTGAAAATAAGAACCTTCACAAGGTAGCAGTTGAAAACGTGTTTGAAGTAATAATTTTCTAAAAAAGTTTCGTTTTTCTTCGAAGAACGTTTTTAGCGTTTCGTAGTAATCAGTATGCAACAGCATATCTGCAATAGCATATTGTACAGGAGAATTAACACTAAACACCAGGTATTGATGTACCTTTCTGAATTCATTCATTAAGGCCTCTGGTGCCAAACAATAGCCGATTTTCCAGCCCGTGTTGTGAAATAATTTGCCAAATGAAGTGGAAATAAAACTTCGCTCGCGCAATTCCGGATATCTGGCCATGCTCAAGTGTTCGTTGCCATCGTATACCATATGCTCATAAACTTCATCGCTGAGAATAAGTATATCGGTATCTTTTGTGAGTTTTATAAGGTGATTGATATCCTCTTGCTTAAGAATGGTGCCTGTGGGGTTTTGCGGGGAATTAAGAATAATCATTCTCGTGCGGTTCGATATAAGCTTTTTCACCATATTCCAATCAATAACATAATCAGGAGGTGAAAGCTCGAATGGCTTTACAAGCCCACCTAAAAGTTTAATTGAGGGTGCGTAAGAATCGTAGGCGGGTTCGAAGATAATTACTTCATCTCCGGGGTGGATAACAGAAGCAAGTGCAGTGAAGATGGCTTGTGTTCCACCGGCAGTAACAGTTACTTCCTTTTCAGGATGATATTCTGCACCATATAATCTGTTCATCTTTTCTGCTATTCTTTCATTTAAAACTGGCACTCCGCCCATGGGGGCATACTGGTTTTTACCACCGAGCATATATTTATTGGTTAATTCAATAAGTTCGGCCGGTCCTTCGAAATCAGGGAATCCCTGGGAGAGATTGATGGCATTGTTGTCTGCAGCGAGTTTAGACATCACCGTAAATATCGTGGTGCCAGTATTTGGAAGTTTGGAATTAAAATGGATCATCGGCGGCAAAATAACGATTTGCAGTTTCTTTAGACAAGTTTTAATGAACTTATCTGGAACTCGTTTAGTGCATAAAAGTTGTATTTTGCTACAATCTAAAATATCCAAACGAGAATCTTTAACAGTAATTCTAATGCACAAACAAGTCGAATCGCTAAAGGCAACAAGAAAATTTTTATTAAACCTGATTGCCGACCTCACAGTTGACGAATTGAATAAAATTCCTTCCGGATTTAATAATAATATAATCTGGAATCTGGCACATCTGATCGCAAGCCAGCAAGGAGTGTGTTATAAAAGGGCAGGGCTGGACATGGTTGTCGAGGAGTCTTTTTTCGAGGCCTATAAGCCAAATACTAAGCCTGAATGTTTTGTTGAAAGCCAGGAGATCGAAGTAATTAAAGGAATGTTTATTTCTACCATAGACATGTTTGAGAGCGACTTAAAAAAAGGAATTTTTGAAATTTATCCGAGCTGGACTACAAGATATGGAGTGGAATTGAAGAATATCGGCGACACGCTTACTTTTTTGCCTTTTCATGAAGGTTTGCATTACGGATATATTATGGCCCTTAAAAGAGTTGTAAAGAACATTTGACCGTTTGATTGAATAAAAAAAGGGTTGGACTTGGTCCAACCCTACATCTACCTATGAAAAATGTCCTTTTGGGGAAGGACACTCTCTTATACTTTTATTGGTTATCAGAAGTTACACAACATTTTATTTATTTTAATATTTTAAGTTAATTCTCTGACTATAAGTGTGTTTGTTTTTTGGGTTAGATTTCAGATTCTGGTGACTGTCTCAGAAATGAGTTTATCGCCCTGCCTTTCAAAACTGTTGATGTGCGGGTGATAATTTTAATGTTATTCAATGGTTTAACTCGTTCGTTTAACAAATAGTTGTATTTTCGTTTCGTCTATTTTAATCTTTAGTTAATGATTCCTCAGCTACTGGTCATTAATTTGTTTGGTTTTTTCTTTACAGATTAGTTATACAAGGATTTGTTATCTAATTAATTTTAATGTTTTCTATCTCAAACTATGCTCTCAAATACCGAACTCTTACAAAAGATATTAGATACCATTGAAGAAGGGGGGCACCTGGATGTCGCGGAAAAGAAGGATATTGTAGAAAAGCTGACCACGAGTGAGGTGAAGTTCAGAAACGCTTTCCAATATTCGGCGATAGGAATGGCTTTGGCGGATGTTGATGGACGTTGGATAGATGTAAATCCAGCTCTCTGCGAAATGTTGGGATATTCTAAAAATGAGTTGTCTGAGCTTACTTTTCAGGATATTACCTTCCAGGAAGATTTGGTGCAAAATCTGAAGTATATTGAACAGGTTCTAAATCGGGAAATTGACACTTTTCGTATGGAAAAGCGATATCTCCATAAAAATGGAAATATTGTATGGGCGCTGGTAACTGTGTCGCTAATGTGGAATGACAAGGAGAATGATGCCGATTTTTTTATTGCGCAGATAATTGATATAACTCAATCTAAAGAATTAGTTGCGCAATTAGAGGTGAAAAACTCTCAGCTAAATCTCACGTCGATAGATCTTAGAAATAAAATTGAGCAGTTAGAAGAGTTTAACCGGATAGTTGCTCACAATCTAAGAGGCCCCGTCGGAAATATCTTGCAGCTGAGCGAGATGCTTCATGAAGAAAAAGAAGCGGTGGATTTTTACGTTCCGTTGTTGAAAGAGGCCAGCGCGAGTTTAGACAGTACTTTAAAGGATTTAATAAAAATACTGGAGATTAAACTAAACAAATCTATCGCTTTTCAGCACTGTTTTTTTGAAGAAATAGTTTCGAAGGTGAAAAGCATGCTGAATATTCAAATATATAATCAAGGGATCAGGTTTATTACAGCTTTTGAGGTTGAAAGTATCGACTATCCATCTGTGTATTTAGAAAGTATACTGTATAATCTTATAAGCAATGCGATAAAATACAGAAAGCAGCGTGCGATTCCCGAAGTGAAATTGAGGACTTATAGAGAAGACGAAAGGGTAGTTCTCGAAGTTTCGGACAATGGTTTGGGAATTGATTTAAAGAAATACGGGCATCAGATCTTTAAATTGAATAAAATTTTTCATAAAGGATTTGACAGCAAAGGTTTGGGTTTATTTATTCTGAAAAATCAAATAGAAACTTTAGGTGGGAGTATTTCGGTGAAAAGCGAACCAGATATTGGGTCAACGTTTAAAGTTGTGTTTTAATGGAGCACGATACAACCATCGCAATTGTTGATGATGACAGGATTTTTCATCTGTTAACCCGCAGGATGCTAGCAAAAACAGGCCGAGCGGAAAAAATCCTGGAATTTTATGATGGGCAGGAAGCTTTAACCTATTTAAAAAACAATCTGAATGAAGTAGCAAACTTACCAGATTTGATATTTCTTGACACTGAGATGCCGTTTATGGATGGCTGGCAGTTTCTTGATGAATACAGCGAGCTGATCTTACCAAAACCTATTGTTGTTTATATTGTAAGTTCGTCCATCAGCGTTTTAGATCATGAGAAATCCCACCATTATAAAAAAGTTAAAGGGTTTGTAATTAAACCCTTTAATCGCGAAAAAATGATGGAAATATTATGACCTGAAAAGTTGATCTTGACTTAGTTATTGGGCGTCGTATATCACTACTTTCTCAAATAATACTCTAAAACTATCTAAAAAGGCTTTATGTAAGGGATGAACCTGATAGACATCATGGCCAGCTAAGTCATCAAAAACAATCAGTAAAGAAAAAGTATAAGTGGTATCAACAACCGGTCTGTCTATTGCAGCTGGTGTTCCGATATAAATTGATCTGATTGTCTCAATAGTTTGCAGTGATTCTAATCCTGCCTTAAAAGATTGTTTTGTTTCTTCGGATGTATCGGCTTTAAGCCAGAATAATACATGGTGTGTAAGCATGTTTCGATTTTTAAAGTGGCAAATATATTAGAATGGTAGTTATTCTGCAGTAAATAGTATAAAAGCTTTTTTGCTTCAATAATTTCTACTGTGATTTGCCAACATAGATTACAGGGAAGCCGAAATGCTCACTACTAAACTTCCCTGTCCGCCTCATCGCACTTATCTTCTAGCGGAAAGTATTTTCCCGACGCCAATATTCTTCTGATGAAATTATATAGAGCTTTTTTCGATCGCGTATTCTATTTTTCAATCACCTTTATTAATGTTCCGGAACTAAGCCTGTCGGTTAATTTCATTCCATTCAGGATTGCCAGTTCTTCTAATCTTGCAGAAGGAGTATTAAAACTGCGGAGCGCCTGATCTAAAGTACTTGCTTGCTTAACGGTTTTTATACGTACCCTTTCTGGTTTTTTATTTATTTTGGAAGCATCAGTTAAGATGTTGAAACTCTGCATTGAATTTGTAAAATACTGATTATAGCTATTGAAATCTGCCGCAGTACTTACACCCAGCATATGGTAAATATTGTCGCCTTGCTGAATCAGGTAGGATAGCGTTCTAAGTGTACCTTGTTCTTGTTTTTGATCGGCAACCATGGCAATAGCTCTTAGTCCGTTTACGGTAGTTTCCCGGGAATCTACCAGGGTAAGATTGTTTTGCTGCAAAACTGCACTGGCAGCTTCCTGAAGTGTTTTTCCCGGAGCCATCGTTAGCATCATCATTGCTTTCCCATTGCTAGGTGCCATTTGAAATACCTGGGGTGAGTTTTGATATTTCCATCCTGTTGGTATCTGGAATTGGAACTTTAATACTGGGTGATAAAATACAAAGTTCTCCACAAAGCCCTGTTTAGGATCTTCTCCGTATATTATACCGTCAATTCTTTGAAGATAAGTATTCCGGTTAACCTGTGGGTTTGTTAAGCTGAGTTTTTGAGCCCATTCTGTGGCCAGTTTATTTACTGTTACATTTCTGCTTCCAGGATTGGGGTGTGTGGATAAGAAATCAGGGAGTTCTTCTGCACCACTTCTGGCTGCATTTCTTTCCAGAGTTGTAAAAAAGCCTGCCATTTCATGAGCATCATATCCAATTTTTGAAGAGTATTCTACTCCCAGCTCATCGGATTGACGTTCATCATCGCGACCAAATTTTAAAAATAAAAGTCCTAAGCCCTGAGACGCTTGTTGGGCAAATCGTCCGAACTCTGGTGAAATTACCATACCTGCAATGAGCCCCACCTGTCCCAATATTGCATTCCTTTGTTGAACCACTGAATGGCGTGCAGTAATGTGTCCTATTTCGTGGCCCAGAACCCCCGCAAATTGAGCTTCATTATTAAAGTTAGCCATAATCCCACGGGTGAAATAGACATAACCACCTGGCACTGCAAATGCGTTTATAACTTCCGAATCAACTATTCTGAACTGGTAATTTAGCCCTGGCCGGTGAGAAATAGCCGCCATTGCCTTACCCTTTTGAGTGATGAAATCTTGCAAAGACTTGTCGTCGTATAGGCCATATTGCGCTATGATTTGCGGATCGGCCTCTTGCCCCATGGCAATTTCCTGTGCTTCGGACATCAGTACTACTTGCTTTTTGCCTGTAACCGGATTTACAGCACATGAGTCTATGCACAACATCGTTGCAGCCATAAACGAGATTAAAATATATCTTTTCATAAGAGAAGCTTAACTGGTGGTGTTTATGAATTTATCTATAGTTAATTTAACAATTCAATATTCAGGCCAGAATATCTTTTGTCGAAGAAAAAATATTTAAAGAGCGTTGTAGGTAATATTTTCTTGTAAAAGCTGTTCTATCAAGAATAGTTTGCTCGTTTTTGTAAACACTTTTATCATTTTTATTGTACTAACCTGTGATTTTAGCGCAGGCAGAATTATATATGAATAAAGAAATCTCTGGTATAGCCCTCATCTTATCCATTTTTGCGAGCAGCTGCTCCTCCTTATACATGCCCAACGTTCCAAATACTCCGATGCTTAGTGAAAAGGGCGAATTACATGCAAGTGGCAATATTTCCTTAAAAGGAAATGCGAGTTTAAACACAGCATATGCACTTTCAGATAATTTCGCCGTAATTCTTAACGGCGCATTTATTAACAGAGACCAAACTAGAAAAGATTACAGGCAAAATATGCTGGAAATAGGAGGAGGCTACTTCAGTACTTTTGGGTCGGAAAATAACCGCATACTCGAGATTTATGGCGGTTTCGGCCGCGGAAAAAGTGAACGAATATTTAATGATTTAGCCTCAAGCGGGTTGGTAATTACTTACGACAGACAGGAAATGACTTTCAGTAAAGGTTTTTTGCAGGTTAATTACAGTTCAAAAAAGGAAAATGGATTGCGCTTGTTCGGAAAAAATTTCCCACTAAACTACGGAACGGCTATTCGGGGTAGTTACCTGAATATGAAGTCTTTTAGACTGAACGATGTCAATCAGCCACGTGAAGATAATATTTTTATTGAGCCCATATTTTTTACCCGGATGCGGTTAAGCGATGCTGTTCAATTGCAATACACTACCGGCAGCAATTTTGGCCTAAAAAATCGCAAATTTTTAACTGCCGGCAATTCGGTATTTAGTTTGGGTTTTGTGGTTAATGTTGGTGGAATGATTTCAAACAGGTGATTTTTTTATTTAATCCCCTTCTCCCATTAGTTTAATTGACAAGCCATCAATTTCTGAGCGTATTTTGATCTGACAGGCCAGTCGGCTGCGGGATGTGGCATCCGGTCGTGAGTCAAGCGTAATCAGTTCCTGTTCCTGTGCTTCCGGAAGGTTTTCCCAGCCTTCATTAACCTGGCAATGACAGTCTGAACAAAGAGCCATGCCTCCGCAGGTCGCCCTTAAATCGTATTCATAGGCTTTTAATGTTTCCATTAAGTTCAGATTAATTCCCTCCGGAACCTCAATTATCTGGACCTCACCGTCTTTGTTTTCAACTCTTATCTTAATCATATTAAAACGTATTCACACCGTATACCGTGGTGTATTTAAAACTCAGTTTCTGATCCGGGTAAACAAATTTGAAAGCGCTTTGCGCCATCAAGGCTGCCTCATGGAATCCGCATAGGATCAATTTCAGCTTCCCCGGATAGGTATTGATATCGCCGATGGCAAAAATCCCTTCTATGTTGGTAGAATAGTCTACGGTATTAACCTCAATTGCCGACTTATCGATGCTCAATCCCCAATCTGCAATCGGACCTAATTTGGGAGTCAAACCAAATAGCGGGATCAAATAATCTGTTTCGATTGTTGAGACTTCGTTGTGTTTACCTTGTATGGTTACTTCTTTTAAGTGTCCGTTTCCGTGAATTGCGGTAATATGAGATTGAAGAATAAGGTTGATCTTGCCATTTTTTGCCAGATCAAATACCTTTTCTGCAGAGTCAGGCGCTCCCCGGAAAGTATCGCCCCGATGTACCAGAGTAACTTTTGATGCTACTTCAGAAAGGAAAATAGTCCAATCTAATGCTGAGTCGCCGCCGCCAGAAAGCACCAGTTTTTTGTCCCTGTATAATTCCGGGTTTCTAATCATATAAGAAACACCCTTCCCTTCAAACTCTTCTAACCCCTCAATAGCTGGTTTTCTAGGTTCAAAACATCCCAATCCACCTGCAATAACAACGGCTTTGCTATGAACTTCAGTGTTCTCATTGGTTCGAACAATGAAAGTTCCGTCTTCCAGACGTTCAAGATGGTCAACCCGTTCTCCTAAAGAAAAACCGGGCTTAAAGGTTGCAATTTGATCTATTAATCCATTCACCAGATCCTGGGCATTGATTACGGGAAAGCCGGGAATGTCATAAATTGGTTTTTGGGGATAAATTTCAGAAAGCTGCCCCCCAACCTGAGGTAAAACATCAATTAAATGGCAGCGCATTTTCAGCAGGCCTGCTTCGAAAACTGCAAAAAGTCCAACCGGACCGGCACCAATAATGCATATATCTGTTTTAATTTGTTCCATACTTGTATTATCTATTGTACAAATATGGACCTAAGAAAACAGGCCCGCAAATCACTATTGGTGATGCATTATTACTTTAAGTTATGGGCTTTGCAGAAACGTTTAAATAGATCAACCAGTTTTGATGAATTGCCATGTAATTGAATGAATTGAAAGGTTCTGAAAATGTCAAGCTCCTGTATTTCAATGATGCTCAGTTCGTTGTACTTTAACTCTTTGAGTACCGATTGGATAGATAAAAAAGCTGCTGTTTCAGAATTAGCAAGGTATTGTTTAATGCTGCTGCTGTTTTGGAAATAGGTTTCGACTTTCAGATCTTTTGGATTGACCTTTGCCTGAGTTAATGCCTTGAATACCACATCAAGTGTTCCTGAACCTTGTTCGCGGAGTACTAAGGGTATTTGAAGAAGTTGTTGAGGACTGATTTCAGACTGTTTTGATAAGTTACCGGCAGATCGTGTGACCAGTACAATTTCATCTTTGGCAAAAGGTTCGTAGGCGAGTTGCGGAAAATGAGAATTACCTTCCACTAAGGCAATGTCGATTTTTTCGGCAATCACCTGCAATGAAATCGAATCTGTATTGCCCTCCACGAAACTAAAGGATACGTTGGGATAGGATTTCTTGAATAGAGCCAGGATTCTGGGAAGAATATTTTGAGCAATCGTGGTACTGGCCCCAATGCGTAAATTGCCACCCGTAACATCATTTAACTGCGAAAGCTCAGTTTCCAGTGCCGCATAAGTTTCAAAGATCTTCTCCGAGTATTGAAGTAGAATCTCTCCTGCTGATGTAAGTGCAATTGAATTTCCGTTTCGCTTAAATAAGGCATTCCCGAGCTGTTGTTCTATTTCATGAATATGCTTCGTAACAGCTGGCTGAGAAATAAATAATTCGGTTGCAGCTTTCGTGAAACTTAACTTATGAGCAACGGTGTGAAATACTTTTAAGCGAAAATCGAAAACCATCAGATTGTTGAATACGTAAATATATTAGTTCTTGGCGTTATTTTTATCAAGCCATTCCGGAGTCTTTTTTTGTGGATCAAACAAAATTATTGCCTGTTGCTTTTCCTTTTAGTTTCTATGATGTTGCATTAAATGCGATATTGTAATCAAATAATAAATATGGAAAAGATTTATTTAAGTGATTCAGGCCCCAAAGTATCCCCCGCAGTATATGGATTTTACCGCTGGGATGAAGTGAAGAATACATCTGCAACGATGGAAAGTATCATAAACCTGTGTCTTGAATTGGGCATTAATACTTTCGATCACGCTGACGTTTACGGAGCCTATCAGTGCGAAGAATTATTCGGCGAAGCTATTGCAAAAAAATCTTTTAAAAGGGAAGATATTGTTCTGTTTACAAAATGCGGTCTAATGTTGCCTCATTCAAACAATCCACAGGTTCGGGTGAAACATTATAATACATCCAGACAGCATATTCTGCAAAGTGTTGATTCGTCGTTAAAAAAACTAAGGACCGATTATATTGATATTTTTTTATTGAATCAGCTTGATCCGATATCAAATCTGGAGGAGACAGCTTTTACACTCGATCAATTGAAAGAATCAGGCAAGATAAAGAATGTTGGTGTTGCTAATTTTTCAGTATTTCAGCATCAGCTGTTGGCTTCGTACTTAAAAAGGCCAATCGTAACCAATCATATCGAACTGAATTTGTTGAATACTTCTGCTTTACAAAACGGCCAAATGGATTATATTAAACAACGCTATATGCATCCATTGGTGTCTGCTCCGCTTGCGGAAGGACGAATTGCTACCGGCACAGATTCGATAGCAGTAAAAGTGAGGAAAAAGCTGGAAGAGATGAGTCCGAAATATAATGCAGATATCGAATCTCTGGCGGTGGCTTGGTTGGTCAAACTCGGAGCAATTCCGTTGATCGGTACTACTGACGAGAAGAGAATCAGAAATATTGTAAATGCTTTCACAATAGATCTTGACCGACAGGATTGGTATGAATTGTATGCCGCTTCGAAAGACGAATTTTAGGCTTCTAGCATGATCGCAGTCTTTTTTCAAAACCTATAAGGTTTCCAACCTTATAGGTTTACAGCCGCTTCCAACGTTTTGTCAGTTCAACTCAGCGACAAATCTAGGGCTTTGTGTGAGAAGTGATTTAAAACAAGGTCTGCGTACCTCCAGGTTTCAACTTTCCTAAATGTTTATAAGCTAATTCGGTAACTTCCCTTCCTCTCGAAGTACGCATCAAAAATCCTTCCTGGATTAAGAAAGGTTCATAAACTTCTTCAATAGTCCCTTCATCTTCACCAACCGAAGTAGCGATGGTTTTCAATCCAACCGGCCCCCCTTTAAACTTGTCGATAATGGAAACCAGAATGCGATTATCCATTTCATCCAAGCCATGTTCATCAACATTGAGTGCGTTTAGGGCGTATTTAGCAATTTCTGTATCAATGCTTCCGGTTCCTTTTATCTGTGCAAAATCGCGCGTTCTGCGTAAAAGTGCGTTGGCTATACGTGGTGTACCCCGACTCCTTCTGGCAATTTCATAAGCTCCTTCGTCGCTGATGGGAGTGTTGAGAATGGAGGAGGAGCGAAGTACGATGGTGGTTAGAAGCTTCGCGTCGTAGTATTGCAATCTCGAGTTTATTCCGAAACGAGCACGTAAGGGTGCGGTGAGCAATCCGGAACGGGTGGTTGCTCCAATCAAAGTAAAGGGATTCAGAGAAATCTGTACCGAACGTGCATTTGGTCCGGTTTCAATCATAATATCGATCTTGAAATCTTCCATGGCAGAATATAAATATTCTTCTACCAGCGGACTCAGGCGATGGATTTCATCAATAAAGAGAATGTCGCCGGTTTCAAGATTGGTTAAGAGGCCTGCTAAATCTCCCGGTTTATCCAACACAGGCCCGGAGGTAATTTTAATTCCGACGCCCATCTCATTAGCGATAATATTGGAGAGCGTAGTTTTTCCTAGTCCCGGAGGGCCATGTAAGAGCACGTGATCTAATGCTTCGCCGCGGAGTTTTGCTGCCTGAACGAAGATCTTTAAATTCTCAAGGATTTTATGCTGACCGGTAAAATCTTCAAATATCTGTGGACGAAGTACTTTTTCTATTTCCCTTTCTGATGAAGAAAGCCTTTCGGCATTAGGATCGAGATTCTCGTTAAGCATGTGGCTAAATTACGATTCTCGATTATATTTTTAAAGATTTCTGTATCGCTTGAAAATCATTTAAGGCCCGCTTATGTGATTCTCTCATACATTCAATCTCCACGAAATCGAACAAATCTTTAAATTATTATGCCAGCTGAATAAGAATTCATTAATTCGCAGAAATGCTTAAGATTTTTCATCTATACAGCTTAGTGGCCATGTTTTTTGTAGTGGTGCTAAGCTGCTGCAATCAAACGCAACCCAAGCTTCAGCGACAATCTTTTAAACCTTTTGAAGGGATAAAATTTATTGAAGTAAGGCGGGAGTTCGATACCGGTTACAGTTTTAGCAAACAAGGTTTTCAACAAATACCGGAATGGACACTTTCCTTTCTGCCGGGCGATTCTGTAAAAATTTACAGTCCTTTTGAAAAGAGATACATCTTTTATCCAATTTATTACGACCATGGGCAGGTAATGAACTTCGCCCGTGAATGGTTAAGACTGATCCATATTAATAAAGATAGCCTGGTTTTGCAATTGCTCAGAGTGCAATCAAAGGTGGTGAACAAGGAATTGTCCACTGTATATATGCGGTTTTATTCTGAAAATTATATCAAAAATGTGCTACATGCCAATCCGGACAGTATGCGAAAGCCTAATAGCAGGGATACTATGTATATCCGTCGGTTAATTAAGAGGGCGAATGCGTTTCCTTTGGTTGCTGACAGCTTATTTGCAGCTAGAAATCCGGTAGAATTTAAAAGTCTGGTTAAAGAAGTAACTGCCGAAAGGAGTGTGTTAGATAAGGAGGATCTAAATTATAGTGCGTCGAACGAATATCTATATCCTGAGTTCGATATTCATATCAAAAAAGCCTATAAAGATTTTGCGCAGAGTTTCACAGTGCTGGTTGACTCCAATGGCGAAATGAATGTAGGCAGCTTTGCTGTCATGGAAAAAGAATTTGAAGCTCCGAGGCGGAAAGTCCTCCAGGGGATTTTAGATGTTTATCTTGAGCGTTACTTTCATATAACACCAGGCAGGACATTGGGAATACCTCACGCAACAGAAATAATGCTGCACGTTAAAGGCACCAGGGATTGATGTTCGTGACCTTTGGCTTAGAAATAGCCGCGATATGAAAACGGACCTTGGAGAATCTGAACAAACAAATCTTATTAGAGCATGTCACAACCTATTATATCGTATTATCAGCAGCAAATTTCGGATTCTGATGCTCAGATACAACGCTACGACAAGCTGGTAAACACCTTTTCTTTTCTACGCCTTTTCTCCATTTTGCTAGGTGGGTATCTGGTCTACCAAACCCTTCGGTTTGAGATAATTTGGCTTACAGAATTAACTTTCCTGCTTGTTGTGGTTGGCTTCGCTTTTTTAGTGAAAAAACAAGGTTCGTATGAAAAAAGAAAATCTTTCTATGCGGCCCTCAAAACTGTCAATGAAAATGAGATCTCCAGCATAAACCATCAGGAGAATATGTATCCGGATGGTTTTGAATACGTAAATGATGGGCATAGCTATACTTCCGATCTGGATATCTTTGGAAAGGCGTCTTTGTTTAATTTGGTTAACCGCTGTGCATCCCCGATGGGCAATGAAAAACTTGCCTACTGGTTTAGCCGGGCAGGAAAAGAAAGTAGTATCCTGCAAAGACAGCAAGCTGTGAAGGAATTGAGTGCAAAGCAAGATTGGGTACAAGAAATTAAAGCCTATCTGCTTTTTGCGAAAAACACCCGAATCTCTGACATCAATAATCTATTTGCCTTCTTTCTGCAGGAGAATGATTTTACAAAATCTTTGCTTCGAATCTATATCCAGTTCGTCCCTTTTATCTTCTTGGTTTTAGCTGTAGCTGCCTGGTATGTCCCTTTGCTTCTTATTCCTCTGATTTTAATTGCACTTATAAATGCGGTACTTGTATTAAGTAATCAGTTAAAAGTAAATAGAACCGACCGCTTGCTGAGCATTGCGGGTAAAACATTGTCCTCCTATTCAGACGGGTTTAAAAAAGTTGAAAATGAAAAATGGGAATCGGCCCTTCTCCAGTACTTGCATGATCGGCTGAAAAGCGATAGGTCTATTACTTTCTCTGCAGAATTGAAGACTTTATCTGTTTTGATGAGACGCTTAGAGTACCGTTTAAATATGTTCATTGGTCCGCTTTTAAATGGAATAATGGCATGGGACGTACGGCAACTGATTGCTATTGAAGATTGGAAAACAAACAATAAAGAGTTAATGCCGAAAGCTTTTGATGTTTTGGCGTCGGTTGAGGCTTTAATAAGTTTAAGCAGTTTGCACACCAATTACCCCGAATGGTGTTTCCCCGAAATTGTGCTTCATGAGAATTATACCTATTCAGCCGAAAAGCTCGCTCACCCTTTAATCCCCATTTCGCAACGAGTTAGTAATGAGTTTGCTCTGCGGGACACGAGAAAGATAGACATCATTACAGGGTCGAATATGGCTGGGAAAAGTACTTTTCTAAGAACCATCGGTATCAACGCTGTGCTTGCCTTTTCGGGCGCGCCGGTATGTGCAAGCACGATGCAGATAACGGTTATGAATCTGTTTGCATATATGCGAATCAGGGATTCTCTGAATGAAAGTATTTCAACATTTAAAGCAGAATTGAACCGTTTACAATTGCTTTTAGAGGTGTTGAATAGAGAGGAGCGGGTTTATTTTCTGATCGATGAGATGCTTCGAGGCACCAATTCTGTTGATAAATATCGCGGATCGAAAGCTGTAATTGAAAAATTGATTGCTCAGAAGGCAGTTGGCATAGTCGCCACACACGATTTGCAAATTGCAGAGCTCGAACAAAAGCACGCGGATTATGTCCGCAATTTCTATTTTGACATTCAAATCGTGAACGGAGAAATGTTGTTTGATTATAAGCTCAAACATGGCGAGTGTAAAACATTTAATGCTTCGTTGCTTTTGAAACAGATTGGCATTGATGTGGAGATCTGATTTTTCACAGAACAGAAAAACCTATAAGGTTTCTAAAAACCTTATAGGTTTAATAAAAAGTTCTAATCTTATTTCGCCTGCGCGAACTGCAATTTCAAATCAATTTCAACTGCCTTTCCTAAAGCAGCACCGCCAGCTTCTGTTAAAGCATTGTATTTTAATCCGTAATCAAACCTATTGATTACGCCTTTTCCTTTAAATCCTGCTTTAGTATTTCCGTAGCCATCTTTTGCGGTTCCGCCATAAGTTACATCAAACTTTGCTGGTTTGGTAATCCCATGGATTGTCAGGTTTCCATTTAATACATATTTATTACCTGATAATTTTTTTAAGGAAGTGCTTTTGAAGGTCATTTTAGGATATTTTTCAGCATCAAAAAAGTCTGCTGACGTTAGGTGTTTGTCGCGCATTTCGTTGTCGGTGTCAATGCTGTTGACATCAACTGTGAAATCAATTTTGGCATCGGTCAGATCAGGTTTTGCACTGCTGATCGTTCCATCATACGTTTTAAATTTTCCTTCAACTTCAGAAATTACCAGATGTTCGATGTTAAAGTTTACTGATGAGTGTACAGGGTCTACAACCCATTTAGTTTGTGCTTTTAAGCTTAACGATGAAGCTATGATTGCTACTGCGATTAATGATGATTTCATGTTATTTGTTATTTAATTTGTTTAAATGATGATTATACTGTTAGGAAAAATTTCTGTTTAGGGGTTCGAACTTTGGGTAGGCTTACCAGCCAGTCCTGATTGATATCTCTATATCCTAAAGGTAAAATACTTACGCTTTTCAATCCTTTTGCGGAAAGGCCCAGTAAATCATCCAGAGCGGTAGAGTTAAAGCCTTCCATTGGTGTGGCATCTACTTCCTGCGAAGCAGCAGCGATTAAGGCTGTTCCTAAAGCGATATAGGCCTGACGTGCCGCCCAGTTAAAGTTTTGTTCTGGAGTGTTTTTAGTTAAGCCCGCCATGTAGCCTCTCATCGTTCCCAGTGAGTCTAAACTTACCTTGCGTTCTGACGCAATCAGGTTCAAATATTCTTCGATTGATTCTTCCGAAACGTCTGACCAGGCGGCGAATACTAATAAGTGAGATGCTTCTGTTATCTGAGCCTGATTATTGGCAATCGGTTTAATTTGTTTCAAAGTTTCGGGATTCTCGATTACGATAACCCGGTAAGGCTGTAGTCCGATAGAAGAAGCTGAAAGTCTGACGCTTTCAAGAATTATATCTATTTTTTCTTGTGGTATTTTATTTCCGTTCATGCGCTTGGCCGCATATCTCCAATTCAATAATGATAGTATGTCCATAATTTTACAATAGTTACTTTTGATAACTCAAAGCTATTAAGTAACTTAGTGCCGAACAATATGGCACAAATTAATTACTCAGTTATATGAAAGTAACCATTGGGAATCCAGCTCATAAAGGCACACAAGAGAATGTGAAAGAGCATTTTTCTGACAATCATTCGACAAATCACTACTGTCCGGTAACAGATGTGATCGACAGAATAAGCGATAAATGGTCGGTGCATACCATCATTATGTTAGGTAAATCGGATAAATTACGTTTTGGAGAATTAAAAAAAGGCATTCATGGCATTTCTCAGCGAATGTTGACCGTTACATTAAAACATCTGGAAAGGGATGGTTTACTAACTCGCAAGGTATATCCGCAAATTCCACCAAAAGTAGAATATCAGCTTACCGATTTGGGAAGAAGTTTACTCGGGCAGTTAGTTTCTCTATCCGAATGGGCGGCCGAGAACATGAATGAGGTGTTGCGTGCCCGCGAGGATTATATTTTGAAAAACGAATAATAACGCCGTAGAAATGCTTACGGATCTGTCTATTGTTATTCAGCGAAATAATACCTTATTTTATTTGATGAAAACACTTGCTCTATTTTTTGTATTAACCTGTTCGGCCTTATTCTCCTTTGCTCAAACTAAAGATAGCCCAACAAAACCTGATCCTGCCAAAAAGCTTGAAATAGTAGAAGCCGCTTGTGGACAATGTAAGTTCGGTTTAAAGGGGAAAGGTTGTGATCTTGCTGTTCGCATAAACAATCATGCTTATTTTGTAGATGGAACCGACATTAATTCGCATGGCGATGCGCACGATGAACACGGCTTCTGTAAAGCGGTACGCAAAGCAACTGTTCAAGGAGAACTGAAAGGCGATCGATACGTGGTAAGCTATTTTAAATTGTTGCCAGACACGGAAAAGAAACAAAAGTAGTTATCTATCGGATTTTTCTCTGAGCGATCCGTTTTTCTGTTTCAAGTTCTTCCAGTAAAGTATACTCGTGCTAGGTTATTTCTGCTTTAGATGATAATCATAGGTTTATAAGTCGGTACCCCAGATATTTACCTACAGTTCTTACATTACGTACTTAAACCCGAAATCATACATAGAAATGGGGATATTAATTATATCAATTTTTATATTAGGATATGCTGCGATAGCATTTGAACATTCTATTAAAATCAATAAAGCTGCATCTGCTCTGATTACAGGGGTTCTTTGCTGGACCGTTTATATTCTTTTTTCCACGGATAAAAATAGTGTGACTGAAGAGTTGAGTCGTCACCTGGGTGAACTTTCCAGTATTTTATTTTTTCTGTTAGGGGCCATGACCATTGTTACCCTAATTGATGCACATGATGGATTTGATATTATTACCAGGCGAATCAATCAGACAGATTTGCGAAAGCTCCTTTGGATTATTGCTTTTATTACTTTTTTCCTTTCATCTATTTTAGATAATCTTACAACGACCATTGTAATGATCTCTCTTCTCCGAAAACTGATAGGGAACGAAAAAGACAGGTTGTTTTTTGCAGGTATTGTGGTTGTAGCTGCGAATGCGGGTGGAGCATGGACTCCCATTGGGGATGTCACAACAACAATGCTCTGGATAGGCGGACAGATCACCACATTCGGCATTATTGCTAAACTTGTTGTTCCGAGTTTAATGTGTATCGTTATACCTTTGATTTTTCTTTCTTTTAAACTCAAAGGAAGTGTTCAACGGCCGGTGTCCGAACAAAAGTTGAACACTAAACCCATTTCTGAAAAACATCAATCCATCGTTTTCTTTTCCGGAGTTCTGGCCCTTGTTTTTGTTCCGGTTTTTAAATCAGTTACACATCTTCCTCCCTATATGGGAATACTTATCGGCCTGGGCGTGCTTTGGGTAATTACCGAAGTAATTCATGGCAAAAAAGCGGAAGAAGATAAACGCGGTTTGTCTGTTGTCCATGCCTTAAGTATGATTGATACTCCAACCATTTTATTTTTTCTTGGTATTTTGATGAGTATTACAGCGCTCGAATCTATAGGTTCATTATCGCAACTTGCCCAATGGATGACTGTCACGCTTCACAGCGATAATATTATTGTAGTTTCCATCGGCTTACTTTCATCCATTATAGATAATGTTCCATTAGTTGCCGCCACACAGGGGATGTACAGCTTAAATCAATATCCCACAGATCATTATTTTTGGGAGTTTCTGGCTTATTGCGCTGGTACAGGTGGCAGTGTTTTAATCATCGGTTCGGCGGCAGGTGTCGCCGCCATGGGTCTGGAGAAAATCAGTTTCTTTTGGTATTTGAAAAAGGTTAGTCTACTTGCGTTGTTAGGATACTTTGCTGGAGCGATCACCTACATTTTACAGCATCAATTAATCCGATTTTGAAATCATGAATTTAAATCGAACCAAAACAGTCCCACACGGGACTGTGCCTTGTTTCGAGAATAGACTAATAAATTTGGGATGGGTTTTTAATTCGAAAAAACTTTGCCGTTTACAGTCTCAACTAAGCTTCCAAGTTCTCCGGAAGCCATGGCGAATACCGCCCTCGTAGTAACCAATCCAAACAATTTAAGTATTACAGCTCTTACTATATTATTTGTTTAATAAATAATGATATGAAAGTTAAATTGATAATACTTGTAATCCCAGTAATATTTCTGGGATCGTGTGGAAAAAAGTTACGTGAGGCTGAAATGCGATATGCAACTTTGAACTCTTCATACCTTGATTTGCAGAAGAGATTTTCATCTTGTCAGGATTCTTCTGCAAGATATGTTGAACGGATAAAGTTTCTTAATGACCAGCTGAGTAACCAGCAAACCACCAATAACCAGATGCTTAACCAATTGAAAGACTTATCGGTTATTTCTGGCTCACAAGCCGAGAGTATTAAAAAATCTCTGGATAACATTGGCGCCAAGGATGCGTACATTAAAGATTTGCAATCTGCCATCGCCCGGAAAGATTCGTTGAA
Organism: uncultured Sphingobacteriaceae bacterium; assembly: GCA_946480915.1. The sequence goes on along the minus strand of CAMLLO010000002.1, from coordinate 136,047 downwards.
TATGGCCCTGGTGATGAACTTAAAAGGTGCTATTGGCAATCTCAATGATCAGGATATTAATATAAAAGTCGATAAAGGCGTAGTTTATATTGATATTTCTGATAAACTTTTATTTAAGAGCGGAAATTACGAAGTGAATGAAAGAGCACAGGAAGTGCTGGGCAAGGTAGCAAAGGTTTTGAACAACCAACCCGATATCGAATTTATGGTGGAAGGGCATACCGATAATGTGCCGTATAAAAGTGGTCCGCTTTTGGATAACTGGGATTTGAGTGTAAAGAGAGCTACATCTGTAGTACGGATCTTACAAAATCAGTATGGTGTGCCTGCATCCAGGATGACAGCTGCGGGACGAGGCGAGTACATTCCACTCTCTTCAAACGATAGCGAAGAAGGTAAAGCCGTTAACAGAAGAACCCGAATCGTGATTTTGCCTCAACTTGACCAGTTCTTTAAATTGCTGGAAAAGCCATCCACATCATCTTAGGCTAATAAAGAGAGATCTCGCCAGTCATATATTTTACCCTCTTCGTCTTTTTTCATTAGGCGAGGAGGGTAATTGCATTTATATAACACATTAGAAATAAATTCTTTAAACAACCTAAAATTCAGGATGTTCTTTTTAGAAAACCGCCAGATGAATAAGGTTGCATTTTCCGTATTATTTGCCAGCGCTTACCTTTTGATATTTCTGTTTATGTTGCATACTGATTTTAATAGCGCGGTTTGGGCCTTGTTCCTCTTATCGCCTTTTGTAATAATCTATATGGTCTATATGGTAATTCGCTATGGTGAGTATTCTGGGAGAGAACTTGAGGAAGGTGAGGAATGGGGATATGAAGATATAGATAAAACGAGTCTTCGCGAATCATAGACCGCAGATAAATTTAAAGACTCCTGCGGGGCGACAAAAGCCCTTCTTTAGAACTCATAGTAGGGGATGAAAGCCTAATACATTTTTTATTTGTCATTGCATTGTAAAGGCTTGATATAGGCTTTTTTGCATGCAATAAGTTTCTGGTTCTTGGGGTTTTAGAAGTATACAAAACATCAAACGATAACCGCCCAAATAGTTCGAGACGTATGAAAGCATTATTGAAAAACACCCTGCTATTAGCTTTGACACTTCCCGGTTTTAGCCTTTTTGCTCAAGCCCAATCTTTAGATAATTTAGTAAGTTCAGAAAAATCTTCTGTTACGGCAGCAGTCTCAAACGACCTTACGGTAACTGCCGAAAAAAGTACCGAAATGAAAGGTGCCAAAACCTTAATAACTAAGGCAGAGCGTCAAACTATCGGTAGGTTAAAAAACGTTTACAAAATAGACGAGGGGATTTACCGCTCGGAACAACCCGGTCAGAACGACTTTACTTCATTGGAGAAAGCGGGTTTATTTGAGGTATTGAATGTTCGCCGTTTTTGGAGTGATAATAAAAGAGCCAAACATACCCAGTTAAAACTTCATCATATTTCTATGAAGGCCGGAGACATTAAAGAGCGTGAAGTAATTAAAGCCCTAAAGTTGATCAATGATCGCAAAGGGCCCATACTAATTCACTGCTGGCATGGTTCGGATCGCACCGGAATGCTTATGGCAATGTATCGCTTAGTTTTCCAAAACTGGACTAAAGAAGATGCTATCCAGGAGATGACCAAGGGAGGCTTTGGATTTCATACCGTTTACAGCAATATAATTGATTTTGTTAATACTGCTGATGTTGATAAGATAAGAGAAAAAGTTGTGGGTAAAAAAGAAGCTGAAAAAATGGAACAAGGTCCCGTTTTAGCTTCAGAAACTAAATAATCATATAAAGGATTTTCTTTCAACGTTGTCGTTTTGTTTAAACATGGCAACGTGAGATTTTCGAAATCGGTTGCTTTTATTCAAATTTATGAATAAAACAGCCGATTTTTATTTTGCCTCTGTGGCAATATTCAAAGCTTCTTCAGGCTCAGGAGTGGTAAACCAAACTCTACATAAAGCATCCTTTAGTACATCTCAAAGGTAGTTTCGTTGAGGTTTACTTATTGATGAAAGAAGGGTGACGAGTAATTTGGGCAGCGATATCTAGCAGGTCATCCCCCGAAAAACTTTCATCTCCCTCAAAATGGAAATCTTTTTCCGAACTTAATGATATTATACCTAATAGGTTATCTTTCGGTACGTCTCCAATCGCACCCCTTTCCAGCCAGTCATTTGTTCGGTCTTTTGAAAATATTTTAAAACGCTTAGGTTTTTGTGGATTTTCTTCGGCTTCAATAATCAGCTCTCGTGCAGGTTCAATCTGAACTTCAAACTTTTCCATAGAATTGATAGATGTATAAATAATACAAATGATCAAAATGAAAGTTTTGAAATATTGCTGCGAGCCTCGTTGGGGGCGCCCTTAAAAGTAAAACCACATCTGACTGGTATAACCTAAGCGTTGAAACCAGCCTTATCAAAGTCTGGATGAATAGGAATATATATCGTGAATATCGATCCTTTGCCGGGTTCACTAGTTACGCTGATTTTTCCCTGGTGCCTTTTTACGATTTCATTTGAAATATAAAGCCCCATTCCCAAGCCTGAAAGAGTAGGAGAAAGGCCTTCAGCACGATGGTATTTTTGAAAAATAAGCGCCTGATTTTCCCTGGATATTCCAATCCCTTCATCTTTCACCTCAATTGTAACGTGATCATCAATTTGCTTGCCCTTTATAAAAACTGTTCTTGATCCTGGCGAATATTTTATCGCATTGTTAAGGAGATTATTAAGAGCTTGTTCTAACCTGAACTTGTCTCCTTTCATAACAACATTGGGTATTTCTGGTTCAAGAACAATCTGATGATTTGCATAGATATGATTAACTGTTTCAATACTTTCAGATATTAATTCACTAAGCAAAAACGTATCGATTTGCAACCTTAAACTTCCTGCCTGAATTTTCGAGACGTCGAGCAGATCGGCTATCAAACTATTTAACTTTTTAATTTGTGCGATAGCTTTACGCACAAAAGTTCGTTCAGTTTCTTTCAGGTCAGACCTTTCTAATAATTGAATGTATGCTTTAATGCTGGTTAGTGGCGTTTTAAGTTCGTGACTTGCAATGCCTATAAACTCATCCTTTTTCTTTTCTACTTCTTTACTCAATTGTAGCTCTTCAACAACTCTGGATCTGTTTTTGATATTATTTACCGCTATCACAACCATTAAAAATGTAATGGCTAAGCCCAGGATCAGAACCAAATCGGGTTGGCGTTTTTCAATGTTTGAGCCAAACATTTCTGTAGATGACACGACAATTTTCCATTGAGCACCGGCCATATAAATCGAAGTGTCCGAAACGAGTTCTCCTTTTGTAGAAGGCCGGTGAAGAATAGAGTCGGAGTTGAATAATAGACTTTTTTCAGATGGTTTGTTGCCGTCGTAAATTTCGATGTGGATATCGGAAAAACTTTTCAAAATAGCCTCCATTAAATCATACGCCCGAAAGGGTGTATAGACAAATCCTATAATATTTTTTTTCCGATCTTCCGTTGTTCGGGTAGTTTCCGGACTGCGGTAGACTGGGAGGTATAAAAGAAACCCGGGTTGAATATCTTCTGTTGTTTCCTGAACTAAGGTTACCTTTTTTGACATGGCAGGTTTGCCTGTTTCTAATGCTCTGCCCATTGTCTCCTTACGAATAGATTCGCTGTACATATCAAAGCCAAAAGCTCTGAGATTTCGTCCCCTAAAAGGTTCAATAAAGATAATAGGGGTTAAATGATCATTCCTAAAATCAGAGACTATCTTAAAATCAGGATATCCACTCTTTTTGATACGCGCTTCCACCTCGGGCACTTCGTTTTTTTTTATGTAAGCGGCATAAGCTATGGCCTGTATACCTGCATAATTGTCCGAGACATTTAAGTTGGCAACATATTTTTCCCAGTTATCGGCAGTTACAGAGTCCGAAGCATAGAATAAAGCCTGGCACCCTCTTAATATTTGTGTGTAATCGGTAATTCTTCTCTTTAATACGTCGGTAGCTCTTGCAACACGTTGTTCAAATAGTTTTTCTCTTCTTGCTTTCGTAGCATTCGTTATTTCGGAATAACTATATAGAGTGAAGGCGGTTAAACAAAAAAATACAAGTAAAGCAGGATAATAATTTTTGAAAATCTGTCGAATGTTCATACGTTCTTTAGCTCGCCAAATTATGATCTCATATAGTTGAATTCACAATTCGGTACGGGTGATGTTCGATTCTATCAATAGTTATACCTCATTTTGACCTTTTAGTAGTTTAAATAAAAATCCCCCTCGTTAAACTCGGTACTATTGTCTTTGCAGATCTCAAAAAGATTTCTTAGGCCTCTATCAGCTGAGCAATTTCAGGTGTTAACTGACCTCTTACATGTTCCATTTCTCCTGCCGATATACAGCTTTTTATTGCCCTGAAAACAGCTCTAACTTCTTCTTCCGGATTGCTTCCAAAATCAGCATCGGCTGTTTGGGTTTCGTTCCAGATATCACTCAAAAAATCATCTCGGGTAGAAGAGTGCTTGCGTTCTTTTGAAATGTTCCACCCATTTACATACATGGCCTTTAGTACCATCGGTAGTTCAGAAATTAAATGCATTGATTCTTCAACCATTATTCGGTCGCGCAGTGCATTAAAAACTGCCTGGGTTACCCTGAATGCATGTCCGGTATCACCCGGAGTACCTAATTGGTCAGCTACTTCATTAATAAATTCATTGCCTTCTTTTGCATAATTTTCGAAATGCGATTCCATGATTTTGCCTCCTTTAATTAATTTTTGATTCGCCGGGTCTCTTTTTGAACTGATCCTGTCTGTAAATGTTTACGATTTTTACAGTTCGGGTATAAGCCGCTTTTTTAGCAAAATTTATGTTGTTTTTACGTGGTGAAAAACCAGAAAAATTCAACAATTAATTGAAAATTTTTGGAACCACGAGGCCAGCCGGATTGTTTTAATTTCAGGTTTAAACAATGGCCTGTAAAAACAAGGAGGATATGATATGGCACTGGTAAAATTTAACGAGGGTAGCAATCGCAATGTATTGAACCCATTTAGCGATCTTTTCGAATCCTATTTTAATGATTCCTTTATTTCTGATCGAATGGTATCTAGAGTTCCGGCAGTAAACGTCTGCGAAACGGAAGAAAATTACGAAATTGAACTGGGAGCTCCGGGTTTAAAGAAAGAAGACTTTAAATTAAATCTGGATAAAAACATGCTGAATATTTCGGTAGAAAAACCTTCCGAAAACGCCGAACAGAACAAAACTTACAGTAAAAGAGAATATAATTATTCGTCGTTTGTGCGCTCATTTACATTGCCAGAATCTGCGGATAATGCAAATATTGCAGCCGAATATGTGGATGGGGTATTAAAAATAGCAATTCCGAAAAAGGAAGAGGCAAAAATGCAACCCAGAGAAATTATGATCAAGTAAATGCTTTAGAGGAGGTGATTTTATTCGGGCATGAGCTAATCTTATGCCCTTCATAACCTCCGGAGCTTTTTTGTCGGCAGGCTTATCGCTCTCAGCAGGGTTTTATTGTGCCTCACGGGAGTCTTCTATGTCCGCTTTTTTTATCATTCGTTTTTGATTAAACATCTCCTCATTCCGGTAGCGATTTCCGCTCAAATCGAAGCATTCGCCATTTGCTAATTGAAAGTTGTCGTGAATTTTTATATGATACGAGCCATTTGGATTAAGCACGGTGCCGTTATTTAATATTATTTGATTTTTAACTTCAAACCGCACCCCTTTTTGCATCCAGTATAGCTTGCCGCCTTCAAATAGCAGGTATTCTTCCTGATGCATTCTATCCTGCTGTTGAATACTATCCTTTCGCTCTCCCTCTTTAACGGTAGTGTCTTGCGCTTGCACTGCGCTTGTGAACAGAATCACTAAACCAAGCACTAAAAAGAACTTTTTCATAAAAAAAAGTTTTTTTAATTGATCAATAAAGATAGGTGCTAGAGCCTTTTTACAGGGTGATTTTCATCAGATCTGCCGCTGATTATAAACATTTCGAGCTCTTTATCCGGAGAGGTTTTCTTCGGAAAAACAGACAAAAAAAAATCCCGCAGTGGGTCTCTGCAGGATCTCGAAATAGCTTAATCCTTTAACTAAATTGCAGCTTGTTTGCATTTACCAGATAGGTGTAGACTTTGGATACTGAGTTGCACCCAGATGCTTTAATTGCACTCTTAATCGTTTCTTTTGAAACACCCCATTTAAGAGACCAATAGTTAAGTTCGTCATCCGAAAACGCACTGATTAAATCTCTGTCGGTTTTCTCGAAAAATTTAGACCTGTTCATTTGAAATTGGCTTTTAATAAATTACAAACTACCTCAGATTTGGTTTCGGTTTTATCATGTTTTTTTTCAAATTTTAAATGACAAAGAATTTTCTTCCGGGCATTATAATATCAAGCATTTAACTAATTTTGCGCCCGATAATCAGAATCAATTTCTGACTTAATGAGTTTAACCATTAAATTGAATTTTCCTGTGATTTTTTATATGCAGGCTCTTTCATACACAAAGAAATATTAGTTCAAATGAAGATTTTAAAATTTGGAGGTACGTCAGTAGGAAGCCCGGAAAGGATGAAAAGTTTATTAAACATCATCGATCCGAAGCAAAAACAAATCGTTGTTCTTTCGGCTGTGTCCGGAACTACAAATAGTCTTGTGGAAATATCTCAGGCTTTTTTAGACGGAGATAAACGTAAAGCAAAGGAGCTTACTGATGCACTTTATGAAAAGTATAAAGTTTTTGTAAACGAGCTGTTTTCAACCGAAGAGGGCATAAAAAATGGAAGGGAGCTGATAGATTATCATTTTACTTTAATCGGTTCGTACGCATCCGAACTTTTTACCCCTGTCGAAGAGAAAATTATACTTGCACAAGGAGAATTACTTTCGACAACCTTGTACCATTTTTATCTTTCAGAAATTGGAGTGAAGTCTGTATTACTTGCTGCTTTAGATTTCATGAAAATTGACGAAGATAATGAGCCTTTAGTCGACTATATCGGATCACACCTTCAACATTTGCTCGACGCACATCCTGATAACACCTTGTTTATAACGCAGGGGTACATTTGCAGAAATTCGTTCGGCGAAATCGACAATCTTCGCAGAGGAGGAAGTGATTATACAGCCTCCTTAATTGGCGCTGCAATCAAAGCAGACGAAGTCCAAATCTGGACTGATATTGATGGAATGCACAATAACGATCCTCGCATCGTTAAAGGAACAAAGCCTATTGCCCAGTTATCATTTGAAGAAGCAGCCGAGCTTGCCTATTTCGGAGCTAAAATTCTGCATCCTCAAAGCGTATTCCCGGCACAGAAATATAAAATTCCGGTAAGATTGTTAAATACCATGGAACCTTCTGCACCTGGAACCTTAATTACAAACGAGAGTGCGAAGAATGAAATAAAATCAATTGCAGCGAAAGACGGAATTACGTCAATACGGATTCAATCAAGTCGCATGCTTTTGGCTTACGGCTTTTTAAGAAAAGTATTCGAGATTTTTGAGCGTTATAAAACACCGATAGATATGATCACAACTTCTGAAGTTGCTGTCGCTGTTACTATTGATGATACTCGTTATCTTGCCGATATTGTAAAAGCTTTAGAGGATTTTGGAAGTGTTGAGGTGACTACGGATCAAAGCATAATATGTGTGGTGGGCGATTTCTCCTACGAATCTCATGGCTATGCAGCAAGAGTTTTTGAGGCAATAAAACATATCTCAATCCGTATGATCTCTTATGGTGCAAGTCATTATAATATTTCGGTGTTGGTAGATACCGCAGATAAAACTGAAGCTTTAAGAAGTTTACACAGCAGGTTGTTTTAAGGCAACGTAACCCTTGGTTCCGTGTTTTTCGGAGTCTCATAAAAGAAGCTTTCCTCGGATTCAGGGAAAGCTTCTCGCAAATAATTCGCAACCCCGAAAGGGATTTATATTAAGTGATGTTTAATTCAGATACTTTAAATCGTTTCCAATCAGTAGAAACACCCTTTTATTATTACGACCTCAATCTTTTGCAGCAGACCTTATCTGCTTGCAAGGCTGCGGCCGATAAATACGATTTTCATGTGCATTATGCGATGAAAGCCAACTTTAATGAAAAGGTGATTAAAATGATACGTGAAGCAGGATTTGGTGCTGATTGCGTAAGTGGGAACGAAGTAAAAAAAGCAATTGAAATTGGTTTTTCACCTGAAAAGGTGGTTTTCGCTGGCGTGGGTAAATCCGATAGGGAAATTATTGAAGCCCTTGAACAAGATATATTTTGTTTTAATATCGAATCTATTCAAGAGTTAGAAGTTATCAATGAGTTGGCGGCAAAGGTCGGTAAAACCGCACGGGTTGCGATTCGCATCAATCCCAATGTCGATGCTTATACCCACCATAACATTACAACCGGTTTAGAAGAAAATAAATTTGGTGTAAATCAATGGGATCTGCCCGCATGTGCCGAAGTCTTAAAGCGCTCTAAAAATCTTAGCTTAACCGGCATTCATTTTCATATAGGTTCTCAGATTACGAATTTGAATGTGTTTAAAAGCCTTTGCGTAAAGGTAAACGAAATTAAAGAGTGGTTCGAAGAGCGTGGATTTATTCTTCATATACTTAATGTCGGGGGCGGTTTAGGCATCGATTATCATAATCCTGATGAAAAACCCATCGCCGATTTTGAAGAATATTTTAAAATATTCAATGAGTTTTTGGAACGTAAGCCGGGACAGGAAATCCATTTTGAATTGGGAAGAGCCTTAGTTGCTCACTGTGGTAGTTTAATAAGTCGGGTTTTGTATGTAAAAAATGGCATTAAAAAACATTTCCTTGTTTTGGATGCTGGAATGACAGAATTAATGCGTCCGGCACTTTACCAGGCTTACCATAAAATTGAAAATATATCCCGGCCTCAAGATCAAAAATCGGAGCTAAAATACGACATCGTTGGTCCGATCTGCGAGTCGACTGATTGCTTTGGTAAAGAAGTAGAAATGCCCGAATCTTTCCGTGGAGATTTTATTGCAATTAGAACTGCCGGAGCGTATGGCGAAGTAATGGCTTCAAAATATAACTTGCGCGAACAAGTGCAAAGTCTCTATTCTGAAAGCTGAGCCGCGGAAAGCTTATTTACGAAATCGGGTAAGTCATCTGTTTCGAGGACGTAGTCGACCACCGTTTTGAAAATCGCGGCTTTCGGCATAAATCCAACCTCTGCAGATTCCGGATTCTGTACAATAGTTAAGCCTCCGGTGTTGGCAATTGTTAAAAGACCTTCAGAACCGTCTGAATTTGCCCCCGACAGCAATAGAGCTGCAAGAGATTCGCCGTATACATCCGCAGCTGACTGAAACGTTACATCGATACTTGGGCGAGAGAATTCTACTTTTTCTGAAGTGTCAAGTGAAAATGTATGGTCGGTTTCAATCAGCAAATGATAATTAGCCGGAGCCAGGTAGATTCGTCCTTGTAAAATTTCTTCTTTTTCGTCTGCTTCAGTTACTTCAACAGCAGATCTGCTATTGAAAAGATTAGTCAGGCTTGCATCTGATGTGCTTTTTCTATGAATTATAATGATGATTGCAATAGCTAAATCCTTTTCTAACTTTTTCAGGATCTTTACTATAACCTCAATACTTCCTGCAGATCCGCCTATAACAAGTACTTTTATGCCTTTTAAATCTCCGGTTTCTCGTATATATCTCATTATGAATTTTTAACTAGTTCTACTCATCTCGCAGCCAGTCAGATTGAACATCGGTTCGCTCCGCAAAAGTATAAGCTATATCAGTATTCCGGTGAAATAAATGCTTTAATTATTGTCACTACTTTCTAAAGGTACGTGAGATAGTCAAAATCATTTCCTTTAGCCGAACTAAGCTACTTTTCGCCATATTTTTTCTTTGACATCCACAGGTTTAAACTTGTGTGCAACTTCAGAAAATCGAAGTGTTTCTTTAGCTCCCAGGGCCAAATATCCCAAACTTTCAAGGCTCTCTTCAAATAATTTGAAAACGTTGATTTGTAGGGCTTTGTCAAAGTAGATCAGAACATTCCTGCATAAAATTAACTGGAATTCGTTAAATGAACGGTCTGATACAAGGTTATGCATTGAAAAGATCATTTTGCGGTTTAAGTCTTCATCGAACTTAACCTTATCATACATTGCGGTATAATACTTCGAAAAATCTTCTTTACCACCCGATAAAATATAGTTTTCAGAATATTGTTTCATGTTTGCCAATGCAAAAATACCTTTGCTCGCTTTTTCTAAAACAGCCTGATTTATATCGGTTGCATATATTAACGATTTTTCAAACAGATTGGCTTCTTTTAGTAAGATCGCCATTGAATAAACCTCTTCGCCTGTGGAGCATCCGGCGTGCCATATACGAATATGCGGATAGGTCCCTAACACAGGTAAAACCTGTTCTCTCAAAATCTTATAAAATGAGGGATCTCGAAACATTTCGGTAACAGTAACAGTAATTTGCTCTATAAACCGCTTAAAGTAAGATTCGTCAGATTTAAGATGATACCGGAACTCAGCAAAACTCGGAAACCTGTCTAACGAGAACAGACGATTTATTCTTCGCTTTATCGACGCTTTTGAGTAATCGGTAAAATCGTAGCCATATTTCTCAAATAAATCGTTTAATAGAACTTCTAAATCTTTATCTTGTATGGGCCCGTGTTCCAAATTGTTATTCTTTTAAATGCTCTTTAATAAGTATCAATAATTGGTCGATGTTTACCGGTTTAGATATATATCCGTTGGCGCCGGCTTTCAGGCATTTATCCCTATCGCCGACCATTGCCTGGGCGGTTACTGCTATAACAGGGATTGAAGCGATTTGATCGTCCGCCCTGATTGCTGATATCGCTTCATAGCCATCCATGTCAGGCATCATCATATCCATAAGGATTATGCCAATTGGCTCACCAGATTTTACCAACGAAATACCTTCTGCGGCGTTGGTGGCACAGATGCAGGAAAACTTTTTAGCTTTCAAAAATGCTTGTAAAGCAAAAATGTTTTTTGAATCATCGTCGATGATCAAAATATGTTTGTTCATACTAAACTGCTTTATAATACAACCAAACCCGTAAAAGTGATATCAGCTGGTCGATATCTACCGGTTTTGAAATATAATCGGAGGCGCCTGCTTTGATGCATTTTTCGCGATCGCCTACCATTGCTTTTGCTGTGACGGCCAATATTGGCAGGTTTTTGAATTTAGGATTGGATCTGATCTTTTTCGTGCTTTCATAACCGTCCATTTCAGGCATCATCATGTCCATTAATACAACATCTGTTTGCGGGTTATCCTCAAGTACCTTTAAGGCTTCGCGTCCATCAGTTGCCGAGAGTATTTTCATCTTTAATGGTTCAAGTGCCTTGGTCAGCGAAAAAATGTTCCTCACATCGTCATCTGCTATTAAAACAGTTTTGCCGCTCAAAACCTCATTTAGCTCCAATATGTTCCGTGGTGGATTAAGATTTGAATCCGCTTTCATTTCTTCCACCAAATGAAGAAAAACGGCAACTTCATCCAATATTCGCTGGTACGAGTGTGCTGTTTTCATCACAATACTATCTGCATAATACTTCAGCCGTGTTTCTTCAGCTTTAGACAGATTCTTTCCGGTGAAAATAATGATCGGAAGGTTTTCCAGTCCGGGATTCTTTTTAATGCTGTCTAAAGTTTCGTATGCGTTCTGATCGGGGATGCCCATATCAAGAATAACACACTCAGCATCATTTTTTAAGAGAGTAGTTATCCCTTCGGATACTGAATTTTTTATTTCAGAATTTACATTAAACGTTTCTAGGAAATAGGCCAGCGCTTTGGCATGCTGAGGGTTTTCCTCGATAATTAGTACTTTTTTAGGATGCCTGTTTAATGCGTCTTCAAGCTTCCGAAACATTTGCGGCATCTGTTCCATGGCAACAGGCTTGTTTATAAAATCAACAGCTCCTTTAATCAGGCTTTCTTTTTTTGCTTCCAAAGACGACATAATGTGAACGGGTATGTGTCTTGTTAAGCGGTTCGATTTTAGCTCTTCCATCACCTCCCATCCGTCTCTTACGGGCAACTGAATGTCGAGCAAAATAGCAAGCGGATTATACAAGGTGGCCATTTCGATGCCCTCGTCGCCGCGTACAGCAACCAGTCCTTTATAACCGGCCTTTCGGGTATAATTCAGTAGAGCTTTAGCAAAGTTCGTGTCATCTTCTATTATCAAAATTACCTTGTCGTTTTCAGTCAGCGCGTCCCGATCGTCCGGGATTTCTTGAGGAATAGAACTGACAGTATATTTCACCCGGTTTTTTATCGCAGTATTTTCTGGAACTGGCTGCAGCGGTTTCGCCGGCAAAACAGATGTTGCCTGTTCTTTTTTTTCGGGTTTAATTACCGGGATAGTTAGTGTAAACTCGCTGCCTTCGCCTTCCTTACTTGCAAGGTTCAGCTCTCCCCCCAATAATTTTGTGAGTTCTCTGCTGATAGAAAGCCCCAGGCCGGTGCCCCCGAACTTTCTTCTGGTCGAACCGTCTGCTTGTTGGAATGCTTCAAATACATGTTGCTGTTTTTCTTCGGGAATTCCGATCCCTGTATCTTTCACCGAAAATGTGATCATCATCGGGTCATTGCTTAAAGATATTGCTAAATCAACACTGCCTTTGGATGTAAATTTAAGTGCGTTCGATAAGAGATTTTTAATGATTTGCTCCAATCGCATCTTGTCTGTGTTGATTTTTTGCGGTAAATCAGGATTCAGGTTAATTCTAAGATCTAAATTTTTTTCTTTGGCAATAGGGGCAAAGAGGGATTTCATATCAGTGGCAATTTCTTTGACCGATGCCTCTGCATACTCCAAATCCATTTTACCCGATTCGATTTTAGAAAGATCCAATATCTCATCAATAAGCGCAAGCAAACCATTTCCTGATGATTGAATCACATGGGCATACTCAACTTGTTCGTCTGTCAGGTTTTTCTCCGGATTTTCATACATCAATCTTGAAAGCAGAAGAATTGAATTCAAGGGTGTCCTTAATTCATGCGACATATTTGCCAGGAATTCGGATTTATATTTTGTGCTAAGTTCCAGCTCTTCCGCTTTTTTCTGAATATCGAGGTTTCTTTCAACAATAAGTTGGTTTTTGTCTTCCAGCGTTTTACTTCTTTCTTCCAGCTCATGATTAGCCTGTAACAATTCTTCCTGCTGAACTTTTAGTTCTTCTTCAGATGCCTGTAACTTTTGGGCCTGGGCCTCTAATTCTGTATTCAGGCTTTCGAGTTCTGAATGCTGGGCCTGTAGCTCTTCGGCCTGGGCCTGAGTTTCTTCCAAAAGCTCCTGCATTTTTGCCCTGTTTTTAGAGGTATGAATGGCAATTGCAATGTTATGGGCCGCCTGTTCTAATAATTTAATGGAGGCGTCCGAGAACGGATGCAGCGATCCAATTTCTATAATTCCCTCTATCAGGTAATTATGAGTTAAAGGGATTATTAAAATGTGTTTGGGCGCTGCCTCACCACTTGCCGAGCTTATTTTTAGATAATCCTCAGGAACATCCTGCAGGTGTAGAATCTTTCTTTGTTTAGCAGCTTCACCGATCAAGGTTTCTCCAATGCGCAATGTCTCCGGAGCTTTGTAATTGTTCGAAATGGCGAATCCGGCAGTGAAATGTAAAAGTTCGTGCTCGCTGATATAAAGCAGTCCCGCATGTGCATTAACCTGGTTCGCTATACAATTAAGCACATCTGTGCTTAAAACTTGTATGGTTTTTTCGCCTCTTACGGCGTTGTTGATCGAAGTTAAGCCGCTTTGGACCCAGATTTTTTCAGCGCTTTCTTCCGAGAATCTCTGTAAGTCATCTTTCATTTTGGCAACTGCACTTCCTAAAATATCACCTTTGCTTCTCGGGATTATTGTAATATCGAAATTGCCTTTTCCGATCGAATCAGCAGCACTTGCAAGCAGATTATTGTTTACATCAATTACTTTGATAGATTTTGAAAGACTGCCTATTGCATCATTGGTTGTTATTTCGAGCTCAGTGCCACTTTCGCCAAGAGCAATTTTTTCGGCGGCTAACCTCAATTCATTTAATATATTGGTGATGTTTTTTATCGTAAACAAAATCATCGCAATCACCAAAACTATAATTGATGCAAGTAGAGTAATAGTCAACAGAAGATTGTTGTTTTCGTCTTCAAGAATGTCTTCAGCTAATGCCTTTGTTGTTTCAGTTTGTGCTGCCTGTATCTTTAGAATGTCGTCTATTATAGAACCTGTTGTAAGCCACCATCCTTCGGCATCGAAATCTTCGGGGAGCTTGTTATTACTCCGGATTTCCTGAAGAATATTATTTACATATTTCGACTGTTTAGATTTATTTACTTTGTCGAGACCGGCAATGGCAGTTTTGCTGGCTTTGGCATTAAACTCATCACGATAGGAAAGTGCAAGTGCCAAAGATTTTTGGATGTCATCAAAAGTTCGATCTGTAAAAGACCTGTTAACCGCAGCTAAGTATATTTTGCTGCGTGTTACTCCAAGGTGATTCAATAGATTAAATGCTAAACGCTGCCCTGTGAGCTCGTCATTTATCGATTTTAGGTAAGGAATATTTTCTACGGAGATGTTATATGACGAATGTATCCGGTCGAGAACATTACTATAATAATCTAAAACCTGTTGAACTGATTGCTGCTTTTTCAGGATCAAAGTTCTTTTCTGATCAAGCTCATTAAGCATACTAAACTTGGCGAAACACTCAAATAATTGACCGGAATTTTTTTCCAGATCACTTAAGTGTGCATCTGTTTTACTGCGCTGAAGTATTAGTTCTGCTGAGGTGTTTTTGTCTAAAACATACCCGAAGCTGTACCTGCGTTCTTTGTGTAAATCTGCCGCTGCTTTGCTGACTATTATAGAATTCTTAATGCTTGAAATTACACTCTTGACTATTTTGACCCGCTCTTGTTTTTCATGGATTATTTGAATGGCAAAATAAATCAGAAAAACCAGGGGGAAAACTCCCAGTAGCATTAGTTTGCCAGGAAAGGAAAGTTTGTTAAAAAGTTTATTCATGAAATTTAATAGAAAGATTGATCGCTAAGCGGCAAGGTGAAATAGAACTTTGAACCTTTGTCTGGCGCACTTTCGACACCCACAGTACCATTGTGCCGTCGTATTATTTCAGAGCATATGTACAGTCCTATTCCTAAGCCTTGAAAACGGTGCGAATTCTCCTCAACCCTATAGAATTTTCTAAATATTTCGTTCTGCTTGTTTTTGGGGATTCCTACGCCGGTATCTTTAACTGTAAATACTAACTTGTTTTCGTTATTAATCACCGTCGACACCTCTATGTTTTTCGAGTCGGGCGAATATTTAATAGCGTTTGTAAGATAATTTAAAATTACCTGCTCGATACGCATATCATCGCCATAAATAGTTGCAGTGCTGATATCCGTTTTGATAATATTATAATCGGGGTTGGTTTGCCTGATGATATCCAGTGCATTGTCGAGTAACGTATCAAAGTCAAAAACCTTTTTATTGAAATGGAGCTTCCCGCTTTCAATTTTTGAGATGTCCAGCAAATCGGCAATCAGGCCCTGAAGTTTCTGTAGTTGAATTTGGGTTCTATTGAGATATTTTCGCGATTCATCAGATGGATCCTGATTCTCTAGGGCTCTGTCCAGCAACTGCATATAAGCTTTAATACTGGTTAAAGGTGTTTTAAGCTCATGGCTGGCAATGCTAAGAAATTCATCCTTTCTTTTTTCGCCTTGTTTTTGGTCCTCAATGTTGGTAAAAGTGCCCACCCATTTCATTATTTTTTGCTCTTCAATTACAGGGCTGGCACGCAGTAAATGATAGTGGTACGATTGGGAATTTAGCTTTTTTAGTCTAACTTCCATCTCAAGCGGGGTACCGGATGCAACAGCATTCTCCCAATTTTTGTAAATGGATTCATTTTCCGGATGGTTTTCCGGAAACTCTTCTTCATTTTCGGAATATTCAAACCAATGCTGATTTACAAATTCAAGAACGCCATCGCTTTTAGCTGTAAACGCAATCTGCGGAATAGATTCCAGAATAGAACGAAGTTCCTGATTTCGCTCTCTTAATTCTGATTGTGCCTGTTTTCTGAATTCAATTTCCTCCCGTAATATTTTCTGAATGTCATTTAACTCCCGATTCTGTTCATACAGCTTGTAAAATGTCTTTACTTTTAAAAGCAGGATATCAGGATCCACGGGTTTTGTGACGTAATCCATGCCTCCTGAAGCATATCCTTTTTTAATAAACTGTTTTTCTGTATTTACCGCCGAAAGGAAAATTATTGGGATGTCCTTTGATTTACTGTATCCGGATATAGTTTCCGCAACCTCGAACCCATCCATCCCGGGCATCTGTACATCCAGAATTATCAGAACATAGGTGTTCTTTAAGATCTTCTTTAATGCTTCCTCGCCCGACGAGGCCGTATCAACTTCGAATTTATGTAGTTCAAGTACTTTTTTTAAGGAAAAAATGTTCTCTGGCTTGTCATCAACAATAAGAATCATTTATGATTGTTAGATTAAGTATTCAAAAAAAATATGCTTATTAACGGTGGTGTATAAGGAGTGTGATCGAAATACGTAAATAAAATAAAAGTCCCGAAATAGGTTTACAACAGCACCTGTCAGATTTTGTTTGCTCAGTTCGAAATTATTTCCGTTTTGCCTTTTCCCATGAAGCAGCTTGTTGCTTCCTGAAAAAGCGAATGATACCGGCTAACACCGCATAGTTCATTACACAAAAATAATAGGGGATAAACAGGATTTTAATTCGTAAATGCTTCTTTTCAAGCAGGTAGCCAAACCAAGCCAGGGTATAAAATAATACCTGGGCTCCTAAAAGAATCAGATAGAGTATTTCTTTAGTCTGCAGTGCAAGAAGGATGTTTAATATGAACACCAAAATCAAAAGAAAAGGTGTGAGGGTCCAGCGTAAAACACGATGACTGATATATTGGAAGCTTAGAACTCCGTATCTGAAGATATTGAACAAGCCTTTAAGCCAGATTACCGATTGGATTCCGCCAGCCGCAATTCTGACCTTTCGTTTGAGTTCTTCTGTCACATTTTCTGACGCTGTTTCAATAGCATATGCCTCTGGCTCGTATATAATGCGATAACCTTTCTCAGCAATGCGCATCGAAATCATAAAATCATCCAAAATACTTTCCTCGCTAACGGGTTGGTATAAATTTCGCCTGACACTAAATAATTCACCGGCAGCGCCCACAACAGAATAGAGCTCAGAATCCCACTTCTTAAGGGTCGATTCATATTTCCAGTAAAATCCTTCCCCTGCAGCGCTGGCATCTGCCTCTTCGCCCATCATTATCCGTTTTTCTCCGGCTACAGCGCCTACATTCGGGTCGCTGTAATGTCGGCTGATATTAATTAATGCATCAACATTCAAAAAAGTATTCGCATCGGTAAATACAATAATATCTGTATCCACCTCTTTTACTGCCCGGTGTACAGCCGCAATTTTTCCATTGCGCACTGAACTGTGCAGAAGTTTTATTTGAGGATACCGACTGATGATATCCGGAGTTGAATCATCCGATCCGTCTGTAACGAACAGAAATTTTAATTTGCTTTCCGGATACTCCAATGCTAATGTATTAGCTATTTTATCAGTAATAAATCCTTCTTCATTATAGGCGGCAACTATCAGTGTACAGGTAGGGAGTGTATCGGAATTTACACCAGAAATTAACCTTTTTCCTTTTATCATGCGTCTTATCCTTACCAGGAGGTAAAGAATAAATCCATATCCTAAAAAGGTATAAATAATTATAAAGATGGATAGCCAGTATATTATTTCCATTAAATTTTTTGAAGTGGATAGCCCAAATCTGTGCTGTCTTTTTTATGCGTGATATTCCACCAGACAGCTTTTAATAATTGCGCTAACAGATCTGTTCTTTTATCTTTCAAATATTGAATTGTATTCCGGGGAATTACCAAAAGGCCAAAATGTAAACTAAAAACAACTTTTGCAAAAGCAGAGGCATTGTGTCTGATAAATAAAATCCGGTTGCGGTTCATAAAAAACTCTTTCAATGCACTTTTCTTGCCGACAGACATCGATTCTTTGTGATAGATTACAGCTTCCGGTTCCATCCAAATTGTGTAACCGGCTCTTTTAATCCGTTCGCACCAGTCCATTTCTTCATAATAGAGAAAGAAATTTTCGGCCATTGGGCCGGCCTTTTGAATAGCTTCTATTTTTACCATCATTGCGGCACCATGAACAAAGGCCGTTGGTCCGCCTGTTGCGTCATATTGGCCGTTGTCACTCTCCATATACCCGATACAGGCGTTTCTCGCGGTAAAATAATTCATCTTTGTAAACCCCGCATATTGAAGTACTTGGGGTGCGTCATAGAACTTTATTTTAGGAGAGACCATTCCCACCTCGGGGTGCGTATCTAAAACACTTGCCAGTTTATCTATAAGGCCGTCGGTGATTTCGGTATCGTTGTTTATAAAAAACAGATAATCTCCAGTTGCCTTTTGTATCCCAAGATTATTTCCTCCTGCAAAACCTAAATTCCTTTCTGACCGTATAAAGCAAATATGAGGATACTTAACTGTCCATTCTGGAACCGGATTTATAGTGCTTCCATTATCAACAACAATAATTTCAGTGAATGGATAGTGATTGTTTGATGAGAGCGATTGAAGTAAATCTTCGGTAATTGAAGCTTGATTGAAGTTTACAGTAATTACAGAAACCTTTCTCATTTATTCAAAAATTGGATACATGGCATATAAGTCGGGAATATACAATAAAAATTAAAGCTACCTTGGAAAAAAGAAAGTCGTTAGATGAGGAAATTGAAGATTTCCGAAAACTCGATCAGGAGAAGATTTCTATCGATGAAAAGCTAGATGAATTGCTGGATTTACTTGAATCAAGCAGTCTAGATAGCGAAGCTGTCAACAAATTAAAGGTTAAGTTTAATTTAGCGGTTGCCAGGGTTGAAATATCTTCCAAAAGCTTAAAGGAATTCGAACAGCTTGATGATTCGAATGTAAGTCGCTTAGAATTAGCCGACAATCTTGAAATACTTCTTTCTCAATACCAGTTAGACAGTAAAGTTTCGAAAAAAATTGTGTTTATGGACAAGCTTGTAAAAGGCTCTGTACTGGTTATAGCACTCATTTTAATAGCACTCGGATTTGGTATGATAATCATGCCGGCTCCACCATATTTCGAAATGTTTACGATTTTCTATTTTACGTCGGATGATGGAGTTACACTTATGGATCTAATAGCCCTATTAATTGTCTTTAGCGGAGTATATTTGTTCATTACTTCGATAAGCAAAATTAATAAATCAGAACATGTCAGATAAATTCAAGAAAATCCTATTGCTCGACGATGAAGGGTTTATTCTTCAGGTGATTTCTAATGCGTTACGCCGGGAAGGTTTTGAATGTATGATGGCAAGCTCTGTAGTTCAGGCTATTGACATTCTGCAGCAGGAAACTCCGGATATCATACTTTCTGATTTTCAAATGCCAATTATCAACGGATTCGAATTCAGGAAAATAGTTTTGCGGGATAAACGGTGGCGAACTATTCCCTTTGTTTTCTTCACCTCTGTTACCGATCCCGAGCATATGCAAAAAGGCTTGGATATGCAGGTGGTTGACTACATTCATAAGGATACTCCCATCCCAATGGTTGTATCGAAAATCAATAATATCATAAGTAACATAAGGCGGCAGCACGAGAAATCCATACAGGAAATCCGAATAGCCGCTGAAGCATTGAACCTAAGGTCTGTACCCGCTCAAACTCCAGACATAAAAGGGTTTGATTTGAGATTTTTATATCAATCGTTTGAAGATTGCCCGGGAGGGGATTTTATAGATTTCATCCAAATTGACGGAAAATATACGTTCGTTATTCTGGGAGATGTAATGGGGAAAAAATGGGGAGCATGGTTTTTCTCTTTCAATTTCCTCAGTTATATACGATCTGCTATCCGCTTATGTGTTTTTGACGGCGATTTATCTACAGCCAGCATAATTCATAAGATAAACCGTGTTATTGTTCTTGATACAGTTCTTGGTGATGTATTGTCCACTTTATCCTTACTTATGATCGAACATGAGACCGGAAAAGTGCATTATTCGGGTGCCGGAGATTTACCCCTGGTATGGTATAAGGCTGCCGAAAAGCAGTGTCTTTCTGTTGAATCTTCTGGTTTATTACTAGGGGTTTTATCTGATGGGCAATACGATGAAAAAATTATTGAACTAAATACTGGCGATCAGCTCATTGTCGTATCTGATGGATTGATAGATTTTGAAACTCCGGAAGGAAAGAAAAGCGATTATGATTTATTTTTCAAAAAAATGAAAATTGTAGTGGGCCAGGAGGATAGTTTTGATTTAATAAAAAATGTAACCTTTTCTACCGAAAACAGTAAAGGGTTTGTAGACGATTGCAGCTTAATTTTTATCGAAAAGAATTAAAATAATACACAATGATTGAAACACTCTCCAGAAGCGGATATCTTTTAGTGAAAATCAAAATTAAGGAGGCGAACCTTGATGTATCTGATCAGTTTAAAACTGAAATGTTCAGCTTAATCGACCAGGGAAAAACCAATTTAATGGTAAGTTTTAGTGAAGTTGCATACGTCGACAGCTCTTTTTTAGGAGCGCTCGTTTCAACATTAAAATATGCAATGTCAAAGCAGGGCGATGTTTCTGTAGTAGACCTGAATAAGGATATTAATAATCTTTTTAGCCTTATCAGAATGAACAAAGTGTTTAAAGTTTATAATACAGAGCCCGATGTTTTTGCATAAAGATACTCTCGCCACTATGACTGAAATAAAAAAAGAATTTATTTTCAGCAATGATTCACTAGCAATGTATCCTTTGTTGAATGAGATTATTTCATATCTGAAAATCCACCTTCCATCAGAACAATATGCTTTTAAGATCAGTAATTGTAAGCAAATTCTGATCGAGCTTTTAACAAATGCTGTTAAACACTCAAACGCAGATACAACAATTATATCGGTGTGCATCAATGGCAGGGCAATTGAAATAACTAAGAGCGATAAAGGGCGTAAATTTTATCTGAACAATTATACCAGCTGGCCTCCATTATCCTGGCCTTTAGAAAAAAAATACATCGGAGAAAAAATTAAGATCTATGAAGATGATATCTCAAATCTTTATGCCGTTATTAAAAATGAAAACCGCATAGTATTTGAAATTGAAGAATATCCCATTACAAAAGTAACCAGCAACTCTAATTTACTTGAGCATTATGGTCTGCTTATAATGGCTAAATTCTCAAACCAATTCTATTATTTATATAACGAAGAAACGAACTTAAACCAGTTTACCACCATTATAAACGTTTAATGTTTTGGAAACTGCGATTTGTTTGTGAAAAGTTATTTTTGTTTAAAATTCAGATTGAAACTTCTTTTAATCAGAAAATGTTTATCTTAGTATAAACACTAAAGGGGATTTTCACCTTTGCTTTCTGCGGGTTGAAAATAAGTGTGATTTTTGATGGGTTTTTAAATTTTACAGAATGCATTTTGGGAAGATTGTGAAAGGGGTGGCGTATGACCAGGGCTTGTCTGCAGACGATTTTGCTTTATTGGTTAATCGCCCTGAGAAAGAGATTTTAGAGCTTTATGAGCAGGAGGAGTGGACATCAGGGACAATCAAAGCTGCTTCAATAGCCCTTGAGCATAATTTCGGAAAGTATTTAGATAACACACTTCCATTTGATTTCCTTAATTCCTCAACATCTGTTGATAAGAGCGAATATTTGATTACGGTTAAATATCCCAAAGGGAAAGAACAGTTATTGAAAACATGGCTAAGTAAAATGGCTATGATCGCAAAAGCTATCGGACTAGAGATAGGTCGTTAATCCAGCTTTTATAACCCTATAAGCTTTCCGAACCTTATAGGGTTAAATTTATAAGCAAATCTCATCCTTCCTCCGCAAAGCGGAATATTTCTATTATCTTCAAATTTCAAATTTATTAAATGTCTACAGAAGTAAAATGTCCGGGATGTGGTCATACTTTTCCTATTGAAGAGGCTATGACTGAGGAGTATAAGAAAGAGCTGCGTGAAAAAATGGTTTCTTTCACAAAGCAGAAGGAAGAGGAATACCAAAAAAAATTAGAAGAGTTCAGCAACCGCGAGCAGTTACAGCTACAAGAATTTGATAAAAAGCTGCAACACGAAAAGCAGTCTTTGAAGCTCACCCTGGAAGAGAACCTTCGCAAAACCATTTCTCAGGATTTCCAAAATAAAGTACAGCTTTTAGAGGCAGCAAATAAAGATACTGAAGAAAAACTGAAGCTGGCCCGTCAGCAGGAGCTTGAATTCCTGAAAAAAGAACAACTTCTTAAAACACGCGAAGAAGAGCTCGAAATTCAGCTTCAGCGTAAACTGCAGGAACAACGCAACGAACTGTCTGAGCAGATTAGAAAGCAGGAACAAGAGAAAAATACCCTCAAAGAAACCGAGTTCCAACTTAAGGTTCGCGAGTTGGAAAAGCAGCTCGATGATCAAAAAAAATTAGCTGAGGAAATGAAGCGCAAAGCCGAACAAGGTTCAATGCAGCTACAAGGAGAAGTTCAGGAGTTGATTCTGGAGGAGCTATTGCGAAGCAATTTTCCTTTTGATATTATTTCTGAGGTGGGTAAAGGTGTGCGAGGTGCAGACTGTATTCAGACGGTCCGTAATCAATATGGACAGGAGTGCGGTCGTATTATTTTCGAAAGTAAGCGAACAAAAGATTTCTCAAATGATTGGATTGAAAAGCTTAAAAAAGATATGCGCGGTATCGGTGTTGATGTAGCTGTAATTGTTACCCAATGCTATCCTAAAGGGATGGATTGCTTCGGCGAGAAAGACGGTGTTTGGATTTGTTCTTTTGATGAAGTTAAGGCGGTCGCTTACGTGCTTCGCGATAGTATCGTTAAATTATTTAACGCTTCTAAATCCCAGGATAATAAAGGCGATAAAATGCATATGATGTATGATTATCTTACCAGTTCGGAATTTAACGAACAATGGAAAGCCATACGTGAAGGCTTTATGAGCATGCGCTTGTCGATTCAGAAAGAACGCGAAGCAATGGAACGATTATGGAAATCGCGTGAGAAGCAGTTAGATAAAGTTTTACTAAACGCCGCACATATCCGTGGTTCTGTTGAAGGAATTGCAGGAAGTGATACGATTCAGATGAATTTGTTGGATGAAACGGATTTGTTGTTAGATTAAGTCTGTGATAATCTGTTTATAGATTTGACAACTTTTAGAATTTGTCAAATCTTAGTACTCCTAATCTTATCCTATGTTGATTTTCCTTATTTAATGTTAACGTATGTTAACAGATTCATTACAATCTATTTTTCTGCTCTACATTCACATCAACAAATGTAATGTATGAAAAAGAAACTCACCTTTATCTTTATCCTGATTACCTTTTCAATGCTTGGGATTATTTATTCCCAGTTTAAATTGATGTTAAATGTATTCTATGATAACGCTGAGGTAGTAGGTAGCAAAGCAAGTAATGCCCTTAACTGGGCTTTGTTTAATCGTCGTAATGAACAAAATCGTGAAATTTTAATTTCGGTAGGCAGGGAATTCCAATCTGCATATAAAAGGGTTGAGGTGAGATTCAGTATTTTGCCCGATTCTCTGAGTATCTATCCGTTAGAAGTTTCAGACACCAATCAGTTCAAGCCATTGAACAAAAATTTTAAGCTAAGAAGACGCATAGGAAGGGCGAGTTTATATTTACCTGTTCGAAGGCCTACAGAATTGAAAAAGATAATAAAGGACGAAAGAGCAATAAGGATATTTGATAGCTTGTTCACCATTAAAAAGAGTTTTTGTGAGTTTGTTTCGAATCGGGGTGATACAGTCAGAATTTAAAACACTTAAAAACGGCATTGTTAAAAGCCAGGATGGGTGAGTTTAAGGATAAGATAAAACTTAATTTTAGATGCGGCCCCGATAAGCCGTCCACACATTATGAAATAGGCGAAACAGAGCATTTAGAATATCAACCGGGTGGTCTTTCTTATTATGCAAGTATTCCTCATGGAAACAAGCTTTGGGTTAACGCCTCCTATAGATCTGCTGAGGATATTCTTATTTCTCAAATACTGGGTCCTATATTTTGGTCGGTAGCTTTAATACTAATACAATTGTTGCCTACATTTATTTATTCGTAATCATCTTAAAGCAAAAGCGCCTCGCCGAAATGAAAGATGATTTTATCAACAACATGACTCATGAGTTGAAAACCCCCATAGCTATCATCTCAGCGGCAGTAGAAGGCATGCAAAATTTTAATGCTTTGCAGGATAAAGAAAAAACCATTCGTTATCTCGAGACATCCCGTAAGGAATTAAACCGACTGAATGATTTGGTTACTAAAGTGCTTCATATGGCTTCTTATGAGAAAAAAGATATACAGCTTTCTTTAGAAAAGATAGAAATGGATGAACTAATGACTGATATTATCGAATCATTTAAGAACCATTCGGATAAGGCATTAAATATTACATACAAAAACGCATCCTCTGTAAAATATCTGGAGGCAGATCCTGTTCATTTTAGAAATGCAGTTTCCAACCTAGTTGATAATGCTATAAAATATTCTGGAGATCAGGTCGATATTTCAATAAACTGTTACGCTGATGGCAAGTATGTGAAAATTTCAATCATTGACAAGGGTATCGGTATTCCATCATCTCAATTAAACCAAATCTTTGAAAAGTTTCACCGAGTTCCCACAGGCAATATTCATAATGTAAAAGGCACAGGTTTAGGATTAAGCTATGTAAAGTATATTATTGAAAAGCATGGTGGAACTGTATCAGTTAAAAGCGAACTGAATAAGGGAAGCGAATTTATCATTTCTGTACCTTCCAACTCATGATAAAACCGAGAATTCTACTAGCCGAGGATGAGTTGGCCTTAGCCCACATTGTAAGGGAAAGTCTTGAAGAAAGAAATTTCGATGTTGTAATTTGCGCTAACGGAGAACTTGTAATTAAAGAATACGAAAAGAACAAACCTGATATTTTAGTGCTCGACATTATGATGCCTGTAATGGATGGCTTCGCGGTTGCTGCTAAAATCAGGAAGATGGATAAAAAAACGCCGATCATCTTTCTTACTGCCCGTGCACAACCAAAAGATGTAGTAGCCGGGTTTGAAGCTGGAGCAAATGATTATCTTAAAAAACCATTCAGCGTAGAGGAGCTGATTGTGAGAATTCAGGTATTGTTAAGCAGCGACAGAATTCTTCCTGTTGTTTCACAACCTTCAGTTGATGTTTTTTCTATCGGAAGTTTAACCTTCAATTCCCATAAAAATTTTATTGTGCAGGGAATTCAGGTCGTAGTATTAACATCCCGCGAAAGCGAAATTTTAAAACTTTTATGCCTGCATAAACAGGAAATCCTAAAACGGGAGGTATTACTCAAAACGCTCTGGGGGAACGACAGTTTTTTCAATGCCCGTAGTCTGGATGTCTTTATAACCAAATTAAGAAAGCATTTATCCGCGGATCCTGAAGTGCAAATTATTAATGTAAGAGGAGTTGGGTATAAACTTGTGTTTTGATTGATGTATCTCAACCCTAAAACAAGATAATTTATATACAGTTGTATACTTAAGATATCAACTTTCATGCGTATTGGAATCCCCGCCGAAGTTAAAAATAACGAGAATCGAGTTGCTATGACTCCCGCGGGAGTGGTGCATCTTGTGCACTCCGGACATGACGTTTTCATCCAGAAGGGAGCCGGACTCGGTTCGGGATTTTCAGATGAGAGTTATCGGAAGGCCGGGGCTCTTATCGTTGAGACTGCCCAGGAAGCCTGGGAACAAGAGATGGTAATGAAGGTAAAAGAGCCCATCGAACGCGAATATCAATTTTTTCGCGACGAACTTATTTTGTTTACCTACCTGCATTTAGCTGCCGAGCCGGAATTGACCAAAACTCTTACTGATAAAAAGGTGGTCGGCATTGCTTATGAAACGGTGCAATTGGCCAACGGATCTTTGCCTTTATTGACCCCAATGAGCGAAGTTGCCGGGCGTATGTCTGCACAAGTTGGCGCTCAGTTTCTGGAAAAGACCGATGGCGGAAAAGGAATTCTCCTGTCGGGTGTTCCTGGAGTGCGAAGAGGAAAGGTAGCTATTATCGGTGGTGGTGTTGCAGGAACGAATGCCGCGAAAATAGCCATTGGGCTAGGTGCCGAAGTTACTATACTGGATTCAAATCCCGATCGTTTGCGTCAGTTAGATGATATTTTTGATTGTCGGATCTCAACCTTAATATCGAATCCGTTTAATATTGCTGAAGCGGTTAAAGAATCTGATCTGGTTATCGGCGCAGTTCTAATTCCCGGCGCAAAAGCTCCAAAGTTGATTAGCGAGGATATGGTAAAATCAATGGAGCCCGGTTCTGTAATAGTCGATATCGCTATCGATCAGGGCGGAAGTGTTGAAACCATTGATAGAGCAACGACGCATGATAGTCCAATTTATATTAAACATAATGTAGTTCATTATGCTGTGGCAAACATGCCTGGCGCCGTTCCCCGCACCTCAACCATCGCTTTAACAAACGTCACTGTTCCATATGCGCTGCAAATTGCAAATAAGGGATACAAGCAAGCTTGTTTAGAAAATGAGGCTCTTTGCAAAGGAATCAATACTTTGGATGGTTATGTTACTTATAAGGCTGTCGCGGTAGCGCATGGGCTGAAATATACTGAAACCCGGACCTTGTTAAACAAAGATTTTATGGAGATATAGCTCCTGATTCTTCTTGTTATGTATAAATGAACACAGGACAAGAAACCCAAGGTTATTCAGCCTGTTAATAAAAGATTTTGTTTTATAAAATCACCTTTCATCCTTTCGCCTTATCTTCTTAATTTCACCTTTTCTTTTATTATGGCTTTATCATACAAACGCATCATTATAAAAATAGGTTCTAATGTGCTTACCAAAGAAAATGGCTTGCCAGATTTCGAACGAATGGCAGCGTTAGTGGGCCAGATTTCTGAAATTAAAAAGCAGGGTAAGGAGGTGATTCTGGTTTCATCCGGAGCAGTTGCTTCCGGTCGGAGCCTTTTAAACGTATCGGATAAATACGATGCTGTGGCAACCCGTCAGCTTTTTGCGTCGATAGGTCAGGTTAAACTCATTAATAAATATTCAGAGCTTTTTGAAAAGCAGGATTTAGTATGTGCGCAGGTGCTGGTTACAAAAGAGGATTTTCGTGACAGACTCCATTACTTGAACATGAAGAACTGTTTTAATATTCTTCTGCAGCACAATGTAATTCCCGTTGTGAATGAAAATGATGTGATCTCGGTTACAGAGTTGATGTTCACCGATAATGATGAGCTTGCGGGTTTAATAGCTTCCATGCTTAATGCCGACGCATTGATTATTTTAAGCAATGTAGACGGTATTTATAACGGCGATCCAAAGGATAGTAAATCTGAAGTTATTAAAGAAGTTGGTGCTTCCACGAGCGGTTTCTCGTCTTTTATAACGACGAATAAATCTCAATTTGGCAGAGGAGGAATGGTGACCAAATCAAACATGGCACATAAAGTTGCTCAATTGGGGATAGCCGTTCACATTGCTAACGGAAAGAGAGAAAATATTATTCCTGACCTGTTGAGAGAAAAGGTAGTAAATACCCGTTTCGTTCCTCAAAAAACTGCATCAGGAAAAAAGAAATGGCTCGCTCACTCAGCAAATTATGCCAAAGGTGTTGTTTTGATAAATGAAGGTGCAAAAGTGGCCTTAATGTCTTCAAAGGCAAGTAGCTTGCTTCCGGTAGGAGTTATAAAAATTAATGAAGATTTTCAGAAGGGCGATATCATTAAATTGCTTGATGAAAACGGAAAGCAAGTGGGCTTAGGAATTGCAGAGTACAGTTCTGATAAAGCAGCTGAGCGCATTGGTCAGAAAAAACAGAAACCATTAGTTCATTACGATTATTTATTTTTAAACTCCGATATTGCTTAAAATGGAATTACAGGATATATTTAAAAACGTTCAGAGAGCGAGTCGTTCTTTAGGACTGCTTGATAAAGAAAAAGTAAATACAATTCTTTTTGATGTGGCCGAAGAAGCCGTTAAGCAAATTCCAGCAATACTTGCCGAAAATCAGAAAGATCTGGATCGAATGAACAGTGATGATCCTAAGTATGATCGCTTAAAACTTACTGAACAAAGGATTCACGACATTGCCGCGGATATTAAAAATGTTGCAAATCTTCCATCCCCCTTAGGAAAGGTGCTTTTAGAAAAGAATCTTGATAATGGTTTGAAATTAAAAAAAGTAAGCGTTCCGATGGGAGTTATCGGTGTAATATATGAAGCCCGGCCGAACGTAAGCTTTGATGTTTTTGCTTTATGCTTTAAAACGGGCAACGCCTGCATATTAAAGGGAGGAAGCGATGCTTCCTATTCTAACGAGGCTATTATTGCTGTAATTCACAAAGTATTAAAAAAACACGGCGTTGATACAGGCGTTGCGGCACTTCTTCCTCCCGACAGAGCGGCTACAGAAGCTCTTCTTAATGCGGTTGGGTTTGTAGATGTGATTATTCCTCGCGGAAGCCAGGGTTTGATAGATTTTGTACGTAAAAATGCAAAAGTACCGGTAATTGAAACTGGAGCTGGAATTGTGCATACCTATTTTGATGAAAGCGGTGATGTTGAAAAAGGAAAAGCTATCATCAACAATAGTAAAACCCGTCGGGTAAGTGTTTGTAATTCTCTCGACTGTCTTATAATACATGAAAGCCGGTTAAATGATTTGCCGGCAATTACAGAACTATTGATTAAGTCGGATGTAGAAATTTTTGCCGATGCGCAGGCATACGAAGTGTTGAAGCAAAGCTATCCTCAGAATTTATTACAACAAGCCAGTGAAGAGCATTTTGGTACAGAGTTTCTTGCATATAAAATGTCTGTTAAAACCGTGAAAAGTCTTGATCAAGCTTTAGAACACATTGCTAATTATAGTTCTAAACATAGCGAAGCGATAATTTCTGAAGATGCGGAATCAATAGAGAAATTTTTAAATGCTGTAGATGCAGCAGCAGTATATGCAAATGCTTCTACAGCTTTTACAGATGGTGCCCAGTTCGGACTTGGAGCTGAAATAGGAATAAGTACACAGAAACTTCATGCTCGCGGGCCGATGGGTTTAGAAGAGCTCACCAGTTATAAATGGGTTGTAAAAGGAAATGGGCAAATAAGAGCTTAATTTTACAGTTTTAATGAGACAAAATTTTCACTCCAAGCTTTGGCCCTGGTACAGCTTGGAGTGTTTTCTTTTAAAACTATCCTGAAAACTTTTTCCGGCGCATTACCTTTTATAATCAACAGATAAGAAGCCCTAATCGTGTTTACAAAATTATTCATATGAGAGAAATGCCCGTAACCGTTCGTCGGTCCATCGAACTATTGGGAATTGTACTACTTGGTTATCTGATTGTAATCGGAAGAGAGATCATTATGCCCGTGCTTATGGCTTTTTTCATAAGTATTATGTTACTGCCGGTGTATAACTTTTTTAAACGAAGGAAAATTCCGAATGCACTTTCAATTTTCCTTTCAATACTTCTAATAGCAATTGCTGTGGCCGGAGTCGTGTGGTTTTTTTCTTCGCAGGTGTCTTCCCTGATTGCAGATTTTCCCGAAATAAAGAAAAATGTATGGAAACATCTTAATTCAATAAGCCGATGGATTAATGAAATAAGTGATTTTTCAACGCAGGAACAAGTTAAATTATTAGACGAGCAGGCCAATAAGCTGTTGAATTTTGGAGGTAATCTGCTTACAGGTGCGGCAGGATCAGTAACATCTACTCTTATTTTTGTGGGCCTGCTTCCAATTTATATTTATCTGATCCTATTCTATAAAAATCTATTAGTGCGTTTTGTCTTTTTGTGGTTTCCGGAAGAGAATCATGCAAAAGTTCGTGAGGCGATGCTCGAAACCAAAGTGATTATTAAAAGCTATTTATTGGGCCTGTTAATCCAAATAACATACATTACTGTATTATTAGGTGGAATTTTGTTGCTTATTGGTATTAAGCATGCCTTGTTAATTGCGGTAATTTTTGCCTTTCTTAATCTTATACCTTATGTAGGCGCTTTGATAGGCAATGTGATTGGGGTACTGCTCACACTCACATCATCCGATGAACTTTGGCCAATTCTTGCTGTACTGGGAACTATTGCCTTTGTTCAGTTTCTCGACAATAATATTCTGATGCCTCGTATAGTGGGTTCAAAAGTTAAAATAAATGCCCTAGCAGCGATATTAGGCGTGTTTATTGGAGGTAGCATTGGGGGGATTTCAGGCATGTTCTTATCATTGCCATTGATTGCTATAGTAAAAGTAACTTTCGACAGATCTACCATATTTAAACATTGGGGAGTCTTGCTAGGTGACGAACTGCCACCTGAGAGCCCAATGAATGTCCCCGAACTTCGTATACAAACTGAAGAAGTAAAAGAAAAGCTGGAAGTAGACAATGATATAGAGCCTACTAATAATCAGTAACTAGTTCTTTGTTAGTACTTCGGATACTAGCAATAAAAATTAAGGTGACCCGAGTTAATAAATCGGAGTCGCAACTTGTTTTCTTAAAGAAGCGGTATTTTGTCGCTTCTTTAACTATTAAGCAATAGCTTGTTGGATTTCTGGTTGTTGGCAATGCAAAGCATCTAAAAGGGCCAGACAGGCAATATAATCCTCTTTTTCTTCCAGCGATTTAAGCGCTTTTTCAACCATCTTAATTCTTCCATTTTTTATGTCTGTATCAGCACCAATCCTAAACACAACATAGTGGTTTGTTTCTCTAATATCTTTTATGTTCATCGTAAACCTCCGTATGGGTTTTTTCTACGGAAACTCTTTTAAGAATGTTGCCGAAAAAAAATATTTTTTTTGCCCATAAATATTTGTTTTTTAGAGTTCTATAGAAATTGAGGTATGGTTTTTGCATGTTATGAAAACAAAAAATAGAAATTAACGGTATTAATATCAATGGCTCTTACAAAACTCTAATGAAGCGAATTCTTGTGTGTGATGATGACTTAGATATCTTAGATATACTTGAGTACGCCTTAACAGATTCCGGTTGGGATGTGATCAAAAGCTATAATGTGGATGATATTATTAATAAGGTTGAGAATGCAAATCCTTCGGTAATAATCATGGACAACTGGATTCCGGGCGTGGGAGGGATTGAAGCTACCCAAGAGATTAAAAGACACCCTGAATTTTTTCGAATTCCTGTGATTTACTTGACTGCAAACAACGATTTTGAGAGTCTAGCTAAACGAGCAGGTGCTGATTTGGCCTTGCCTAAACCTTTTGATCTCGACAGTTTAACGATGTTGGTCGAAAAAGCCTATAATTTACAATTAGTTGAATAAACAGACTTCAAATGTCTAGGATCTCGATCAGGTTATCAGACCTCAGGGATTAGTATCCTATTTTCCCCTGATGATTGCGTTTCATGTATAGCAAGTTAATATAACGCTGGAAATAAACTCTCTTTTTTTTCCGCTTGACCCAAAGTTTTTTTTGAATCCTTTTCTCTTGTTCTTCGTATTAAGCGAAGCTTAATTTATACGATTGAGGGGATTATAAGATCATTCGAAATGAAAGATTTTGTATGTGCTTCATTATTGCCAGAATAAGTCTATTTTGTTATTCTGAGTGAAATGCAATGTTTATAAACCTTTAATATGAATAGTAATGTTTTAGCAGCTGAAATATTAGCGCCTGGTATTAACGTCGGATTGGTTGACCTGGAAACGAATTTTGTAATACCCGAAAGTTGCGTATTCGAGTATGTGGATACACACGCTTCTCCCGAAAAAATCATTAGCGGCTGGGCGGCTGCCATTAAGAAATGTGCAGATTTGAATAATATTTCTGTTGTTAAAATTGGTATCGGTATGACGGGTCCTTGCGATTACGAAAAGGGCATTTCGTTAATGAAAAACCAGAATAAATTCGAAGCACTGTACGGTCTAAATGTCAAAGAACTACTGGCTGCTGAATTGAGAATTTCTCCGAAAAATATTCTGATGAAAAATAATAGCGCATGTTTGTTGCAGGGTGAGGTCTATTCAGGTTGCGCACAAGGAGGTTTTTCAAGTATACTTGGCTATACACTAAATATCGGATTCGGTACAGCAAGGTATCATGACGGTCAATCCGAAGATTTGAAGCTTTGGAACGTTCCATTTAAAGACTCTATTGCTGAAGATTATTTAGGCGTGGGATGGATTACAAGGCGTTATGAAGAATTTACAGGTAAGAAAATCGACAATATCCGTGATTTAGCTAATTTGGCAACCCAAGATGACGGAATAGGCCAACTGGTTTTTAATGAATATGGAGAAAACTTTGTTAAGTTCTTAATCCAACAAATTACTTTGTACAAGCCGCAACTGATTGTTATAGGCGGCAAAAACCATGCATGGGAACTGTTTATTCCTCATGTTAAAGATCGTCTTGCTGAAAAAAATATCAACATCCCGATTAGACAAGCTATTTTGGGGCCCGATGCTACTTTGATTGGAGCAGCAGATTTATGGGCTTAAAGAGGGCATAAAAAAAGACCGTCACAATATGTAGCGGTCTTCTAATAAAGCTTTAATAACTTATTTCTTTTCTGGAGGAGTTGAGGTTATTTCCCCGAATTCATTAACATAAGCCATCATGTTTTCCAAATCACCACCTGTTGAATTCTGTTGACGATCTAACTTGCGTTGTTCTTTATCCTCTTTCTTTTTTTGCCTGTTTTTTTCGAGTTGCTTCTTCATGAAAGTCGCCTGAGATTTCGCCATGATATTAATTTTTATTTATTCTCCTTCCACTGATTTCCTCAGTTCAGATATTTCCCGTTTGCACAGAAGATGAGCTGGTTTAGAAATAATTCCCGAGAGGCAACGGATTAGCGACGTGGTGAATTTTTAATCAAATTTGATTAGCAGCCAAAAGAATAGTGTTTTGTATTCCGTTATCACAAAGGTAAGAATTACTTAGCATAAATGGAAAGTAACCGCGGTTTTTTTGGTTTGGAGAGGGATAAATTGGAGTCTTGTTAGAAAGCGAATTGATAAAGACATCAGTCCTTGTGGCCTTTTCTGATCACAAAATGATGGCTAGACCGAGGGTATCTGGTTCTAAGATCTGTTCGACATTTTATAGGTAATCTTAAAAGTTTGGATCAGTTTTTGAATGTGTTTTTTATACGCGACATATTTAAGAATGTATAATAAGCCTTATATATGAGCGTTAAAAATAATACACACGCACAATAATAATTTTTTAGTATGAAAAGAATCGTAATGATTATTGCGATAGCCGCGACATTCGCAGCTTGCAATAACAACTCGAAAACGAGTTCGCAATTAAGACAAGAGGCTTTCAGACAAATCCGCGATAGCTTAAAACTTGATAGTTTTCAACGCGCAGAAGCTAAGGAAACCGAAATAGCCGAAGAAAGAGAACGTATATTAGCTCTGCAACAGGCTCAACCAATAAGGGAAAGAGTTATCTATGCGTCTAATTCTGCTCCAAGAAGACGTACCTACGTTAAAGGGGTGTCAGAAACTTATACATACTCTCAGCCACAAGCTACCAGAAAAAAAGGATGGAGTCATGCTGCCAAAGGAGCCGCCATTGGTGCTGGTGCAGGTGCAGTTACCGGAATCCTGATCGATAAGAAAGACGCCAGAGGAGCGGTAATTGGTGGTTTAATAGGCGCGGGAACTGGTTATGTAATCGGTAGGGATAAAGATAGAAGAACAGGACGTATTCAATAATCAATCATAATTTATACGTTTTGTAGAAAAGGCGAGAAGATCTCTTTCGGAAAGTGAAAGAGATTTTCTCGCCTTTTATTTCATTGATGCACTATTAATTGGATTTGTAAAAATGTAACATTTGCTTTACATGGCTATAAACTTGATAATTTCATTTAATATTTTTTGAAATTATCATAAAGTTTGTATCTTTGAAACAGGTTTATAATTGGTTAGTTAAAAAGTCTTCATTCTCTCCGTTTGAAGACTTTTTTGTTTTACGCCTTTCCCGAAATCAGCTTAGTAGCACTATAGTTTTCTTGTTTTTAATTACGACTCTTTTGATTTTCAATCTATTTTTCGTTCTATTTTGGGAGTTTCGTAATAAATTGTATATTTAAAAACCAAACTATCCAAATATAATCTAGCCTTTGCTGAATCAGCAAAGGTTTTTTTTGTTTCTTATCCCTGGAAATTTTATAGATATTCATTAATAACTCATTCCTTTTCTAATGTCTTATCTCGTAGCTTTTTGTTATTTGTTAGTTAATGAAAGGGTTGATCTGTTAAAAATTCAATATTTATTTTGAATAATTTTTGGAATTATAACAAAAATTGTATCTTTGTGTCAGGTTTATAATTGGTTAGTTAAAAGCCTTCATCCTCCCCGTTTGAAGGCTTTTTTTATGCTTTTTATTTATTTAAATTCATCCATTATTTTTTAGCGCGGAGAGTTGATCTCCATGATATTCAAAAAAAAAGCATAGCTTTTAAACTATGCTTAAGGATTTGCTACAATTGTAAAAGAAAATTAATCTTGAAAATCGCGTAGCATCTTAATTCTATCATGAGAGGCTTTCAGAGCTTGTTTTTGCTGAGAAAGTAACGCTCTAATATCTGAAGGGAGATTTTCTTCATTAAGTGCAGTATTATATGCTTTTTGTGCTGCGTCTTCACCAAATTCGCAATTAGACAAAACGGCTTTTCGATCATGTCCTGTAAAGACAGCTTTTACATCCATCCAGGCACGATAAATTTTACCGCTATTGGTTGTGTCATTATCAGCTTCGGCACCAGCAGAAACGAGTTGTGACTTGTATTGGATGCTTTCCGATATCATACTAGAAAACAGCTCCTTTAAATCCGCATCACCATTTTTCAACTCTTTAATGGCTCTTTGATAGCCTTCAATCCTGTCGTTATTAATCTGAACAAGGTCGTTCAGTACTTCTCTTTTTACTTCAGTAGTTTCCATAATTGATAGATTTTATTTTAAATCTCTTTGTTAATACAATTACTGTTCCAATTGTCCGGTCTTCAATTGATGAGTCAATCAACTTCAAGGAAAAACATTTGAGATATTCGGAGAAAAATTATTGATTATTTGCTCTCCAAATAACCAAGGTCAGGATTTTTGCCTTTATAAGGAAAACCTACAGAAACTCCCGCGTCAATCAGATCGCTAGTGTTGTTCAAGCGGAGGAAATTAGTGTAAGGCAAGCTCCCATCTGCTTTTCGGGGTTTAAAAAGCTCTGCTTCGTCAGTACTCAGGAAATCTTTTGTATCAACAGTCACTGCTAAACTGAAATAATTGAATTTTATATCAGACAGATCAAAATTCAATTTATCTACTTCCTTACTTTTCGCCATAAATCCCAGATTATTTTTGATGACATGTCCATATCCTGGAACATCAGTTTTGTTGTCTTCAAGCCTGTTCAGCATATTAAAGTTGACGGCATTATAAGCGGCCGAATTATTATACCAGTTGCTACCAGAAAGGTGATGGTTTGAGTAGAACCCATTTGCTTTATTTCGAACAGCAAGGCAGAAGCGAATGGTATTTCTTGGTATTGGATTTGGAAGATCCTTGACTGCTCTGGCACCATAGCCTCCTGCTTTAAATCCGTTTCCATCTGCCAGACTTTTAAATGCTGGAGAGTATCCGTTATACATTGCCCAGCAGTTTTCAAATACAACAGGCTCAAAGGAGCTGATGCAATCATAGCCGTCGTCGCTATTAAACCAGGAACGGCATCCTCTAAAAACGTTGTTTACATCGCCTTTTTTCCCGTGACAGCCAAATCCATCGCTGTTGCCGCCTTTTCCCCCTTCTGAGGTGTAGTCGTAATTATTATAGGCATCGCAATTCAGAATCAGGTTGTTTGACCCGGATATCAGGTAAAATCCGATGGCCTGGCTATCATGCATACTGAGTTGTTCATAGATGTTATTGCTTCCGCGATTTTCAAAACTTTCTGACTGCGTATGATTCGGAAGGGTAACCTGCACACCCACAACTTCTAAGCCTTTCAAATGAATATAAGAACCTGATACGTAAAACGCTATGACCCGGGTGGAAGGCTTCACATTGGTGTAATTAAACACAGGTGTTTCTCCCGGATATGCCCAGTAGTTAATTCTGGCATTTTCGCTACCACTCTTATTTAAATCTGTCACGTACGAATAAATACCCTGTTTTCTTGCGATTTGAGATTCCTGCATCATGTACTTACCACCGCGTATAAAAACTGTGTCGCCGGCGTTTACAAAGCGTTGAGCGTTTTGAACGGTGGCAAAGGGTTGTCTAAGGGTTCCGGGATTCTGATCGCTCCCATCAACAGCAACATAATATGCTGACGGAAGTGCAGAAACGGATACGAATAGAAGGCTTAGCAGCAGGGCGGTTTTTTTACTCATCATTTGTTCTTGTCAGGCAAATATCCCTTTACCAGAACATATATTTTGTAAAATTTTAGTGAGTATTTGGAGCTTATTTATTGGATTTAAGATATAGTTCCTCTATTTTTTGCCGGGCCCAGGGAGTTTTACGCAGGAAAGTTAAGCTTGATTTTATACTCGGATTACTTATAAAGCAGTTAATACGTACCTGTCGGGCCAGTTCTTTCCATCCGTATTGCTCTACAAGATAATTTAAAATCATTTCCAACGTTTTGCCGTGCAGCGGATTGTTTTTTTGTTCCATGCTCTGAACTGTACCCTATCAGTAAACAAAGAAACATAATCTCAGGATATTATTCTGGCTAAATCGTCATCTAAGGTAAGATCATTTTAGACTATCAATAAATTTATAAATTGCCATATGCGCCGCATAAGTTATTTACCGGTTACACTTCTTACACTTATCTCGTTTTTGTTAGATTGGTATGTTTTTCAGGGTGTAAGAACTGTTACTATTTCTGTTCCTGAAGGACATAGATTTATTATACACCTTAGTTTTTGGCTTGTTAGTGGCACAGTACTGTTCGCATTTGTTATCAATTTTTACAAAGCCATTCCTACTAGAAAGTTCACACTTTTGTTTAATACGGTTTTTAATGCTTTTTTGACGCTATTCGTGACGAAAACGGTATTCGTATTTGCTCTTTTTGCAGAAGATATTTATCGGATACTTATGGGAATTATAGGGTTTCACCCTTCGCGTTCGCCAATCGTCAGTCAAATAGGCTTAATCCTCGCAGCAATTCCTTTTTTCTTTTTTGTCTTTGGGACAACCAGGGGGAAGTATCATTACAAAGTGAGGCGGACAAAGCTATTTTTTAAAGATTTACCTGAAATTTTTGAGGGATTCACTATTACTCAAATTTCAGACATACATGCCGGGAGCCTTGATAGTGTGAAGGTGTGCAAAGAGGTGTTGATTTGATAAATGCTCAAAAATCAGATCTGTTTGTGTTTACAGGAGATCTTGTGAATAACCAAGCCTCTGAAATTGAACCATGGATTCCTGTTTTTAAGCAGATTAAAGCTAAGTCAGGAAAGTTTTCAGTTCTTGGGAATCATGATTATGGTGATTACAAACAGTGGGACAGCATAGAACAGAAAGGTAATAATCTTATCTCATTGAAGGAAAATCATAAAAAACTGGGTTTTAGGCTTTTATTGGACGAGCATATACAAATTGAAAAAAACGGGCAGAGTATTGCTTTAGTGGGAATTGAAAACTGGGGTCTTGGTTTTGGACAGCGAGGCGACCTGAATAAGGCTTTAAAAGGATTAGATCCCGACATTATTAAAATACTGCTTTCGCACGATCCTTCACACTGGGATGCGGAAGTGAAGAATCATCCGCAGAATATTCATCTTACATTATCCGGGCATACACATGGCATGCAGTTCGGCATCGAATTGTTTGGCTTTAAATGGAGTCCCGTAAAATACAGATATCCAAACTGGGCCGGCTTAGCCAGGTACCAACATAGATATTTATATGTAAACAGAGGATTTGGCTTTTTAGGATTTGCTGGTCGAGTTGGTATATGGCCCGAAATTACGGTTATCGAGCTTGGGAAGAGTCCCTAAGACTTAAAAGAATAGAAAGATAAAGGTTGTCTTCGCTGTCGAATAGTATGAGCTCCAGCCGGCTGGCGTTCCGTTTTTGATCTTTGCAACACCGCGTTTAAATCGGATGTTTTTGATGCAATTTATTTAGATGAATTAGGTACAAGAGGCCCTCTGGATTTATTTATCGCGGCATAAATTTTGAGCGATTTGAGCAAATAAATAAACTTAACGCCATGAAAACATTAAAAATTATGAGTCTGCTATTGGTTTTTCTATTTATAGGAACGGTGTCATTCGGCCAAAAGCAACAGACTGAAAAATTACAAAAATCAACAGCAGTACTAAAGTCGTTTACGGGAATGGAAGGAGATATGTCATCCAGGCTTATGCAAAAAGCCCAGGGTGTTGTAATTATTCCAAACCTTGTGAAAGCCGGATTAGGAATTGGAGGACAAAGAGGTAAAGGTGTTGCTATGGTTAAAAAGGCTGATGGAACCTGGAGTAATCCAGTTTTTGTTACTTTAACAGGAGGAAGTATTGGGTTTCAGGCTGGTGTTCAGGCAATTGATCTGGTACTGGTATTTATAAAAGGAACTGCTTTGTCTAGTCTTGAAAAAGGTGAATTTACCATTGGTGGAGATGTCTCAGTTGCGGCGGGACCCGTAGGAAGAAGTTCATCTGCCAACACTGATATTGACCTTGATGCTGAAGTGTATTCATATTCCAGAAGCAAAGGGCTGTTCGCCGGAATTGCATTAGACGGATCACGACTTTCTGCAGATGACAGTGCTAATAAAAACTTTTACAAAGTAGGATATAAGCCGTCTTCTATTTTTAATGCGAAAAAGTCGACAAAGACAGAAGTGGTTGAACTCAAAAAAGCTTTAAGAAATTTTTAAATCTTCTCTTAAAACTCATTCAAAAGTCAGCCATGGTGCTGACTTTTAAGTGTTAGGTCTGCTCGTTATAGTTCGCCGTTTTGTTAAATAAAAAAAAGCGCCGTCATTTAATATATTTGGGCTCAATTTTGGCGTGTTTTGAAGCGGAAGATCTGCATCGGTCTTTCTTGGGAAAGTTGTATTATGATTTCAGTATTATTGATTTAAACCTATCAAATGGACAATATCCAAGCAGGTAACGAGAGTGGATTCTCGAAATATCAGGTGTTCGTAATAACGATCTTAGCGTCTCTACAATTTACTATCGTTCTCGATTTTATGGTGCTTTCACCCTTGGGTGAGCGACTTCTTGAAGAGTTACATATTACTACTTCGCAGTTTGGGCTGGTTGTTTCGGCTTATGCCTTTAGCGCCGGAGCATCGGGAGTGTTAGCCGCCGGCTTTGCAGATAAGTTTGACCGGAAAAAACTCTTGTTGTTCTTTTATACGGGATTTATCGTTGGTACTCTACTTTGCGCTATCGCTCCAACCTATCCGCTCTTACTTGTCGCCAGGATTGTAACCGGTATATTTGGGGGCGTTATTAGCTCAGTGAGTTTTGCTATTATCAGCGATTTGTTCCGACTCGATCAGCGCGGCAGGGTAATGGGATTTGTTCAGTCTGCCTTCGCTGCCAGCCAGATTTTTGGCTTACCTGTGGGACTAATATTATCAAATAGTTTCGGATGGCACGCCCCGTTCTGGATGATTGCTGGCTTCGGAATTTTCCTCGGACTTTTTATTTTACTGTATTTGAAACCCGTTACCGAGCATCTTAAATTTAAATCTGATCGTCATCCTTTTCAGCACATGTTTAAAACAGTTTCGAATTCTAATTATCTAAAAGCCTTTGTTGGAACCACCTGCCTGGCTACCGGAGGCTTTATGCTGATGCCTTTCGGGACTGCATTCGGAATAAACAATATGGGTTTAACCCGCGATCAATTACCAATACTCTATGGTGTTACCGGTGTGTTTTCTATAATATTTGGTCCCCTAATTGGAAAAGTAAGTGATAGAATAGGAAAATTTAAGGTGTTTTTTGCAGGTTCTATTATCAGTATGGTCATGGTAGCAATTTATACCAGCTTAGGAATTACACCTTTGTGGATGGTAATCTCTATAAATGTTGTTCTTTTTGTGGGTATCTCTTCCCGAATGATTTCTGCTTCTGCACTCATGACAGCCATTCCTGAACCGCAGGACCGGGGAGCATTTATGAGCATTAATTCATCTGTACAGCAATTTTCTGGTGGTGTTGCTTCGGCTATTGCCGGATTAATAGTTGTGCAGAGAAGCAGCGGCAAAATAGACCATTACGATACCTTAGGTTTAGTCGTGATCATTTCTATGATTGTTGCTATAGTATTGATTTACATCATCAACAGCTATGTACAACAGAAAACTAAAGGAAACTATGTAGCCGCTCCAAATTTAGACGCCGTGATCGTGGAAGGAGTATAAGTTTCTTCTTCCTTACTCTGTAGTTTTTAGTTTAACATTTTCGAAGATGCCTGAAACAGACGTGGTTGTTTTTTTAATATTAGGCAGCGCAATGGAAGCTGGATCGTTAAAACTATTAATTGTAAGCCTGTAATTTCCCGTTAAGGTTTTAGACTCACTATCGTACCCGGTTATTGTTAACACTCCTGTTGAGCTTTCCGGTAAAAGCCTGCTTGAAGAAGATGTAGTTAAGCGATATACATAAAAGGCTGTAACATCGGCGACTATTGACGTGTTTATTTCATAGGTTCCAATAATACCCCTTTTTATTTTATCCTTCTCTATTATAAAGGTGACCTCATCTCTTCCATTTTTGAACGGGATATTGAAATTTAAAACAAGGTTTCCATCTATATCAAACTTACCTGAGTGGTTTATATGTTGCACATAAGTTTGTGCTATTGTGAGATTTTCTTCATGATAATAAAAACTCCGGCTCATCTGTGCGGATGCTTTATCTATATCTAAATAGGGGCTTTCGTCCTTTTTGCAGGCCGCGACAATTAATAATAGTAAGGCGGGGAGGCAGAATATTTTTCTCATGAAAAGGTTTGTTTTCATTAAGACGTATAACTCGCTTCAATCGTTACAGAACCTGTATTAAGAAAATGCTGGATATCTATCAATGGTCAAAAATATGCTAAAGTCGCTCTGAGATGAATTTAAATACGCTAATGCAAATTATAAAAACAGAAACGAGCGCACCCCATAATAATTAATCTATTTTTGTGACAAGCAGAATTAATCCATATATGCCAATCATCTTAAATAAGTTCAGACAATATCAGGCTAGTCCAAAAACAGAAATTCTTATATTGGGCAATTTTAGCGCTGATAGCGCAGAGGCTCCGGATTTTTTTTATGGAAGAGCGAAGAGTTTTCTATGGCATTTACTGCCGCAATGCTGGGGACTCGATTCTCTTAAAGAAGCCACGCTTTTAGAGAAACGCGAGTTTATGGGAAAATACAAAATTGATTTTGCAGACTTAATTGATGCCCTTGATGTACCCGAAGGCGAAGAAGGAAATGTAGATGATTCCTATATAGATAGTCATGTACAAGAGTGGAAGGATGTTGTATCCTTAATTGACAGCTTACCGAATTTAAAGGCCGTTTACTTCACCAGGAAAACGTTTAACGGCGCTCCGAATATCAAAGCTAAGAGTAGCCTGATTGCAGATTATTGTAAAAAAAGGAATCTCCGCGTTTGTAAACTGGAGACTCCTTCACGTTTTTTTAGTCCTGAAAAACAGCAACAGTGGATTGATACAATCGTGTTGCAGAAAAGCTGTTTAAGGGTTTAGCTTCTCATTGCTTGAATTATTACCACCTATCAAACTAATTCAATTGTAGCTGCTGAATTTGAGCATCTAAACTCCTAAGCTCATGTTGGAAAGTTTTGCTGCACGATTCACAGAACTTTTGAATGTTTGGAAAAAGCTGGTGGTAATATTCTATTCCATTAAGCAATTGTTCTTTAAAACGTTCAAGCTGCTGAACCTTTTTATCCGTCATTTCTTGCGCACTGTTCTCGATATCCTTTTTAAGATAATCTACATATAGTTTAAGTTCATTGATGAAAATGTTAGGACGATTGACATTTTTGAGCAGGTTAAGTTTACCATATATGTGCTTCACCATTTCATCAAGGGAGTAAATGCCTGAAAAGAATGCTGTATTTGGCCCGGGGCAAATAGCTACTGCCGGGTTTTCGCGCGCTTTAAGCATGTTGTTTTTAATATACGCCGAGGAGCATAGTCCTTCGCACAAACATAGCTTCTCAGTTACCTGCTTGAATTGAAAGTCGTACTGTTCCGCTGAAAGCTGTGCCGCCTGAAGTTGTTTTATTTTCAAATTCTGATATTCGCGAGATGCAGTACAAATGGCTTCAGTAGTAAATTCAGTATTCGAAACCAAAAATTTTTTATTACAAGGACTGCCCGGTCTGCCTTTTGCTATTCTGTCAAGTCGTTGAATTTCGGCGGTACTTTTTCGGAAATTATTAAACGGAATACCCAATGGAGAAGCTCCACTTATGTAAAAGTCTTTTGATGTAGCATCCTTCAACAGGTTGAGCGTATCTTTGTCAACGTTTGTTGCTTCCGGAACCAGCAGAAAAGGACTTCCCCAGCCTGTTCCATCAAGGTTGTAATACCTTTGCAGAAAAGTGTTCTCTTCGGCAGTTCCTATTCCGCCTTGTACAGATATCCTGGTAGAAGGCTGTTCAACGTCAATTTCACCTTCGGTTTTATGAAATGCCTTGTAGATTCCATAAAGCTCGGTGGTCATCTCCGTGCGTTTATCTTTAAATTCCTGAAGGATAGGGCCCAGCAAATAGCCCTCCGTGGCAAAGGCATGACCTCCGCAGTTTAAGCCCGATTCAATTCTAAATTCGTGTACCCAAAGTCCTTTTTTTGCCAGGAACTTGGCCTGTATTAAAGCGGATCTAAAATCGCTCACCTTTAACACGATCTTTTTCTTTAAAACAGAATCTACTTTTGGATTAAAGCAATCAAACTCTGCCAGATAGCTGTAAAGCCGTGGATTCATTCCTGCTGACAGGATAAGAGAAGAACTTAGATCGCTTTCCGCAAAGCCTCTTAACGATGCAAGGGCATCTGTAAATTTGTCGCCGATTGAAATGCCATCTTTTCCAAAGTTCATTTTGTCTACTTTAGACATAATGTTTACTTCTATAGAGCCTTTTTGAAGGTTTGATCTCAGTTTTTCCTGAAGGATTTTTTTTTGACTTAAGTCAGTTTCAAGTAGCATTTCATTATATGCCTGTTTCTGCTTTGAGTCATCAGGCAGTAAATCAAAGTACCGGGTAAGGTCTGATTCAGGTGTAAATTCACGCCTCTTTAACTCTGTAACCTGTAAGTCTACCAAAGTGTTTAATAAGTTAAGATAGGCGGTAATCCGTTTGGCCCTGTGGTCCTCATCTGTTTTTTTGATGGGCAAAAAAGGTAGCTTGTTTTTCTCCGAATGATGCTGACGCATCCGTTCTATCAGTTCATCATCTACAACAGAGACAACAGAAGATATGCCGTATCTGGCAACTTTAAGTGGGGTGTCAATTGAAAATCCGAGTCCTAAAACCGGGATGTGAAAACTGTGGCTCATTGTTATATTCAATTAAAGTTCAATTAAACTGCCTTACTGAATGTTTGATCATCGGCAGGACTGTTCCAAAGGCGTTCGTCAAAAGCCATACATATATTTCTTAAAAAATTCTTTCCAAGGGAAGTGACGTAAAGGGTTCTGTAATTGAATTTTATCAGATCGTCTCTTCGCAGAGGTAGTAAACGTTTGACCAATTGCGAATTGGTCCTTCTCATATCAGTGTACCCTTTACACATAATATTTAAGATCTCTCTTCGGGACTCCAGATCACTTTCGCTTAGAATATGACCTTTCATTAATGGAAATTCTCCACGTTCTATTTTTTCGAGGTATAGCTCAAGCTTTTTAATGTTCTGCGCAAAAGCATACCAGCTGTCACTAATCGATGATACTCCAATTCCTAATGAAAGTTTGGTGTACTGATGAGTATAACCCATAAAATTTCTGTGAAGCTTACCACCTTCTGATGCCTTGTATAAACTGTCTGTGGGTAAAGAAAAATGATCCATGCCAATGTTCTTATAGCCTGCATGCGAAAGCAATTCACAACCTCGTTCATATAGTGCTCGTTTTTCATCGTCGGCAGGTAAATCCGCTTCCGTGAATTTTCGTTGTCCGGGTTTAATCCACGGCACATGCGCATAGCTATAATATGCAATACGGTCAGGCATCAGCTTTATAACTTCTTTTATGGTATTTTCTACGCTGGAAATTTTTTGTAGCGGTAAGCCGTAAATCAAATCGAAGTTGATCGAGTTATATCCGATATAGCGGGCATATTTAGTAATATGTTCCACTTGTTCAATACTCTGCTTTCGATTTATTATCTCTTGAACTTTGGGGTCAAAGTCT
This sequence comes from uncultured Sphingobacteriaceae bacterium, assembly GCA_946480915.1. The sequence goes on along the minus strand of CAMLLO010000002.1, from coordinate 91,315 downwards.
TGTATGCCAAGGCTTAATCTTCTGAATCCGAGATTGTACAGTGTTTTTAGATGTTCATCTGTAGTATTGGCCGGATGCGCTTCAAATGAGAATTCTGCGTCGCTGGTTAATATCGACTTCGATATAATTCCATCGATAAGCTTTTTTAAGTGTTTGGGTGCGAAAAATGTGGGAGTTCCGCCTCCCAAATGGATCTCTTTTATTGCTGGCCGGCAACCAAGCACATTGCAGTACATTTCCCATTCTTTAAGTACAGCATTTATGTACGGTTCTTCTACGCTGTGATTTTTTGTGATTCTCGTGTTGCAGCCACAATAGGTGCATAAACTTTCACAAAAAGGTAAATGAACGTATAGGCTTATACCCTCTGAAGAGCTTTCTGCGTAAGATTTCTTGATCGATTCAAACCATTGTTTCCGATTCCAACTGTCGGCATCCCAGTAAGGAACAGTTGGGTAACTTGTATATCTTGGGGCTGCAACGTTATATTTTTTTATTAGCTCTGAAGTCATGCTGGAAATGCTTTAACAGGAAACAATAGCAGTATCTTGGTCCAGGCCGGCATTTGCCGTGTTTTTTTCGGCCTCCCACGAGTCAAGATTTGAAATGGTTTTTTCGGAAATTACATGGATAGCTTCTTCCGTTAGAAATGCCATGTGGGGAGTTAGCAGTACTCTCGGATGATCTATAAATGCCTGAAGTAAAGGGTCTTCAATCGGGCTTTTACTGTGATTAAAGAAGAATACATTGTGTTCAAATTCATACACATCCATCCCAAGCTTACTTATCTTTTCATTTTGTAAGGCTTCAAGAACCTCTTTGCTGTTAAATACAGCGCCACGGCTAACATTAATCAGAATTACTCCGGTTTTCATCTTGCCAATGGTTTTAACATTTACCATATGACGGGTAGAATCGTTTAAGGGTACATGAAAGGATATGATGTCAGATTGTTTCAAAAGATCATCAAAAGAGACCTGGGTAGCGCCGTAGGTTTGACAAAGGGCGCTTACATCTTCTGTATCGCTTACCAGAATTCTGGCCCCAAAACCTGTTAAGATTTGCGCGAGCGCTTGCCCCGTGCGTCCCAATCCTACGATGCCAACGGTTTTATTTCTTATGGTGTAACCCACCAGACTGTTTAAGCTGAAATCATGTTCCAGCATTTGCTTATGGGCGGCAACAATGTTTCGTACTAATGAAAGGATTAATGTAATTGCATGTTCTGCAACAGATTCGGGAGAATAAGCGGGGACGTTCCCAACCTTTAAACCAAGCCGTTCGGCCTCTTTTAAATCAATATGATCTGTTCCTGTAGAGCGGGTGGAGATATATTTAACACCCATTTCCTTTAACTTTGAAAGGATAGGGGCGGAAAGGTCGTCGCAGGAAAAAACCAGAACAGCATCTTTTCCTTTAGCGTAAGAAATAGTATCAAGGGTGAGCCTGTTCGATATCAGAGTAATATCATGCTTCTTATTATTAGCCTTAATAAGTAGTTCTTTTTCGCAAATCTTACTGCTGTATGCAACCGCTTTCATACTCCATTAGTTTAATAACAAAAGTACTGCGGTTGTCGGGGCCAGGGTATGAGGCTAATCAAAGGTAAAAGTGATCTTAATCACTTTTACTGTTTTATTCGCTTTAATCTTTCAAGGGATAGGATTTTGATGATGCTGCCTTCTTTTTCAATTAATCTCTCTTCTTTAAAATCCGCCAGGGTGCGGCTGATAGTTTCGTTTGCTGTGCCAACCATTGCGGCCAGATCATCACGTGAAACTTTGATCTCGCAGGTTTCTACTGTTGCTCCCGCAAATTTTCTTGCCAAATCTATCAGTGCGTCGGCTACTCTTTTTCTAACAGAATTATAAGCGAGCTTTAAGAGTTGCTCTTGCTTTTCCTGAAGATTGCCTGAAAGCAGTTCTATGAACTTTTTAGCAATTCCCAAATCTTTGAATAACAAGGCATTAAAGTCGTTTCTAGGTATCAGATGAAGTTCTGCAGAGTCAAGAGCTTCTGCATTTTCAGGATACGGCTTGTTTAGAAGCACGGCTTCATATCCTAAAAAATCGCCTGTTGTAAACATCCCCGTTACAATTTCACGTCCATCCTGGTAAACCATAAACGTTCTTACTTTTCCGCTTTTTACCAGATACACGTTTAGCGCCTGGTCGCCGTCCATGTAAATGTTCTGCTTTTTCTTATAAGCGCGGATGCGGCTGTTCACAGAAAGTTCATTCAATAATTTGGAAGAACGGGCTTCATCAAGTAAGGATTCTAGAGAAGCGGCATTTCCGGCATTTTTAATGGACCGTTCTTTCTTTTGTAAACGACTTTCTATCGCATTCAACAATTCCATATCGTCGAAAGGTTTGGTTAAATAGTCGTCCGCTCCCATTTCCATCCCTTTACGCATATCGGTCCGTTCAGCTTTTGCTGTCAGAAATATAAAAGGGATGTCTGCTGTGTTAGCATTTTTACTCAGCAGGTAAAGAACGCCGTACCCATCCAGCTCCGGCATCATAATGTCGCACAAAATAATATCAGGTGTGCGCGACTGAGCGAGTTCAACACCTTTTTTGCCATTCTCGGCAGTATATACGGTAAAACCTGCTAATTCAAGTATTTCTGCCGTACTTTCACGTATATCCTGATTGTCTTCAATTAAAAGTACGGTCTTCTTTGATGCGTTCATTCTATTTTAAAAATTAAAGAAATTGTTGTTCCCTTATTTTGGGCGCTTTGGCAAATTACTTCTCCACCCATCATTTCAACATATCTTTTTACAATATTTAATCCTAAGCCCGTTCCCGGGATATTTCCGGTGTTATGGGCCCTGAAAAAGGGTTCGAAAAGGTTTTTCTGTTCTTCAAGAGGAATACCTATTCCATTGTCTTTTACAGTGATGTATACTTCGTTTTCAGTCACCTCCGAGTTAAACTCAATAAAAGTGTTTTCTCCTGAATACTTTATGGCATTTGAAACAAGATTTATAGCAGCGCTTTTTAGTAAGGCCGGATCTAGAAAAACCTGGCTTGTAGCCCCGGTATGCTGATAAACAATGTGTTGATTCTGCTTAGAAATTAACTGCATCTCTTCAACTATGTCTTCAGAAAATTTAACCAGATCAAATTCCTGAAATTGTACCTGTGTTTTTCCCGCTTCCAGTTTTTCGAGGGATAAAAAGTCGTTTAAAATACCGGTAAGATGGCCTACAGAATTTTTTATTTTACCGGTATGTTTTAAAATATTGCCTGAATCTGCTTTTTGCAGGTACTTTTCAATTAGGGAGGCCGACAACTGAACTGAGCTTAACGGGGTTCTGAACTCGTGTGAGGCCATCGAAACAAACCTTGTTTTAAGCTGATTAAGTTCCTTTTCTTTTTCTAAAGAATGGCTAGCCTCATCTCTGGCTTTTTCTAATTCAACAATAAGATGTTCTAAGTTTTGAGTTCTGTTTTTTACTTTTTCTTCCAGCTCCTCGGTATATTTCTTCAACCTTTCTTCTGCTTCCTTTTCTTTAGAAAGATCGTGAACAAAACCTGTAAATATTTTTCTGTCTTCGTACTCAACCTCACTCACAGCAAGCCGAAAAGGAAAAGTTGAGCCATCTTTTCGTAGGCCTAAAACTTCCCTGCCTATGCCGATGATACGCCTTTCTCCTGTGCTCTGATATCTGTGTATGTATCCATCGTGAGCACTTTTGTAAGGCTCGGGCATCAGTACAGAAATATTTTCCCCTTTCACTTCTATCTCCTGATACCCAAACAGAGTTAAGGCAGCAGGATTCATCGTTTCAATTATCCCCCGCGAATCGATAGTTATTATGCCATCAATTGCGGATTCGATTATTGCGTTCAGCAGTTTTGACTTATCCATTAACTTTTACAAACATAACTTTCATTTACAATGCGATTAAAGCAAATATAAATTAAGATTGGTTTTAAATTACCTAAAACTGATAAAGATCATAGAATAAATTGACAGGTGTCATCGGAGTCGCGGTAATTAACGATGAATTTTGATGATATAAATACAAAGCGTCATGACAACTGTGATAGAAGAAAATCAGCTTAATGCAGAATTGCAGGAACTTTATCTAATCAGCAAACATTGGATTTCTGATTTAGAGTTTTTTACCAGGGATTTAAGTTTCTTACAGAAGCTGGTTGAGAGATGTTGGGCTCAATCGAAAAAGCACGAAATAAGTGAAAACTTACTTGAGCTGAAGCTGAATGTGTTAAATCTTCAAACTCAAAATGCCGAGATCAAAAGAAAGGTATCAAATTATCTTGCATTACTTGAGCCACTTATAAGTAATGCTAACCACAACTATGAGCTTAATCTCATAGAAACTCACTCCCTTCTTGAACGCGAGATTGGTGCTCTTCTTCAAATATTTAAGTCAGTAAAACAACGTGTTTTCAAACTAACTTCTGAAAGAATAAAGGCTATTAATTCAAAACAAACAAGTTAGTTGTGGAGCGGAAGATGTTATGAGAGAGTGGATACGTTATTGGTTATTGTGATTTAAGTCATTGTAATTTAATGTATTATAAATGATTTTTACGTACATAAAATAATTCGATGTTATGAAAACTATCCTTTTATTAACCGACTTTTCAACACGAGCTCATTCCGCTTCCGAATATGCACTGCAAATGGCTTTGAAACTAAAAGCTAATATTTTGCTTTGCAATGCTCTGGAAATTATAGAAAGTGCGCCAATGGCAGAACAAATTGCCTGGCCGATTGCAGATCATCTTGCTCTTAAGCAAGAAAGTCTGGCTGACCTGAAAGAGATCGCCAGGCGGATGAAAGAAAGTATTCCGGCAGAATCTGCTTCAGGATTTAAGCCGAGGATATCATGCATTAGCGATTTTGGGAAATTATCTGTTGTTGTTTCAGATATTATAAAGGACAAGGGTGTTGATCTGGTGATGATGGGTTCTCATAAGTCCAACGGCTTATCACGGTTTCTATTTGGCAGCCATACACATGATGTGTTGGATAATATCAAATGTCCGGTTTTGCTGGTGCCCGAAAGCTTGAAGTTTAATGGAATTCGCTTAATAACCTATGCCACAGACCTGACCTTTAGCGATTCAAAAGTTCTAAAGTATCTGAGCGAAATTGCAGTTGCCTGCGACTCTGAAATTTTAGTGAGTCATATTTCTCCTTATGGTTTACCAGATATTGATTCGGAAAAAGTTGTCAAACATTCTGTTTATGAGTCACTACCTCCTGATCATCCTAAGATTTTATATAAAAATATTAAGGGCGCCAATATTTCGAAAGAATTGCTACAGATCACCGGTTCGGGGAAAGCGGATTTATTGACTCTTGTTCATAAACAATATGGCTTTTTTGAAGGATTGTTCCATTCAAGTGTTAGTAAGCAAATGGCAAACAATTCTAAAATACCCATACTGGTGCTTCCTAACCATTTTAGCGTAGACGTGGCCGATCTCTCTAACGAACAGCTTGATCATTATTGCTACGAACCGGATGATTCACGATAGGAATTACTGTTCACATACCTGAAAAGAATTAATAAAGGAGAGATGGCTTCGCAGCTTTTTATCTCCTTTTTGTTTTATTGCTCTGTATGCAGACGCTTTATTTGATTTCTTTTTAACGCTGGCTTTCGCTCTGATTTTTTCTTCAAAATAGTGTTTAAGATCATTTTTTTTAACCCGCCACATCATTCAATATGCTCAGCGTCAAGGATAGATTTGTGCTAAAGAAAATACACTAATCAAAATGAAATATTATGAAAGTTTTAAATGTCAATGCCAGTAAATTAAGAAATCGTGCAGGTCAGCTTTTTACCCTGATATTAGCACTAAGCTTCAATGCTCTTACATCAACAGTCCAGGCCCAAACTCCCTTTAAGGTCGCTTCCGGCTCTGTTATTAAGGTAAACGGAACATCAAACATTCACGACTGGATAATGACTGCAAACGCCTTCAGTTGTGATGGAACCTTTACTCTAAAAGGTGATGAGCTGGCAGATGTTTCTTCTCTGAATTTTTCACTTCCGGTTGCTAATTTAAAGGGTAAAGAAGATTTACTAACCACGAGAGCTCATAAAGCACTAAAAGCAGAACAGTATAATAAGATCACTTTCAAATTAATAGATGCCACTGTTGTACCGCAGCAAAAGGTAATCAAAGCGACAGGGAATTTAAGTATAGCTGGAGTAACGAAGACAGTTACCCTCCAAACAAATTATACTATTGACGGCGATGAACTTATTTGTAAAGGTTCAAAAGCCATCAAAATGACCGATTTCAACATTAAAGCTCCAACTTTTATGATGGGGGCATTAAAAGTTGCCAATGAAGTTACTGTTGATATTGTATTAAAGCTAAAGAAATAACAACCTAATCATTAAATATTCACTAATAATAATTAAAAACATGAAAACTCAATTATCTAACATTTTTAAAACTGCTGCCCTTGCCTTAATACTGGTAAGTCCGGTTGCACTACAAGCACAAACCGAGGTTTCAAATCTTAGACCTTACGATAAAAGTGGTATCAATGTGTTCGAAGCTGCAAAAGACACGAATGCAGCGTTCGAGAATATCAAAATTAAATGGGGTGCAGGTTTTACTCAATCATTTCAGGGCTTAAAGCACGAAAACACGTCAGGCGGTTTATACAAAATGACTCCTGGCTTCAATACTGCGAACGCTAATTTGTTCATGGATGTACAATTGGCAGAAGGAATTCGTTTAAATTTAACCAGCTATTTATCATCTCGTCACCATAACGAAACATGGGTTAAAGGCGGTTATATTCAATTTGATAAACTTCCCTTCAAAGGTCAGATATGGGATGATATCATGAAGTTTACAACTATTAAAGTCGGACACATGGAAATTAATTACGGCGATCAGCATTTCCGTAGATCTGATGGTGGGCACACCCTCTACAATCCTTTTGCCGAAAACTATATAATGGATGCATTTACAACTGAAATTGGCGGTGAGGTTTTAGTTAGGGCAAGTGGGTTCTTTGGTTTAGTTGGAATTACTAACGGTATGGTAAAAGGTAATATTGATAGCCTTATAGCAACTGCTCAGGATAATGATATTCATAAGTCACCTGCGATTTATCTAAAAGCCGGCTTCGATAAACAATTAACTGAGGATGTTCGTGTCCGCCTTTCTGGATCTTATTATGGAAATAAAAGCTCTGGTGGTAACACTCTTTATGCGGGCGACCGTACCGGTTCTAATTACTTCATGGTTTTGGAGAAAGCTGGAAGTAAATCTACTGATCAGTTCACATCTGGCCGTGTTAGTCCGGGATTTAGCAAACGTGTAGACGCTGTTCAGGTAAATGGATTTGCTAAGGCTTACGGCCTGGAGCTTTTCGGAACTTATGAAGTTGCAAACGGAAGAACTAAAACTGAAGCAAAGGATAGAAAAGCAACTCAATATGCGATTGACGGTGTTTATAGAATTGGCGCTGCAGAGAATTTCTTTGTAGGTGCAAGGTACAATGTCTTAGAATACAGGCCAATGAACATAGCAGGAACGGCTCCAATTACTTATACCCAGGATGTAAAAGTTGATCGTATAGCTTTTAGCGCAGGATGGTTCTTAACTGATAACATATTGTTAAAAGGCGAATATGTTAAACAACAATACAAAAATTTACCTGCCGCCGACTACCGCAATGGAGGTGAATTTAAAGGATACGTAATACAAGCTGTTGTAGGTTTTTAATCAAATATTTCAAAAAAAAAGCAGGTCGGTCTGGGTCGGCCTGCTTTTTTTGTGTAAATTAAGATATTGCATATGCTTCCTCAGAAAACTCTTTTGCTTCTTATGCTTATTTTGTTTTCTGCTTTCAATAGTCAGATGAATAAGCCTCAAATAACGAAATGGGTTATTATGAAGGGTGGCTCTTTGAGAGTTGATGGCAGTACCAATGTTAATAAATTTACTTGCCTAATAGCAAATTATGCGAATCCAGACACTTTATATCTTTATAAGTACGCAAATAAAGAAACTTTTCCAATAAGTGGTTCTTTGATACTGGATGTCCGGAATTTTGACTGCCATCATCCGATTATGACAAGCGATTTGAGGAAAACATTAAAGGCAAAAGAGTTTCCAAAGCTGACAATAAGGTTTATAAATTTGAATCGGTATCCTGACCTGGATCTTAAACCTGATTTGATAAAAGGGATAGTGGCCATTGAATTAGCTGGAGTAACGCGACGTTTAGAAGTGGATTATAAGTTTTTATCAGGAGGCGAAAAAGTAGTAAATCTGATCGGAACTCGCCAAATAAATTTCTCTGATTTTAATATTATTCCTCCGCGAAAGATTGGGGGAATGATTCAAACTAACAATGAGTTAAACGTGGTATTTAACTTGAGAATGAAGGTGGTAGATTAGTCATAACAAGCTGGTAGCAGAATCGGCTTTTCTCTTACTTCAAATCTGCATATCCGACAAATGCGCAAAGATCTATTATAGATCCGAATGAGTCTTGATGGCTTAAGAACCAGGTAGGTTTTTGAACTCGCACCAACATGGCTTTCAACGATTATGGATTTATCTTGGCAAACATAACTCCGGCGACAAGCGCCTGTAAAAAACCGTAAATAAACCAGCTCAAAACTATCACAATGGTAATATCTAAGGAGCTAAAGGTAATCCACATGACAGGTAATAAAGCGACAATTGCGTAAACAAACCCAAACTCAACACCTCTGAGGAGAAATGGACCTGAAAAAAGAGTTTTGAACCTCTCCCAGAACCATGATAGGGCAAAGCTTATAATAAAGGCATGCAAATAAAACAGAATATCCCTGCTTCCGTCAGAATTGAATAGTGGATTATTGTAAACTACAAACAGCTCAGGAACAAAGCGGATTGCAAGAAATAAGCCTCCATAGCTGATAATAAACAGACTTATGCCTACAATTAATCCACAATAAAGTATTTTTTTCATGTTTAATGATGAGTTAGGAAGATCCTCTTTTCTGATTTTGTTCTACAAATATATTCACTTGCTTTAAACAGCTCCCGTTTAACGCTTCTGTAGGTCTTGATAAAATCAAATAATTCTGCTTCAATCTGCGATTGTATAAGATTATACGAATCGTGTTTTGCCGCATTGTCTTTATCTAATATAGCACTTAATTCATTTTGATGCATTAAGACTGTCTTTTAAAACATCTTTCCGTTTTCCGACATTGGCGATATGTTTCTGGATAATAAAGTAGGAGTTTTTCAAAACCTCTCTCCCCGGAAGGAAGAAAATAATTCTGAACTAAGGATTGGAAAAAATTTATCTCCTGTTCAAAAAAAATAATATCGGATAACCAATGTCTGGTTATAACATACAATTCTTCGGCACTACAGGCATGCAAAAAGCCTGCAGACGAATATATTTTGGTTTCCATTTCTTTTTTCGATTAAAGGATGAAATTATTGTATTAGAACGACGGCTGAGATGATTGCAATTATCAAAATAAATGATGTTAATCACGCGGCTGATTAATTGTATCAGATGCTATCCTGTTTCATAAAGTGTTGTTGGCAAGATATAAATCGCTTTATAACGTGATGCTAATCATTTGGAAGTCTCAGAATAATTACATCCTTTGTTTGAATTAAAACATAAAAGTTTTGCGAAATGAATGAGATTCTTAACACGCGCCTAATGCACCCAAGAGATCAGATCGCCCTTGTAATGAGCAGAATCTACCGACGAGGTTTAACAACTACATCCGGAGGCAATATTTCAATAATCGATGATAATGGTGATATCTGGATCTCGCCCTCTGCAGTTGATAAAGGCATGCTTAAGCCATCAGATATTGTTTGTGTAAAAAAAGATGGCAGTGTCGACGGCTGTCATAAACCATCCTCAGAGTTTCCTTTTCATAACGCTATCTACAAGATTCGTCCAGATATAAAAGCGATTATTCATGCTCATCCTCCGGCATTGGTTTCCTTTAGCATCGTTCGTACAACTCCCAATACTAATATAATAACTCAAGCCAGACGCATATGCGGTCCGGTTGGATATGCAGAATACGAGTTGCCCGGAAGCCAGGCGCTGGGAGCGAAAATTGCGATAGAATTTACTAAGGGCTTTAAAGCAGTCATTATGGAGAATCACGGCACAGTGGTGGGTGGTTCTGATTTGATGGATACCTTCGAGCGTTTTGAAACACTTGAGTTTTGCGCCCGGACAATTCTGTATGGCAATGCTGTAGGATCTCCTCAATATCTTAGCGACGAGCAAATTGATGCTTTTGAATCGCAGGTACCCGAGCCTTTGCCAGAAATGAAAGAGGTAAGTTATTCCTCTGACGAACGGGAAAAAAGACTCGAAATCTGCGATATTGTCCATCGCGCATGTACGCAGGGCCTGATGATCAGTTCTTATGGGACGGTTTCAACGCGTTGGAGGGGAAATGATTTTCTGATAACGCCAACAGATGTGCCCCGCTGGGATTTAAAGATCGAAGACATAGTACAGATCAGAGATGGTGAACGGGAACCTGGAAAGATTCCAAGCCGAACCACCTATCTGCATCAGGAGATTTATAAAAAACACTCGGAGATTAATTCTATAATTCTTACACAATCACCGTACCTGATGGCCTTTGCCGTCACTGGAGTAGCTTTTAACGTTCGTACAATACCGGAGAGCTGGATATTTTTACAGGATGTAAGTTCTCTTGATTTTGGATCGCATTTTAAGAGTGAAACCATTATACCCGATTTGGTGGCCAGGCACAATCCAGCGGTAATTGTTAAAAATGCTTGTGTAATGATTACTGGCGATCAGTTATTGCAAACCTTTGATTATTTGGAAGTGGCAGAATTTAGCGCGAAGTCTTTAGTGTTGTGTGCCTCAATCGGGAATTTAGTTCCTATCAGTAACGAACAGGTAGAGGAGTTACGGCATGCATTCATAAAGGAGTAAATCATTAATCCTATATACACAGGCTGGTTGTTTTATATAACCGGCCTTTTTTTAACAATTGTACGCTAGCGCCGCTTTCTAAATCGGATATCTTTGGCCGAATCTTTCCGTGTAATAAGCATCGGAATTCCTACACCGCCGGCCAGGCTCATCAGAATGAGCATAACTTTTAGTCCATTGTTAATCGTTTCGGATAATATCTGGGTGTAGTTTGCGGGATTTATTGTACCTGCAAGATTTATCAGACCAAGCATCATTCGATAGGCAAAAATTCCGGGTACCATTGGAATAACTGCCGGGATTGCAAAAATAGGAGGGGGGGCATGCCTTTTATGAGCAAATGGAATACTTAAAAAACCGATTACCGTTGCACCGGCCAGCGTTGATACAATCACATTTATCTCGAACTGCAGCAAAATAGTTTTACTTAGTCCGCCTAACAAACCCAAAATAAAAACCGGTGCAATTGCTCTGCGGGGTACATTAAATAAAACAGCAAAGCCAACTGCGGCTGTTCCAAACCACATTCCCTTTTCAAGCAGCAGCAGTTCTTCCATTCTAAAACTGATAAATAAACATTGAAGTTAACAAACCTAAGGCTATCGAAAATGAAATAATAAAGCCATTTAGCCCACGAATAAGGCCGTTTTGCAGGTTCCCGTCGATTATATCCGAGCATGAATTTATAAGAGGAACCCCGGGTATCAAAAACAAAACGGACGTAGCAAAAGCATGCTCATGAGTTAAGCCGTTACCAAATTTGAGCGGGATACCTGCTATTAATGATGAAGTAAGAGCAGCAAAAAATACACACATGTACGGATTGAAACGCATTTTTATGGTTTCTTGTCTGATGAACAATCCCGTAAAGGAACCGATAAAAACCATAAGCATGTCTAATATTTCACCTCCTGCCAATCGGCAAAAGGCAGCACCGGCTAATCCCACCAATATAAGAACCAGCGTTCTGGGGTAATGCGGTAATGCAGCTAAACGTTTTACTTCCTGATTGATTTGATCTGCAGTCCATTTTTGTTCTACAATTAACCAGCTCATCCGGCTTATTCCGGACACTATCGAAAAGTTAATTCCATGTGCGGAAGTACGTTTCAGGCTGTTAAAAAAGAGATCTGTTTCATTATCATAAATCTTAAGCATGAGCGTACGTTGCGAGATCAGCATCTCTGCATTATATCCGAACGAATCGGCTATTCTATCAATCGTGTTCCGAACTCTTCCGGTACTTGCCCCCGAAACCATAAGCAAGGCCCCAATTTCGAGTAGGATAGAACCAAGCTCTTTTATCTCTTTGCTTTTCGCTTCAGTTATCATTTGGGATATTTCCGGTACAAAGCTAAGTACTGGTATTTATTCAGGTACTGACCTATGTCATTTTTTTTGAAGTAAAAAAAGTAAACTTTTGTGAGCAAAAGACAAAAAATGGAAGTGAAGAAAGTGGAACTGATGGCTCCCGCAGGATCATTTGAATCCTTGCGTTCAGCAATTCAGGCAGGCGCAGATTCGATATATTTTGGGGTGGAGCAACTCAACATGCGAGTGAGATCTAGCAGTAGCTTAATAATAAATGATATTCCGGAAATCGTTAACATTTGCCGGGAGGCTGATGTGAAGTGTTATTTGACGCTTAATACAATGATATATAGCCACGATATGCATATTATGAAATCTATTGTGGATGCAGCTAAAAAGTATGGAGTAAATGCTGTTATTGCAGCCGATCCTTCGGTGCTGAGATACGCCCGAATGGTGGAAATGCCTGTTCACATTTCTACACAAGCAAATGTTTCGAATATTCAAACGGTCGATTTCTTTTCAGACTATGCCGATGTGATTGTATTAGCGCGGGAACTGAGCCTCAAACAAGTGGAATCTATTACCCGGGAGATAAAAAGAAAAAACATCACAGGTGCTTCGGGAAAACTAATGCAAATAGAAATATTTGCGCACGGCGCCTTATGTATGGCGATTTCGGGAAAATGTTACTTAAGCCTTCATTCAGATTTTGCTTCGGCAAACCGGGGGGCATGCATTCAGAATTGCCGGCATAGTTATATAGTGAGTGATAAAGAAACAGGTGTAGAGTACGAAATCGATAATGAATATATCATGTCGGCAAAAGATCTTTGTACCATAGATTTTTTAGATCAGCTGATAGATTCAGGCATATCAGTTATTAAAATTGAAGGCCGGGGCCGAAGTGCTGATTACGTTTATACCACAACCAAGTGTTATAGAGAAGCCATTAATGCCTATTATAATGGCAATTATAATTCTGAGCTAATAAAAGGCTGGAAAACAAGACTTGCTACGGTTTATAATCGCGGTTTTTGGGATGGTTATTATCTCGGCCGAAAAATGGGCGAGTGGAGCAACGAATACGGCTCTAAAGCCACTAAACGAAAAATTTACATCGGCAAAGGATTGAATTATTTTAAACAAGCAGGTGCTGCAGAATTTTTAATAGAAGCGCAGACACTCTCCAAAGGCAACGAAATAATTATTACTGGTCCTGTTACCGGACTGATTCAGATGGTAGTTGATGAAATAAGGGTGGATAATATATCGAAAGAAACCGTCAAAAAAGGAGAGATCTTTTCCATTCCAATAAATACGAAGATTCAGCCATCCGACAGGTTGTATAAATTGGTGGATGTTTAATGGTTCGCATTATTTATTATCGATCTAAATGTATCGGTTGTAACGCTTGTGTAGAAGCTGCACCCTTCAGGTGGCGTATTTCACAAAAAGACGGAAAATGTACACTGATTAAGGGGGTGGAAAAGAAAGGAATTTACACTGTTTTAGTCGGGGTTGATGAAGCCGAGAGCAATAAAACGGCTGCTAGGAACTGTCCGGTAAAAAGTATTCAGGTAATCGAAAAGTAGTCAATTCTCGACAAACCAATGGTTTCAGCTACTTCTTTATTTTTTAATTCCTCCAGGTAGGCGAAAAAAATAAATTTTTAGCAATTTCCGAAGGCTTTGTTCTGGAGTTTTTATCAATTTGCTAATTTTTCAGTCCTTGATTCAGATCATTTCTTAGCCGATTCAAATTATCTAAACTTGATATTCACAAAGGCTCCAAAAGCTATATCCGGCACCTTGTAAGAAATACAATAACATGGAAAAATCTCTCTTCAAAAAGTTCATCCTACCTAAAGAACTACAGAGTATTCTCGAAACTAAAGAAGTTATATTAGCCGAAAGTCGGGAAGATTTAATAGATCTTTCTTTTGGTAGGATGATCGACAACATATTTGAGGTTTCTTATGATACGCCGGGGCATGGAAAAATTATTGAGGCGACAGTTGTACGATGCAAAAATGGGGTGTCAGTAAACTACACAGATCCATATTTACGCCGCCGGGATCCTGATTGTATGGTTATTGCCGACGAGAGGCCAACGGATAAACCGACTTTTAAGAATCGTTACGGTGCCGGTTTTGATGATCTACGGCTGCAGTCTTTCGAATGGCTTTCCCAACAGGATGAATTGATTTTAGTTCCTTTTATGTCCGGCGGTGATGAGAATGGTTATCCTTCCCTTTTGGTAGCTCCGGGAAATGCCGGGTTTTTTGCTACCTGCCTTGCTGATCTACAGGGTTTTATTCCCAGAAGTAAGATTCCGCAGGCCTTTAAACCGCGTGCGATTATTTACGTGGTACCTCCTTTCAGACATACGCATTTTAACGGAAAACAAGTGGTAGTGCATAACCGGCTTGAAAAGATGCATGAAATGTTTGCCTACAATCTTTATCCCGGACCAAGTGCTAAAAAGGGAGTGTATGGAGTTTTACTTAACATTGGAGAAGAAGAGGGATGGACAACCCTTCATGCATCAGCTGTTAAAGTTACAACCCCATACGAAAATGATTTTGTAATTATGCACGAAGGAGCCAGCGGGGGTGGTAAGAGTGAAATGACCTGTGCCTCACACCGCGAATTGGACGGCCGATTGCTTTTAGGTACCAATATTAAAAGCAATGAAAAGTATTACCTTGAAATAAAGGAGGAATCGGAACTGCAGCCTGTGACCGATGATATGGCTCTTGCTCTTCCAGCTTTACAGAATGGGAGGAAACTGGTTGTAAAAGATGCTGAATACGGATGGTTCTTAAGAATAAATCACATTACTCAATATGGCACTGATTCTGATATCGAACGGGCGACTATTCATCCCAAAGAACCCTTATTGTTTTTAAGCATTGATGGTAAACCCGAAGCAACATGCCTGATTTGGGAGCCGACCATGGATGCTCCGGGAAAACCCTGTCCAAATCCCCGTGTTGTTTTGCCTCGCAAACATGTACAGAATACCATAGATGTGCCTGTTGAAATAGATATCCGAAGCTTTGGAATCAGGACTCCGCCTTGTACCCGTGAAAATCCCACATATGGTATAATAGGCATATTTCATGTGTTGCCGCCTGCTTTAGCCTGGCTTTGGAGGTTAGTGGCTCCAAGAGGGCACGCCAATCCGAGTGTAATTAGCACCGGGAACGGAATGGTTAGCGAAGGAGTGGGGTCTTACTGGCCCTTTGCAACCGGCTTAAGAGTAGATCAGGCAAATCTCCTTCTTGAACAAATATTAAGTACTCCGCTTACGCGATACATACTCATTCCAAATCAACATATTGGAGCGTATGAGGTCGGTTTTAGCGGTCAGTGGATCGCCAGAGAGTACTTATCAAGAAGAGGAAATGTTACCTTCAAAAAAGAACCGCTTGCAGCCTCACGATGTGCTTTGTTGGGCTATGCTCCTGAATCTTTAAAAATTGACGGACAAACTATTCCGAAACACTTTTTACAGGTGGATCTGCAGAAAGACAATGGCCCCGAAGGATACGATGCCGGCGCCGAAATTTTAACTGGTTTCTTTAAAAAAGAGTTGAAGCAATACCTGGTTCCGGACCTCCATCCTCTGGGAAGAAAAATTATTGAAATTTGCCTTGTGGATGGAAGTATCGAGGATTACGTAAGTCAGATTCAACCATTAGAAAGCGTTAAGATAGAAACGCCTGTTACAGAGAACATAATTCCGTCTGCTGTGGACGTAAAGCTGGCTTAGAGTGTTTGTTAATGCTTAAATTTTAATACTCATTTTTCTTATTTTTGTAACCACATAATAATTTCCATGGTTCCAGAAACGAATGAAGTGCTGAAAGGTAAATATTGTAATTCTTTAACGGAATATTCCCGTTTTCAAACCCGCGAAGTGCAAATTGGAAATATCCCCGTAGGGGCCAATAATCCTATTCGTATCCAGAGTATGACAACCACGGATACTATGGATACCATTGGAACGGTAGAACAAACCATCCGAATGGTTGATGCGGGGTGCGATTATGTTCGAATTACTGCTCCGAGTATAAAAGAAGCACACAATCTGGCTGTGATAAAAAAAGAATTACGCTTTCGCGGATACGATGTTCCCCTGATTGCCGATATTCATTTTACCCCCAATGCTGCGGAAGTTGCCGCCCGGATCGTCGAAAAAGTTCGGGTTAATCCGGGGAATTATGCCGACAAAAAACGTTTCGATCAACTGGAATATACTCCCTCAGAATATCAGGCAGAGCTTGAACGTATTTATAAAAAATTCGCACCCTTGGTAAAGGTATGCAAAGAGTACGGCACCGCCATGCGGATCGGAACTAACCACGGTTCTCTGTCCGACAGGATAATGAGTTATTATGGCGATACGCCCCGCGGGATGGTCGAATCGGCTATGGAATTTATGCGGATGTGCGAAGATTTGAATTACTACAATCTTGTAATTTCCATGAAATCCAGCAATCCGCAGGTAATGGTTCAGGCTTACAGACTTTTGGTGGAAACAATGCAGAAGGAGGGAATGAATTATCCATTGCATTTAGGTGTTACCGAAGCCGGTGATGGGGAAGATGGCCGCATAAAATCATCAGTTGGTATCGGAACATTATTAGAGGATGGCTTAGGAGATACTATCAGAGTTTCCCTAACTGAAGAACCTGAATTCGAGGCGCCTGTTGCTATTGCCTTAGCCGAACGATACAAGTTTCGTGCTTCAGCCCAGGCCGAGCTACCCACAATCAGCAACTCACAACCCACAATTCACTATAATCCCTACGAATACCAGAAGCGGCAGTCTGCTGAATTAAATACGTTTATTGGCGGTCATCAGGTGCCACGGGTTATTGTCGATATATCAACTCAAAACCTAAAAGATCCTGCAACACTGTCCGATGCCGGATACATTTATTCAGCTTTGCTGGATAAGTATAACATGGGCGAGCAATCGGTCGACTTTGTTTATTTAGCCGATCAATTGCCATCCTTCTCGATGCCAGGTAATTTGAAGCAGTTGTATAATTATTCAACATGGAAAACTCTCTCAGATAATCGTAATTGCCATCCTCTTTTTACCCTAGCCGAATACGTAAATGCAGGGCGAAAAGACAGCTCTCTTAACCTTGTTTCGCTCTCTGCTTCAGATATTAAAACCGACCTTTTTAATTCTCTTAACCTGGATAATACACTCGTATTTGTGCTTGAAACCTGTGAGTTGCATGGTATGGCCGATCAGCGCCAGTTTTTCTTTTTTCTGAATGAAATGGGAATTGAGGTGCCTGTTATTATCAAGAGAAGTTATTTTAAAAACAATCAGGAGTCTGGAAGCACAAATCAGGAAGATGGAACGGTTAGTTTAGAATCTAGGTTCCAGTTGTATGCAGCAACTGATGTGGGCGCTCTTTTAGTGGATGGTTTTGGCGATGGTATTTGGTTGGATGCTCCTCAAATAGATACAAAGACAGTTGTAAGTACATCTTTTGGAATCCTGCAGGCCACACGTTCAAGGATTTCAAAAACAGAATATATTTCCTGTCCAAGCTGCGGTCGCACATTATTTGATCTGCAAGAGACCACGCAATTAATCAGAAGTCGTACCAGCCACCTAAAGGGGGTAAAAATTGCGATTATGGGGTGTATCGTGAATGGCCCCGGCGAGATGGCGGATGCAGATTATGGTTATGTTGGAACCGGTCCGGGGAAAATTACGCTTTATCGGGGAAAAGAGGTGGTAAAAAAAAGTGTAAATACCGAATTCGCATTGGACGAATTAATAAATATTATAAAGGAAGACGGTATTTGGATCGATGCAGTTGCTCAGACAGAGGATCTATAAGGTTTCTAAAACCTTATAGATCTTAAAATAATAAGTTTATATAAATTAAAAAGCTCTTATCTTTTATCAGATAAGAGCTTTTTTAATATGTTTAAGAAAGAATTTATTTATTCTTTCTGGCAATCACTTTTTGAACAGCCTGAATGATGTGCTCACTGTCTAATCCGTATTTCTTCATCAGATCGGCAGGTTTACCGCTTTCTCCAAATGAGTCATTCACGGCAACATATTCCTGAGGTAATGGATCATTCTTTACTAAAACCTGAGCAATGCTATCACCTAAACCGCCAAGACGGTTATGTTCTTCGCAAGTCACAACACATCTTGTTTTGGCAACTGATTTTAAAATCGCTGCTTCATCAAGAGGCTTGATTGTATGGATGTTGATGATTTCAGCATCAATACCCATCTCTGCTAATTTTTCTCCGGCAAGGATTGCTTCCCAAACCAAATGTCCTGTAGCAAAAATACTTACATCAGCGCCTTCGTTAACCATCCATGCTTTACCGATTTCGAATTTTTGATCAGGGTCAGTAAAAATTGGAACTACGGGACGACCAAAACGTAAGTAAACTGGGCCGTGATGATCTGCAATTGCGATGGTTGCAGCTTTTGTTTGGTTGTAATCACAAGGGTTAATAACCGTCATGCCCGGAAGCATTTTCATCATTCCGATATCTTCAAGAATCTGGTGAGTAGCACCATCTTCTCCAAGAGTTAAACCAGCATGCGACGCGCAGATCTTAACGTTTTTGTCGGAATAGGCAATTGATTGGCGAATTTGATCGTAAACACGGCCGGTAGAGAAGTTAGCAAACGTCCCTGTAAAAGGAATTTTGCCACCAATAGTCATACCTGCCGCAATACACATCATGTTTGCTTCGGCAATACCAATTTGGAAAAAGCGCTCGGGAAATTCTTTTATGAAAGCTTCCATTTTTAATGAGCCAACTAAATCGGCGCAAAGGGCAACTACATTCTCGTTTTTCTTTCCGGCTTCAAGTAAACCAGCTCCGAATCCCGAACGTGTATCTTTCTTTTCTGTAAAAGAGTATTTTTTCATTTATCTGATATCTTACATAATCCTCCATTAAAAAGAGGTCTTATTGTTTTTTACGTATGCATTCCCCGTGTAGGAGATAGGGTTAATAATCTTGCAGGCTACATTCAAGCTGCGATAGTGCATCTTGTAATTGCTCATCATTAGGAGCTACACCATGCCATTTGTGCGATCCCATCATGAAATCCACGCCATGTCCCATATTGGTGTGCATTAAAATCATAATTGGTTTGCCTTTAAATGCTCTGGATTTCGCTTCCTCAAGACCGCGAATAACGTCCTGAATGTCATTGCCGTTCATCTCCATTACATCCCATCCAAATGCTTCCCATTTAGCTCTGAGATTGCCAAGGGAGAGTACTTTTTCTGTGGGACCGTCTATTTGCTGGCCATTGAAATCAATGGTAGATATTAGGTTGTCTACTTTATTATGTGGGGCAAACATTGCTGCTTCCCATATTTGTCCTTCCTGTAATTCTCCATCACCATGTAAAGAGAAGACAAGGGAGTTGTCTTTGTTTAATTTTTTGCTAAGAGCGGCGCCAATTGCCACCGACAAGCCCTGACCTAAAGATCCTGATGCAATACGCACACCTGGTAAACCTTCATGGGTAGTAGGATGCCCTTGTAATCTTGAATCAAGCTTACGGAAGGTACTTAGCTCGCTAATGTCAAAATAACCGGAACGGGCAAGTACGCTGTAAAAAACAGGTGAAATGTGTCCATTAGATAAGAAGAAAAGATCTTCTCCTGTTCCATCCATGTTAAAATCAGGTTTATGATTCATAATATGGAAGTACAAGGCTACCAGGTAATCCGTACATCCTAAAGAACCTCCTGGATGGCCGGATTGGCATTGATGAACCATCCGAACGATATCACGGCGGACCTGCTTAGCAATATTGTTTAATTTATTTATATCTGCGTTCATATCAAGTATATAATCCGGCAAAAGTAAATATTAAAATGGAATGCGAGGAATGATGGACAGCATTTTATTAACAATAATATGTTAATAAGTGCAACCTTAATTTGGCACGGATCGTAGAAGTGCATATTTGTATATTAAAATACTTAATTATAAAGCAACGAATATTATTAACGCATCTTATCAAAACTTAAACTAATATGGGACTATCTCTACCCACCTTCACTCTCAATGCAAACAAAAGAATAATCAGATTTTCTTTTGCCCTAGCTTTTTGTTTAGGCGTAATGCTTGCTGCAAATGCTCAAACTGGTTCTGTTGGAATTGGAACTTCAACCCCTAGTGATAAAGCAATTTTGGATATTGTTTCATCGGAAAAGGGCTTATTGATTCCGCGCCTCACTGAGGTGCAGCGGGATGCTTTATTGACACCAACCATTTCAAATATAGCGTATAACGGAATGCTTATTTATAATATTGATGACAAAGCATTTAATGTTTGGAAGGATGATAATTGGGCGGAGATTGGCGGTGTAGCGGGTGCTACTGGCCCTCAAGGTATCCCTGGCATTGCTGGAGCAACATGGTTTAATGGAAGCCTTGCACCACCTGCAACAGCTACTGAACCTGCCGGGGCAAAAGAAGGTGATTACTATCTTAACAATACTACGGGAGCTGTTTACAAAAGAGGAGCAAGCAGCTGGTCTTCAGTTGCAAATTTAACAACAGGAATAGCTGGACCTCAAGGACCACAGGGTGCAACTGGTCCTGCCGGTGCAACTGGTCCGGCTGGTCCTCAGGGTCCTGCTGGCGTAACTGGTCCCGCTGGTCCTGAAGGTCCTGCT
This sequence comes from uncultured Sphingobacteriaceae bacterium, assembly GCA_946480915.1. The sequence continues at coordinate 70,332 of CAMLLO010000002.1, read as the reverse complement.
GGTCCTCAAGGTCCGCAAGGCGCAATTGGCTTAACAGGTCCTGCTGGTGCTGATGGTGCAACCGGTCCACAAGGCCCGATCGGTTTAACCGGCCCCGCCGGTGCTGATGGTGCAATTGGCCCCCAAGGTCCGATTGGTTTAACTGGTCCCGCCGGTGCTGATGGTGCAACCGGTCCACAAGGCCCGATTGGCTTAACTGGCCCCGCCGGTGCTGATGGTGCAACTGGTCCACAAGGCCCAATTGGCTTAACTGGACCTGCTGGGTCTCCTGGTGCCAAATGGTATACTGGTACAATTCCTCCTACAGCCGGCTCCCCAGCAGCAGCTGTTGATGGCGATATGTATTTTGATAGTTCTACAAATACGATTTGGGAGAAATCAAATGGGGCCTGGACTAGTACAGGTACTTCCATAAATCCTACAAATGCATGGTCATTAAGTGGTAATGGTTCAACTTTGGCGTCAGCTTTTATCGGAACCACGGATAATAAGGATTTAATACTAAAAACTGCTAATATTGAACGACTTCGTTTAGTAGGCGATAATATAGACCCTACGACTGTAGGTAACGTTGGTATAAATACCAATGATCCAAGAGCAAAGTTAGAAGTAAATGGAGATGTTATTATCGGGCAGGGAGGAACAGCGATAAATCAGGTATTGAGAGGCACAAAAAATGTGAATATAGTGCCTAATATAAACACTAATAATAGTGGAAAGGTTACTCTTACTGTTCAAGGTGCTGCAACAACAGGCAGTGTATCCGTTTCACCAACGGTAGAATTACCTAACGGAGTACTAATTGCATACGCTAGAATTGTTAGCCAGAATACAGTTGAAATTAAACTTCATAATCTTTCAGGCGCGGTGTATGCGCCAGCTAGTTTAGCTTTTAATGTAACTGTAATTCAATAATTATGAAAAAGTCAATAATATTTGTTTTGGCTTTTTGCGGATCGCTCTCCACAACCAGCTACGCCCAACTAGTAAACTCCGGTAACGCTCTAGCCTTATCCGAAAACAGCCTGATATATGTCTCTTGTGATTTCATCAATAAGAACGGGACTGTTTTGAATGATGGGAAGCTGGAAGTTACAGGAACGTTTACCAACAGTGATCTAACGTCCGTTGTTTTCGACAACCAATCTAAAGGAACAGTTGCCCTTTCGGGAGGTTCTCAGGAAATTGCCGGTTCCCGGATTGTATTTCCAAGCTTAGCACTTTCTAATGGAGATAAAGCGCTTAAAACAGACATCGACGTAGCCGGAATTTTATCTCTGGGAAATAGACGCCTTGATGCTGGTGATTATACTATCCATATTACCAACCCAAGTTCCGGAGCTGTTGTTCGTGATGTAGATCCAAGCAGCACTGCCGGTACCGGTTTTATTACTACCGCGAAAGGAGCTTTGATTCGGAACACAAACTCCAATTCATCATATCTCTTTCCACTTGGAAGCGCTACCTCCAACCCTGTATTGCCCGGAATTAATCCCCTTTACCGTCCCTTAGACATTAAGCCGGAAAATGCTTCTCCGAATACATTCTCTGCCTCATTGATAAACGATGATCCTACAAATGCCGGTTATGATAAAACAAAGAAGCGATTCGATGTAAAAACCGTGTCTGATAAGTATTATTTTATATTAGGACAAAACGCAGGTAGCTCTAATTGTGACATTACTTTTTATCAAAATTCAATAATCGACAACAACTATACACAGCTGGTAAACTGGACAAATTTCTTAAAATGGGAGAAAGCCGCGCCGTCAACAGTGGTAAGTGGTTCTTTTGGCGACGACCTTCGTGCTGAATCATTAAATACCAGTATAAAGTACACTGCATTACAGCCATTTCATAATCTTCCGTTTACGTTCAGCTCTGAAATTGGCGGGGTTAATCCATTTACGTTTTACAATGCATTTTCTCCCGACGGAGATAATAAAAACGACGTCTGGATGATCAATAACATTGATTTGTATCCAGATAACAAACTTAGTATCTATAATCGCTGGGGAGATGAAGTGTACAGTGCGAAAGGATATTCTAACGCTACTGCCTGGGATGGTGGTAATTTGCAACCTGGCACCTATTATTACGTATTAACCGCAACAATCGAGAATCAATCCCGCGTGTTCAAAGGATTTATTACAATGATTAAAAAGAATTAATATGAAACCATATTTAACGCTCACCTTTCTATTAATACTCATAAAGCCCGCGTTTTCTCAGCAAGATGCACAATTTAGCCAGTATATGTTTAATACTCTGGTTATTAACCCTGCCTACGCTGGTTATCGTGAAACTAAAAACATTAGTTTACTCCACCGCGACCAATGGACAGGTTTTGAAGGTGCTCCAAAAACACAGTCGCTTATAGCTGACGCAGCTTTTGGCGTAGACAAAAAGATAGGTTTAGGTTTCTCCCTGGTTAATGATAAAGCAGGATTACAGAGACAAACTTCTGCACACGCAAATTATGCCTATCGCATTCCGGTAGGAGAGGATGCACGGCTGGCTTTAGGTATTTCAATCGGCGTTGGACAGTTTACTCTAAACTCAGCTGATGCGCTGGTACAGGATGAAACGGATGAAAACTTTGCAAATAAACAAACTTATTTTGTTCCTGATGCAAGAGCCGGAGTGCATTATAGTAATTCCAAATTCTATGCAGGACTTTCTGCGACGAACCTGATATCTAATTCAATTAATTATCAACAGGTCGGTAAAAATACTATTGCAAGGCAGGGTAGACATTATTTCTTAACAGCCGGCTATTTATTTGACCTCAATCCGAACTTTAAATTAAAGCCATCCTTTTTAATCAAAGAAGATACGAAAGGCCCTACTAGTGTGGATCTTAACTCATTTGTTTTGGTCAAAGAATCGGTATGGTTAGGAGCTTCATACAGGACGGGTGTTAACTTGTGGAAAAAAACTAGTTGGAATAGTAGCACTTTTAACCAAAATTCGGTGGTAGGTGTGGTAGAAGCATTTGTTCTTAAAAATCTTCGTGTTGGTTATTCGTATGATTACTCTCTTTCCGATTTAGGTGATTATACAAATGGAACACATGAAATATCTTTAGGCTTAATCTTAAATGCAAACAAAAAAAGTGCGCTACTTACACCACGCTACTTTTAATTGTGTGCTCCAATGAAATATAAAAAGATTGTTTTAGTATCTTTTATCTGTTCTATTGTTTATTTCGCTCCCCGGAATATCTTTTCTGACAACATCAAGCAAGCTAATAAATACTATGAAACGTATGATTATAAGCTTGCTTTAGCTATTTATGAGAAGGTGATGCAAAAAAAGCCAAGCCTTGAAGTAGCGCAAAAACTCGCTAATTGTTATCGGTTTATAAATGATTCAAAAGGTGCGGAAAAGGCGTACGCCAAAGTTCTCACTTTCCCTGGAGCAGATGCTGTTAATTATAAGTTTTATGCCGATGCTCTTAAGCAAAACGGAAAGTTTGAGGAAGCAAAGAAAAATTACCTTCTCTACGGGCAGAAACTTCCTTCAATGATGGAAGAAGCAACCCGTTTTGCCAATTCTACAGAAGTTGGAAGAATGTGGGCAGAAAATCCTGATCCAAATGTCCACATAGAAAATGCTAAAGCCTTAAATAGCGAAAACTCTGAATTTTCGCCTGTAAAATATAAGGAGAACCTGGTTTTTACCTCTGACAGGTGGTTTTTGAAAAGTGCGGAAGACAAGAAGAAAGTGGTAGTGTACGGGTGGACCGGAAATCCATATTTAAAATTATACCAGGCGACAAAAAAAGGTGAATCGTTCGACGTTTCCCTGATGCCGAGCTTAAACCAGGAATATCATACCGGTCCAGCCGCGTTTACAGCCTCAGGAGATACAGTCTATTTCACCCTGACTGAATCACCTAAAGGCAAAAAGAAGAAATCTCCATTTCCTACAAAAAAAATATACTTTGCCACAAAAAGTGGTTCAGACTGGTCGGCACCTAAGCCCCTTTCTTTAAACAGTGCCAGTTACTCGGTTCAGCATCCCGCTTTATCGCCAAATGGTGCAATTCTTTATTTTGCGTCCGATATGCCGGGTGGCCGTGGTGGAATGGATCTTTATGCTTCTCAAAAACAAGCCGATGGTTCATGGGGCGCTCCGGTAAATTGCGGGCCGAACGTTAATACTTCGGATGATGATGTTTTTCCTGTTGTCAGAAAGGATGGCCGTTTGTATTTTTCATCAAAAGGACACGTTGGGATGGGAGGGTTGGACATTCTCACCGCCGTGGGAGCTTATAATGAGTTTGAACTGGCAGAAAACCTTAAAGCACCCATTAACTCGTCGAACGATGATTTCGGGATTCTTTTTACCGATGATCTAAATGGTTATTTATCTTCCAACCGTTCCGGAGGATTGGGATTAGATGATATTTACACATTCAATATCGTTCCTCAGAAAACGGCCTTGTTTTTCGCCATTGATGGCGAAGTAAGCGATAAGTCAACAGGTACCATTTTAAGTAATGTAGAAGTGGTTCTTTTAAATAGAACCACTAATCAGCAGGTAAGTACAATTTCTGATGTTCAGGGAAAGTTTCATTTTGATTTAGAGCCCGAAATGGAATATATTATTACCGGAAATCAGACTCAATATTATTCGAAACAGGAAGGTAGTATTTCAACTATCGGACTTACTGAATCAACTGTATTTAATGTCAAGTTTGAGCTTGAGCGTGCGAAAGACGACACCTATATGGTGAAACTTCAAAATATCTATTATAATTTCAATAAGTGGAGTATCAGACCTGATGCAGCTGCCGAATTAAATAAAGTTGCATCTTTTATGTCAAATATGCCAAATATTAACGTAGAGCTTCGGTCTCATACTGATTCGAGAGGCAAAGCTGTCTACAACCAATGGTTGTCGCAAAAACGAGCACAGTCAGCGGTAAATTATCTGGTAAAAAAAGGTGTTGGATCGTCAAGGTTATCAGCAGTTGGTCTGGGCGAAACAGAACTGCTCAATCGTTGCAGAGACGGAGTTAAATGTTCTATAAAAGATCATCAACTCAACAGAAGAACCGAGTTTAAGGTAGTTAAAATAAACCCGATGGCAAGTATCACTACTTCAACCGCTCCCTTTAAAAGAAAATAAGCAATTGATTTAATTCAATTGCTTATTCGAGCTAGTTGTTTAGTAATTCCAAAACTTGCTTGGATGATTCTTTGGTATCCACTTTATCGATAATCTTTTTGATTTTTCCTTCTTTATCAATTATAAAAGTTTTTCTTGCTGTTCCCATGTATTTTTTACCGTACATGTTTTTCTCGACCCATACTCCATAAGCTTCTACAATACTTTTATCCGTATCAGCGATCAGGGTAAACGGAAGCTGGTATTTATTCACAAACTTTTTATGTGATGTCTCATCATCTGTGCTTACTCCAATTACATTAAAGCCCTGCGCCTGCAGCGACTGATAATTATCACGGAAGTCGCAAGCTTCTGCTGTACATCCCGGTGTGTCATCTTTAGGATAGAAGTATAAAATCACATCCTTTCCTTTAAAATCACCTAAAGAGATGGTGTCTCCGTTTTGGTCTTGTGCGGTAAATTGCGGCGCTGTATCGCCTTCTTTTAATTCAGCCATAGTTTATTTGTAAAAAGTTGCGTTATATGTACTGGTATTCATTTTCATATCGCTTGCGATAAATTGCAATAAATGCTTTCCCGGATTTAGATTGTCTTCAAAGGTATGCCATAAAGTGGCGGTTTTTGAGTCATATTCAAAAAGTACCCATTGCCCATCTATTGTTCCTTTAAAGGAGCGAATGCCAGACAGGTTATCCGAAAGTTTAAGGATTATTTTACTAATGCCAGCCATTGATTTACCATCGGCAATATTAACCGGTCGTATAATGGGGGCGGTGGTGTCCAGTTTGATGTAAAAGCTTCCGAAAGTTCTCGGACTGGCTCGTATAAAACCATTCTCGTAACTACCCCCCTGGTATATACCACGAGTATCGACAATGACAGCTTTGTCCTGAAGCGCTTCTGGTAACAAAATGTCTGGCTTTATCCACACATGATAATTTTTATGTACAGGAATTAAGCGGGTATGTATATTATGGATGATCGAAAAAGCGCCTGGTAATATCCTGTTATTTACAGAGTATTTAAAGTTTATATCGCTATAAAGTACCCCTTTGGGAATAGCTATTTTCATTTTGTTAGCTTCGTAAACGGTTGAATCCGAATATTTAATCCATTTTATTCCATCGTTCTCTTTGTGAGGAATTATAGATTGACTATTTCTTTTGATTCGGAAGTTCAATATACTGGTATTGCCTTTTACATCTTTTACAATGTATTGCAAGTTATGGACGGCATCGTCCTGCAAGTTTACGATTCCGTTGTTGACAAGGCTCTTGTATATTCTTAGCGGATTGCCGGGTTCTGCAAAACTTTTTTGAACGGTCTTGCCATGTAATATCAATGCCGGGTAGTCAATGTGTGAATTTATGGCTCTGCTATTCTCAAATGCGAAACGTTCTAATACGGATGTGTAAATTGTGTTGTCGTCGAGAAGTAATTCTATAGAATAGACGCCGTTTTTATTTCCACCGCTCACCTGCTGATCATAAGCAACTATACCAAAGGCTACATCGTTATTGAAATTTATTATCGGGTTTTTATTCAATGAATATATTCCATTGGAACCAGTAATCTGGAAGTATTGACTTGGTGTATTTTCTGAGAATGGATAATTATTAAGCCGGTACATGTACAAGCCTGTCAACACCGGTTTAACATTGTCGGGGATTCTAATTCCAAAGAGCTGTGGATTAATGGTTTCTTCGGTTTTGGAGTCACGAAGTTCAAAATGCAGATGCGGGCCGGCCGAACCTCCTGTATTGCCAGACCAGGCAATGATCTCCCCTTTTTTAACAGGGATTTCTATCGAAGCAAGTGGAAAATCAACATCAAAAGCCTGTCGTCTGTACTGTAAATCTTTAACCGTACGGGCAATCGTTGTATTGAAGCGTTGTAAGTGTGCATAAACAGAGGTATATCCATTCGGATGGCTTATGTATACAGCGTTTCCAAACCCACCGATCTGTACGCGTAACCTGGATATAAAACCATCGGCCACAGCATAAACAGGATAGCCTTCACGCTGGTTGGTTCTATAGTCCAGGCCCGAATGAAAGTGATTACTCCTTATTTCGCCAAAAGAACCTGCCAGAGATGGGGCTAAATCCAAAGGAGTTCTGAATCCTTTCGGATAGTTAATGCTTTTTAAGGTGTCCTGAGAAAACAGACTAAAATGAAGAGCTAAGCTTAGAAGGGTAGTTAAAAATGCTTTTTTATTTAATTTCAAAGTCGAGTAATTTTTCGTTTTCCAGATAACCAGTTAACTTATCGCCAATAAAGATTTTACCAACTCCTGCGGGAGTTCCGGTGAAAATTAAATCCCCTTTTTTAAGTGTGATATATTGGGAAATAAACGTTATTAACTTTTCAAACGAAAAAAGAAGGTCTTTTGTGTTGCCAGCTTGAACAGTTTTTCCGTTGATATCCAGGTGAAAATTTAAGTTGTACAAATTTTCAAATGTGGTTTTACTAACAAAACGACCTACGGGAGCAGAATTATCAAAAGCCTTGGCGATCTCCCAGGGCAAACCTTTTTCTTTATGTTTTTGTTGGATATCGCGTGCAGTAAAATCGATACCCAAACCAATTTCCTCAAAATAGTTTGCAGCGAATTTTTCCGAAATATGCTTGCCTTCTTTAGATATTTTGAGAACAAGTTCTATTTCATGATGTATCTCTGCGGAGAAATCAGGTAGGTAGAAAGGTTTGTTATCTTTTAAAACCGCGGTATCGGGTTTCATGAAAATGACAGGTGCAACCGGTACTTCGTTATTTAACTCTTTGGCGTGTTCAGTATAATTACGCCCCACAGCAATAATTTTCATGCTGCGAAGATAGATATTAATAAATATGCCTGAATGGTATTAGAGTACAGAAATTCTCTTTATGATAGTTTCGTTACCAACGATAAGTCGGATGAAATAATATCCGCTATTCAGAGACGAAGAAATAGGGAAAGAGTTTATCTGCTCGCCTGCGGAAAGACGCTGTGATAGTAAAGTTGCTACTTCATTGCCAAGAATATCCATGATCTTTATGGTAACATTAGAATCCTTATTGACAAAGTAAGAAAGATTCAAATGATCAGATACCGGGTTAGGATATACTTTAACGTTGCTCAAAACTTTTGGATCTGCCGCGCTGACCGTACTTTTGGTTTGGTGAGTACTATTTGAAACAGGTATTGTTTTTAAGTAGGAAGGTTTGAAAGGTGTGAGGTTAATCTTAACGCTTTTAACTTCTGACGGACGTCCTGGCCTTGTGTCAGTGATCTTTGATATCGTTTTTGAATTTGCCTTTCTTAAAGAGTCAGCTATTTCCCCTCCTACAGACATAACTTTTTCAGTAACGAAAGCCGCATGGGCACTCATTAATAAAAAGCTAAATAAAATTATAAGAGAGTAAAATTTTTTCATCCAAAAACGATAACAAACAAATTTAAAGATAAATATTCTATAAACTTTAATTGCAAAGAATTATTTGTTCTATTTAACACTTTTTAACAATCAAATAACATACCGCTAAATCTGTAAATTGTGGCTGATTATCAGTTTTGTTTATTGTTTGTCAAACTGTACATTTGTGCGCATTTTAGAAATTGATAAGTGGCAAATCATAAAGACATTCATAAGCTTTCTGCAGCGGGTCTGCTTGTTAGTTTGGGAATCATTTACGGAGACATAGGTACCTCACCTTTATATGTTTTCAAAGCAATAGTTGGAGACAGAATTATTACTGCAGATTTAATCCTCGGTGGACTTTCCTGTATTTTCTGGACACTAACACTTCAAACCACCATTAAGTACGTTTTAATTACTCTTACTGCCGACAATAAAGGTGAAGGTGGAATCTTTTCTCTTTATTCTTTAGTTAAAAGGCGGGGTAAATGGTTAGTCATACCTGCAATGATTGGAGGGGCTGCATTATTGGCGGACGGTATCATTACACCACCAATATCTGTTTCGTCGGCCATCGAAGGTTTGGGTATAAGTTATCCAGGATTACCAACTGTGCCGATAGTGATCTTTATTATCACTGCATTATTTGTAGCCCAGCAATTTGGAACTTCTCTAGTTGGAAAGTCTTTCGGACCAATGATGCTTATCTGGTTCTCGATGCTTGCAGTGCTGGGAATGAGTTATATTTTAAAATCCCCGACAATTTTAAAAGCAATTAATCCTTATTATGCTTTTCAAATTATAACGAGTAATCCGAGTGCTTTAGGCATTTTGGGAGCGGTTTTTCTTTGTACTACAGGTGCAGAGGCTTTGTATTCGGATCTGGGGCATTGTGGCAGAACCAATATTCGTATCAGCTGGATTTTTGTTAAAAGTAGTCTTTTACTGAATTATTTTGGACAAGGTGTATGGCTTTTGCAGCATCAGGGGACCTATTTGCTTGATAATAACAATCCTTTTTATAAAATAATGCCCGAATGGTTTCTGATTTTTGGTATCGGAGTGGCCACATTAGCCGCCATCATTGCCAGTCAGGCGCTCATTTCCGGATCTTTTACACTTATTTCTGAAGCGGTCAGACTGAATCTATGGCCAAAAGTTAAAATTAATTATCCTACTATTCAAAAAGGACAATTATATGTGCCGTCGATCAATGCGCTTTTATGGGCGGGTTGTGTCGCGGTTGTTTTAATATTTCGCGAATCGGCTAAAATGGAGGCGGCTTATGGCCTGTCAATAACCATCGCAATGTTGATGACTTCCGTGCTTGTATCCGTTTATCTCAAAAGGAAGAAATTTCCCAACTATCTAATATTTCTTTTTCTGTTTGTATACGGATTAATCGAACTAACTTTTTTTACGGCCAACATGTCGAAATTCATGCATGGTGGCTGGTTTACTTTAATTCTGGGATCGGTTATTTTTTCGATCATGTATGGATGGTCTTCAGCCCGGAAAATCAAAAACAGATATGTTAAATTCGTCGAAATTGACGATTATTTTCCAATCTTAAAAGAGCTAAGTGAAGATTCAACAGTTCCTAAATATGCGTCTCAGCTTGTTTATTTAACGAGTGCCAATTTTAGCTCCGAAATTGAATCGAAGATCATTTATTCTATTTTACAAAAACAGCCCAAACGAGCAGATGTTTATTGGCTGGTTCATGTTGATGTTACCGAGGAGCCTCACACGCTGGAGTATAAAGTGGAGTTTCTAATTCCCGGGAAGCTTATCCGGATTGATTTTCGTTTAGGTTTCAGAATCGAGCAGCGGATAAATATTCTTTTCCGGATGGTTGTAGAGGAACTGGTGAAAAACGGCGAGGTGGATATCACGAGTAAGTACGAATCTTTAAATAGACATCAGATAGTAGGAGATTTCAGATTTGTGGTACTCGAAAAAATTATGTCAAAAGCCAACAAGCTGTCTTTTAAGGAGCGTTTAATAATGGATTATTACTTTCTCTTAAAACATCTAAGTTTATCTGAAGAACGCGGTTTTGGATTAGATCTGAGCTTTGTTACCGTCGAGAAAGTTCCCTTAGTGGTGTCTTACCATGAAAATGTTCAGCTTCGCAGGATATAACATAAATAAAACGGTATAGAAACCTTTTATAAATGCTTTTTACCTAGCATTAAGTTTGCTGTTTTTATGGCTATAAGTAAAATAGATGATTAGGCCGACTAATAGCCATATCAGAAATCTCTCCCAGCTTTGATAGCCTAATTCGGTCATCAAATAAAAACAGCTTAAAAGGCCCATTACAGGTATCAGAGAGAGGTTTTTTGTAAAACTTAGCCATGCAATAATAGTTGCCAGGATCATAAATAGAAAATAGGGCAGATTATCTTTATAATCATGCCAGTTTCCCTCGAGCTTGAATAGATTATTAACAGGCTCCCAAAAAACTATCAAAGCAGTAATAAGTAATCCGGGGACAATGTATTTGGAATTGATATAGGGGATTCTAAAACGCCCTGGCTGCAGATTTTTGTCTTTTTCCAGAACCAGAACCCCGCCGCAAACCAGCACAAACGCAAACAAAGTACCAATGCTGGTTAGATCCGTTACCTCTGATAAATTCATAAACAATGCTGGTATAGCCACTACAAAGCCGGTAACAATGGTAGAAAAGCTAGGGGTTTGATATTTGGGATGTATGCGCGCAAATGCTTTCGGTAAAAGTCCGTCCCGGCTCATGCTCATCCATATACGCGGCTGCCCCATTTGGAAAATTAATAAAACACTCGCCGTAGCTATAACCGCACTGATGGATACGATATAGCTGATTTCGTCCAGACCTATGCGTTTAAAAACAAATGCCAGCGGATCTGCTACCTGCAGCTCTGAATAATTAACCATTCCGGTTAACACCAGGGCAACTAAAATGTATAAAACCGTACAGATGATCAGGGAATAAATCATGCCTTTGGGAAGATCTCTTTGTGGATTTTTGCATTCTTCTGCCGTCGTTGAAATGGCGTCAAAACCTATATAGGCGAAGAATACACCTGATACACCTTTCATTACACCAGAGAAATGATTGGGAAGAAAGGGACGCCAGTTAGCAGGTGTAACATAAAAGAAACCCACCAAAATCACGGCTATCACTACAGCAATTTTGAGTATAACCATGGCATTGGTCGCTCTTTTGGTTTCTTTAATGCCGATGTACACCAGGTAAGTAATTAGTGCTACAATAGCAAGGGCGGGCAGGTTTGCGATAAGTTTAATATTGCCGAAGCCTGGCGCATTGTTCCAGGCGAATGCCTGAGAACGTAAGGTCTCTGTAATTTCCGTTAAGTTTCCGGATGCTGTAAGTTGTTCAAATTTGGCATTTCCCCTCATGGCGGATAAATAATCCATGGTGAGATTCGCCGGAATATAAATGTTAAAGCCCTCGAGTAAATTTGTAAAGTATTCGCTCCATGAAATTGCTACCGCGATGTTGCCAATGGCGTATTCCATTAACAGGTCCCAGCCAATGATCCATGCAATAAGCTCACCGAACGAAGCATATGCATAGGTATAGGCACTGCCAGAAACCGGAATTCTCGAAGCAAATTCCGCATAGCACAGCGCCGAGAAGCCACAGGTTATGGCAGTTAAAATGAAAAGCAGGGTAACGCCAGGACCGCCATCAAAAGCTGCTTGCCCAATGGTCGAAAAAATACCTGCGCCAATAACGGCAGCAATACCCATGAAAGTTAAATCTCGTACGCCTAGTACTTTCTTCAAATGAGTTATACCCGATTTGGCATTTTCTGTATCAGTAAAGCCCTGTTCAATATCAGTGAGAATAGTTGAGATCGGTTTTCTCCGGAAATATTTGTTCGCCATTGTGGTAATTATCTTCAACAAAATCAAACATAGAAATAATTTGATTTGAATTGTAAGCAAGTCCGGCTCTTTGGTTTAAAAATTGGAACATTGCGGCTGAAGCTGCCGCTAATTATTTAAGAAGTTGTTTTTTAAATGATGTGTCGATTCTTTAAATACCAGAGTGTGCCGGCAATAATTAATATCGTTGATGCGGTTTTTTATTATTTTTTTCTGGGAGAAATATTGCTCGGTTTTGTAATGCTGAGTTCATTGATTTATTGACAAACTCAGCATTACAGATTTCCCTAATCTCCAAGCAAAGCAAGCTCTGCTTTTATGAATTTAGCAAGTTGATGTACATAATCAGTACTGAAGTTGAACTCAATTCCTGCAGTTTTATAAATCTCTTTTATCGTTTTTGTATACCCTAGTTTCAAGGCCGCAAGGTATTTTTCTAACGCAAGTTCAGGATTCTCTTTATAGTTCTTCCAAACGGCTATGGCACCCAACTGGGCGATACCGTATTCGATATAATAAAAGGGTACTTCAAAAATGTGAAGCTGCTTTTGCCATAGGTTTTCCAGAGCTTCTTCATAGCCAGTCCAATCAGTAAAATTGTTTCCAAAAGGGGCAATAATTTCCTTCCAGGCAGTTTTTCGTTCTGCTGTTGTGTGTTCGGGATTTGTATAAATCCAGTGTTGAAACTGATCTACGACAGCTACCCATGGAAGAGTTTTCAATACATCGCGCAGTTGATCTTTTTTAGCACGTTTTAGATCCTCTTCATTATCGAAAAACACATCCCATTTATCCATAGAAATTAATTCCATACTCATTGAAGCCAGTTCCGCTACCTCCGAAGGAAGGTGCTTAAAGTCGTTGAGTTCCAGATCCGAGCTTATGAAGGTATGAACCGCATGTCCGCCTTCATGTACCATAGTAGTTAAATCTCGGAAAGTGTTTGCCGAATTCATAAAGATAAAGGGTGCGCCGGTTTCTGCCAAGGGATAGTTATAGCCTCCGGGAGCTTTTCCTTTACGACTTTCTACGTCGAAAAGACCATTTTCTCTCATTATCTCCAAACGCTCCCCGATGTAAGGGTTAAGTGCCTGGAAACATTGTATTGATTTGTCAATTAATTCCTGACCGTTGTTGAAGGGCTTAAGCGCTGGCTTTCCTGATATGTCAACATCCATATCCCAGGGTTTTAGCTCATGTAAGCCTAAAGTCACACGTCTTTTTTCGGCCTCTTTTCGTAAAATAGGCACTATTTCTCTCTCTATAGACTCGTGAAATTTATAGCAGTCGTGTGGGGTATAGTCAAATCTGCCCAAAGCCTGGAACATGTAATCGCGGAAGTTTTCAAAACCGGCATTTAGGGCCACCTTATGGCGAAGCTTTAAAAGTTCATTAAATAGGTCGTCCAGTTTATCTTTATCCTGTAGGCGACGAGCTGTAACAGCCTCCCATGCTTTCTTACGTACATTTCTGTCAATATCTTTCAAAAAAACAGAAGCCTGTTCAAGCGTATATTCCTTTCCATCAATAGTAACACTCATGGCACCAGTGATCGATTGGTAGGTTTGTTGCTTTACCTGGATTTCTGTTAATAAAGGAATATTCTCTTCTCTGAAAAGTTGCAAGGCCTTTTTTACGCTTCTGATCAACACAAAATATTTGTCCTTCTCCAGTTTTTCAACAAAAGGACTATCTATTAGCTTTTTGTTCAGGTCGTTTGAAATCGGAGCAATTTTAGGCTCTATTTCAGTAGCAAAGTATTGGAAGCTTTGCAATAACTCCTCATTGGCCGTATCGCAGGTCATTCGAATATATCTCCATGCAAAGTCTTCTTCAAGCGCCGCTTCAAGTTCACTGCGGTCTTTTAACCAGCGTTTTAAATCTTCAACAGAGTTAATTTCCCTGTTTTTCAATTCAAGCAATAATGGTTCAAGCTTCTCCCATTTAATTTCGAGGTTTTCCGGAACAAATATTCTTGGTTTTTTCGCGATCATGATCTTGTAATTTATCCTGCTAAGTTAAAATCAGATCAATTGTTTTAAGAATTTTTATGAGAATAAAATGTATCTGCCAAATACCTAATGCCTTCCTCGTACGATTTTGGGCCTATTGCAAACGCTTTTTCAAACTTCGATGAATTAAAATTATAGTCATATTGATATTGATAGTACATTTCTACGGTACTTTTTATCAGCGGATTGAACATGCCGATTGCCTGGAGCATAAATTTGTTGATTCTCGAGTAATTGGGGCTGGTGTCGAATATTGCTGCTGCTAAATTGATGAAATCACTTCCTTTCATCGCTGGGGCGGTTGGCAAATGCCATATCTGATTATCACTCTCCGGATTCTGACCGAGTGTGAAAACTCCTCTTGCGGCATCCTCCACATAGGTGAATGAGTGTAAGGTATCCGGATTTCCAAGCCATTGAGCATTCTTCCTTTTTGAAAGTTTATCCAGCACCATCATATCAAAAAAGCTGTTGCCCGAATCGGTTGCGCCATAAAAGTCGGCTGCTCTCGCAATGCTGGCTTTTATATTGCCGGCTTTCACTTCTTCCATTAACTGGCTGGCAATTTTAGCTCTCACTTCTCCTTTTACACTGGTAGGCCTGTAGGGTGTTTCTTCTGTCATCGATCCCGCTACCAGTCCGTACATGTATACGTTATCAAAAAATATGAACCGGGCGCCTGTTTCTTTAGTGATATTAAGGGCATTCCGCATGATTTTGGGCCATTGGTCCTGCCACACATCTTTGTCGTATTTTAAACCGGCACATAAATAGATAACTTCCGATCCGCGACACTCTTCCAGTGTTTCCTGGTAATTCAGAAGATCGGCTTTTTTCCAGGATGTTTTTCCTGAAGCAGGTACCGGCTTGCGACTAACTAATCTGATCGTTTGATTTGTTTTTTGTAATTCGCGTGCCAAAGCATTACTTATTGGTCCGCCGGCTCCTAGTATAGTATGCATCTCTTTTTTTTAATTAGTGATACAAAAATATCGAGATAGCTTAGCTGAAAACGTTAACAAAAGATAAGAAATTCAGCTTTCAGGAGGTGGTGATTTTGCTGGCAGGCTCCATAATTCGTTTTCTGATCCGCGAAAGCGAAACCGCTGTTATGCCCAAATAATTGGCTATATAGTGTTGTGGAATGCGCTTGAATATATTCCGGTTGTCTTTCAGCAACTGCAAATACCTTTCCTCTGCGCTTTGGATTATAAACGAAGTTACCCGGTCTTCATAGCAAATTAAGTAATGCTCGGCTAACAATCTGCCAAATCGCTCTATTTTATAGTTTATTCGCTCGTCTGCTAAAAGTTTTTGAAGCCCGTCTTTAGAAAAAATTATAAGCCTCGTATTTTCAAGAGCTTGAATATAGCTTAAGGTTGCTGTGCCTGTCAAAAAGCTTTTGTAGGCGCTTATAAAATCATTTTCAAAACTGAAGTAACCGGTTATTTCCACACCATCTTTAACGTGGTAATATCGAACGGAGCCTTCGACGATAAATCCAACTTCATTGCATACTTTTCCGGCTTGAGCAAAAAAAGCCTTTTTCTTCAGAGTCTTTCCATAAAGATGTCCTGAAAAGATGCACCATTCATCGTCTGTGAAGATGATGAAGCTTTTTAAGGATTCTCTAAAAAGTGAGAGGTGCTGTCCGGATAAATTTTCCAAGCGCTTTAGAAATTAGTTCTGAAATAAACGTCCAGCAAAAAGAAAATGGCAAAAATAACGGAAGCAATACCGTTTGTTGTTCCGAATGCAAGGTTTACTCTGCTTAGGTCATGAGGTTTAACCAGACGATGCTGGTAGATCAATAAGCCGATAAAGAATATAATGCCGGCAATGTAAAAGCCTCCCAACTGAGTAATAAATAGCGGAATTATTAAAAAAATCACACTCAAGACATGTAGAGCGGATGATACCAGTAAAGCCTTTTTTCTGCCTAGCACAGCAGGAATAGAGTATAGATTGGCACTTTTGTCAAATTCATCATCCTGTAAAGAATAAATGATATCGAAGCCGCTAACCCAGCACACAACCGCAAGCGAAAAGAAAATAGGTAAAAGAGCAAATTCTCCTGTCACTACCAGGTAGGCGCCAATAGGGGCGAGGCCCAGACCAATGCCTAGGATGAGGTGGCAAAGCGGAGTAAAACGTTTGGTGAAACTGTATCCTAGAATTACTGCCAGAGCTACTGGCGATAAATAGAAACACAGTGGATTGATAAAATACGTGGTGAATATAAAAAGCACGCAGTTGATAATGGTAAACAGCAGAGCATTTTTTGCAGGTATACGTCCCGCCGGAATATCTCTGACCACCGTTCGGGGATTTTGGGCATCGAAGTTTCTGTCGAGATAACGGTTAAATGCCATCGCTGCATTCCTGGCGAAAATCATACACAATATCATGAAAACCAGTAGCATCCAGTTAAAGGTATTTTCTGTTGTTGTAAGCGCCAGAAAAAAGCCAATAAAGGCAAAAGGCATGGCGAAAATGGTGTGGGCAAAAAGTACAAGTGAAAGGTATTTTTTCATCTTATCTGCTTGATTATAGATATGAGATGTGAGACATTGATTATGAGATATCGGGTCCTATTCAATAACTGGTGCAACAAACGCTTTGTTTATTTCGTCAATGAGCGATAGAATTTCCTCCCTGCCTTCTTGTGTTTCCGAAGAGGTGATAAATTGTTGGGGCACTTCTTCAAAAGAAACTAAAAGTTCTTTTTTGAATGCAGCCACCGTTTGCATAGTCTTATGTTTTGATTGCTTGTCGGCTTTAGTAAAAACCAGTAAAAACGGAATTCCGTGTTCGCCCAGCCAAAAGCAAAATTCTAAATCGACTTTTTGCGGCGGCACGCGGCTATCTATCAATACAAATACACATTGCAAGCTTTCGCGATTTTTCAGATAGTATTTTATAAAACGCTCCCATTCTCCGCGGCTGCTTTTAGAAGCTCTCGCGAATCCATAACCGGGTAAATCAACAATGTACCATTTATCATTAATCAGAAAATGATTTATCAGCTGGGTTTTACCTGGAGTCTGAGACGTTTTTGCTAAGCCTTTTTTTTGCGTTAGCATGTTTATCAGAGATGATTTTCCGACATTTGATCGACCGATAAATGCATACTCAGGCAAAGCCGGTGCAGGCAGTTTATCGGTACGTGTATTGCTGCATTTGAATTCTGCCGTATGTATAATCATCGGGGCAAATGTACAATTTTATAAAACGATACTCCATAGATTCGAGATGAATACCTATACAACCCCATCAACCACCCGTATCGGGCATGTGCATTTAAAAGTTTCGGATATGGAACGCTCTCTCGCTTTTTACCAGGAGCTGCTTGGCTTCGAAATAACCCAGCGTTACGGCGATGGCGCAGTATTTCTTTCTGCCGGTGGTTATCACCATCATATCGGTTTAAATACGTGGCAAAGCAAAGGTGCCGACAAAGCGCCTGCACGAGCTGTTGGTTTATACCACGTAGCTATATTATATGCAGAAAGAAAAGAACTGGCCCAAGTGGTAAAACGTTTGCTCGATAATGAATATCCACTAAGCGGAGCAGCGGACCATGGCGTTTCTGAAGCCATCTATTTAAGTGACCCCGACGGAAATGGCATCGAGCTATATTGGGACAGGCCCAAAGATGAATGGCCCTTCGACGACGAAGGGAATTTGCAAATGGTTACCGAGCCCTTGAATATCCATGGCTTGTTGGGACTGCTAGGGTAAATTTACTTCGGTATAGCATTTCACGCTACCTATTCCATTTTGTCGGTTGCATATCCTCGCGCCACCCCCCGCTTTAATGTCTCAGATGAAGGGACTAATGTTGATTTTATTTTCGTAGATCCTGTTATCTACATCCAGCAACCTGGCAAAACCCGAAACCATAAGCTACGAGGTTTGGGCCATCCCAAGTGCCGGACGAAAATTTGCCGGCAGCAGCCCTGTGCGCTGCCTGCAAATTTTGCGTGATGGACCTGTGCGGACGGCACCTCGGGATTTCTTTTTAAAATGCGGCTAAATACATCAGTGCTACTGTTAGCTGTAAATGGACGATATGGCCTTGTAAACGACCACTGCGCTTATGTAACCGGACATTACGGCAGTGTAACCGGACATTACGGCAGTGTAAGTGGACATTACGGCGTTGTAATTGGGCATTACGATCATGCAAATGACCATTACGGTTATGTAAGTGGACATTACGGCGGTGTAATTGGGCATAATGACCAGTAAAATCACCATTACAGCTATGTAAATGAGCGTTACACTCATGTAAACGGGCATTACGAACATGTGAATGGCCATTACGGCCACAAAAGCGGGCTCTACGTAAATGTATTATATCGTCTAAGGCTCGCTTATCGGCGATTAAACATAAAAAAAGCGGCTCAAATTTCTTTAAGCCGCTTCAAATCTCATTAAAATTTATTATTTCACACGCTCAATATATTCTCCTGTGCGGGTATCTACTCTAATCTTATCGCCTTGATTTACAAATAAAGGCACTTTTAGCTCTATGCCATTTTCTGTCGTAGCATATTTCTGAGCGCCAGAAGAAGTATCGCCTTTCACAGCAGGCTCGGTATAGGTAATTTCCAGTTCAACATTGTTTGGAGCCTGAGCCATGATAGGTTCTTCGCTTTCAAACGATACAATTACGTTCATACCTTCTTTTATGAACTTTGCTGATGGTCCGAACAATGATTTCGGAATATTATATTGCTCGAAGGTAACATTATCCATCACCACAAAATAATCACCTTCCTCATATAAATATTGGTAATCATTGGTTTCAACACGGCAAATTTCAACCTGCTCGTCAGTTGCCAGCCGAGCTTCAACAATTTTTCCCGTCTTAATATTACGAAACTTACCCAGGTAGAAAGCGCCACCTTTTCCAGGTGTACGATGTATGATTTCTTCGACCGTTACCAGTTCGCCGTTGAAGCGTAAAATATTTCCCGATTTAATTTCCGATGCTTTTGCCATGAGAATACAATTGTAAAATTTGGCCAAAGATGCAATTATATTTTAATTGAAGCTTATAACGATAGCGAAAATCACTTTCCTGTCTTTCCTTCGTTAAACATCTGATTGGATTAAATTTGTTATTCAGGCGATAAAAATAAGCTTATCGGCTATTCAAAATTAAATATTTGCCATCTTTGCAGGGATATGCCTCAGTCTGTTACTCCGTACAAAAACGAAAACGCTACAAAAAAAGAGCAGGTAGCAACAATGTTCAACAATATCTCAAAGACTTATGATTTTCTAAATCATTTCCTGTCTCTTGGAATCGATATTATCTGGAGAAAAAAAGCCATCGCCGAACTAAAAAAGGATAATCCTCAAAATATTCTCGACGTAGCTACCGGTACAGGCGATTTTGCTTTTGAATCGCTGAAAATTCTAAATCCTTCAAAAATAGTTGGCGTGGATATTTCACAGGGGATGCTTGATATTGCGGCTGAGAAGATTCAGAAACGAGGGCTGGGGGATAAATTTGAAGTCAGATTAGGCGATTCTGAAAAACTATTATTTGATGATAATCAATTTGATGCTGTTACTGTAGCATACGGAGTTAGGAATTTTGAAAATCTTGAAAAAGGACTTTCGGATATGCTGCGCGTTTTAAAGCCCGGCGGTAAAGCGGTTATCCTGGAGTTTTCCAAACCCAAAGTTTTTCCAGTGAAGCAGTTATATAGCTTTTATTTTCATTATGTTACGCCATCCATCGGAAAGATTTTTTCGAAAGACAACAGTGCATACAAATACCTTCCGGAATCTGTGGAAGCTTTCCCCGATGGAAAGGACTTTATCGCCTTGATGGAAAGAGTTGGATACCGAAATACCAAAAACCGCCCTTTGGCGTTGGGTATTTGTTCAATTTACACCGGTATTAAATGAAGAAACGGTTACAGCTGATAATCTTTTTTATTTCAATAAGCATTTGTTCATATGCTCAAACCGGGCAAGGTGGTAACTGGGGAGGTGGAGTAGACGACCAGGTTTTTTCTCCCGGCTTTACCTTTCAATACTTATCATCAGAATATAAAATTTATAAGAAAGTTGATTGGCAAAAACCTTATCCAAATCCTGACGTTCCCGGACAATTCCTTACAGATTCGTTAAAAAGTATCAGTTCGCCTTTAAGTCCGGGTTTTGGCTTGGGATTTATTGCCGGATTTAAACTGGGAAGCAACACCGACTTACGGATTACTCCCACTTTGGTATTTTTAGACCGGCTGATAAATTACGAATATGCAGATCCCGAGAAGTTTCATCAGCAAAAAGTAGCCACTACAACGGTAGAATTTCCAGTGGGTTTTAAGTTGAAGTCCGACCGGAGATTGAACTTCCGCGCATATCTGTTGGGCGGCGGAAAGTATTCGATGGATATTATATCAAAGAAGAAGACCGACGATTCAGGTTTTGCGCTGACCGAGAAATTCGTAAAGAATCAAAAAAATATACTGTCGTATGAAGTCGGTATCGGCTTCGATTTCTATTTTGAATATTTTAAGTTGTCTCCTGAATTTAAGCTATCTAATTCTATCAACAGCGTTCTCAAGCCCGAAGATCATCCCTATTCTTCCCCTTTAGATAAGCTTTATACGCGCAATTTTCAGTTTAGCTTATATTTCGAATAATTAAAAAACCGCCATTTTTTTATGAATGCTTAAAGCATTTATAGTATTTTCGTCTTTTCAATAGTATGTCAAAAATCGCACTAATAACAGGGGCTACAGCCGGAATAGGTGAGGCCTGTGCAAAACTACTTGCAAAGCAAGGTTATAGTCTACTATTAGCTGGAAGGCGTACCGAGCGATTAGTGCACATTAAAAATGAAATTTCGGAAAGATCAGATATCAAGGTTGAGATACTGACTCTGGATGTGAGAAATAAAACAGAGGTCGAAAATTCTTTACATGCTTTGCCCGGGGAATGGAAAGCGGTTGATGTGTTGATAAACAATGCAGGCTTAAGTCTCGGCCTGGAACCATTACATGAAGGAAGCACCGCTGATTGGGACACTATGATCGATACCAATATCAAAGGCCTGCTTTATGTTACAAAAGTGGTTTCAAATTGGATGGTAGAACGCAAAGAGGGGCATATTATTAATCTCGGATCCATCGCGGGCAAAGAAACTTATCAAAATGGTAATGTATATTGCGCCACAAAGCATGCAGTAGATTCTCTTAATAAAGCCATGCGCATAGATTTATTGCCTTATGGGATACGGGTGACCGGAATACATCCGGGTGCAGTCGAAACGGAGTTTTCAGAAATACGCTTTAAGGGAAATAGTGAACGTGCAAAAAAAGTTTATGCAGGCTTTGAACCTTTGAAGGCCGAAGACATCGCCGAAACCATTTGGTTCGCCATTTCAAGACCGGCACATGTTAATATTAACGATTTAGTGATTATGCCAACTGCACAGGCAAGTTCGAACCATCTGGAGAGAAAGTTTTGAGTTGAGGGTTGTGGGTTTTGAGTTGAAGGTTGCGAGTTGGAGGTTGCGAGTTAGGATTGCGAGTTGAAGGTTGAAAGACGGGAAGAAAGAACTTTAGTTGTTTTCTCACTCAAGAAAAATATATAGTATGCTTGAACAAAAAATAAATCATGAAATAAAAGCAGCAATGCTTTCTAAAAACGAAGCTCGGTTAAGAGGACTTCGCGCTATAAAGGCAGCTCTTTTGCTAGCAAAAACAGAAAAGGGTGCATCCGAAGAAATGAATTCAGATACGGAAATTAAGGTGTTGCAAAAACTGGCAAAGCAAAGAAGAGAGTCTGCTGAGATTTACAAAACCCAAAACCGCGACGATTTATATACCATTGAAATAGAGGAGTTAGACGTTATTGAAGAATTTCTCCCCAAACAATTAAGTGCAGCCGAGGTTCAGGAGCAAATAGAAACTATCATCGAAAATAGTGGCGCCAGTTCTATTAAGGACATGGGAAAAGTAATGGGCTTGGCAAATAAGCAACTTGCAGGCAAGGCAGACGGAAAAATGATTTCCGAAATTGTTAAGCAATTGCTTTCATAGCATTATTGCGAGGTTCTTTGTTATCTTCGCAAAAGCTTATTTTTATTACATATTAATTAACAGCATTAAAAAATACTAAACATTTGTTTAGATAATATGAGTCTTAATATAAAAGAAGAAAACGGATTTAAGTATATTGAAGAAGGGGAGGGCGATGTGCTTTTGTTATTGCACGGTCTTTTTGGGGCTCTAAGCAATTGGGAAGACGTAACTAATAGATTTAAATCGCGGTACAGGGTAGTAATACCTTTACTGCCTATTTATGAGCTCCCTCTTTTAACCACAGGAGTCACCAGTCTTTCGAAGTTTCTGTACAAATTCGTGAAGTTTAAAAAGCTTAAAAATATTTGTCTGCTTGGGAATTCACTTGGAGGCCATGTCGGACTAATTTTTACGCTTAGCCATCCAGAGTTTGTTAAAGCGCTTATACTTACTGGAAGTTCTGGTTTATATGAAAATTCTTTTGGCGGTACTTTTCCAAGAAGAGAGAGCTATGATTTCATCAAAGAGAAAGTTGCTTTAACTTTTTATGATCCAAACTTTGCAACAAAGGAACTAGTAGATGAAGTTTTTGCTACTGTAAATGACCGCGGACGCGTAATTCGTATACTGGCCATGGCCAAGTCGGCCATCCGGCATAATATGTCTAAAGATCTTCATAAGATCACCATACCTGTGTGTTTGATTTGGGGGAAGAATGATACCGTTACGCCGCCGGATGTCGCGATAGAATTTCACAACATTTTGCCGAATTCTGAGTTAAATTGGATAGACAAGTGCGGACACGCTCCTATGATGGAGCAACCCGAGGAGTTTAATTTACATTTAAACAAGTTTTTAGAACGTGTATTGCTGAAATAATGGAAACTTAATGATAGCGAAACAACTCATATCGGATGCGATTCCACCTTTGAAAACTTCTGATACTATTCAGAAAGTTCTTGATAGGATGGCTGAGTTTCGTGTAAATCATTTGCCTATTGTTAATGAAAATCAGGTTCTCGGCCTCGTTTCCGACGAGGATCTAATCGAGATTCAAGATTATGAATCGCCTGTTGGAGGCGTTAAACTGTCTATCAGTAATGGCTGTATAAATCAGGAACAGCATATTTATGATGTGATCAGAATTTTTGCAGAAAAACGCTTAACACTGCTTCCCGTGGTTGACGAACATAAAAATTACCTGGGCGTTATCTCTATCAATTCAATTGTTGAGTACATTGCTAACCTAACTTCTGTGAAGGAGCCGGGTGGAATTATCGTTATCGAAATAAATAACAGAGATAACTCACTCGCACATATTTCTCAAATTGTCGAATCGAACAACGCACAGGTATTAAGTTCATATATAACATCTTTTCCTGATTCTACCCGATTAGAAATTACGCTCAAAATAAATCGAACAGATATTTCTGCTATTGTAGCTTCATTTCTGCGATACGATTATACCGTAGTCGCAACCTATAATGATTTGAAATCTGACGCCGGCTCATCCGACAGGTACGATCAGCTAATGAACTATCTTAGCTTCTAAAAAAAAAGCATGAAGATTGCAATTTACGGCAGAGAATTTAGCAATACAGCTCTTCCTTATATACAGCAGGTGTTCGACAGCTTGATGCAGTTTGGAATAGAACCTTTTGTTTACGAAAAATTCAGTCAGTTTATTTCTGGAAAAGTCTCTTTCCCTAAAAAACTTCAGACATTCAAAAATCATAATGACATGAAAGGTCAGGTTGATGTTTTAGTAAGTCTTGGTGGGGATGGAACTATTCTCGATACAGTGACCCTGGTGAGAGACTCGGGTATTCCTGTGATCGGAATAAACTTTGGAAGACTGGGTTTTTTGGCAAGCATTAATAAGGATGAAATTCATTCCGCAATTGAACGCCTGACAAATAAGCAGTTTACCCTTGATTCGCGTAATTTGGTAAGGCTCCATTCGGAAAATAAAATTTTCGGAGACGAGAATTTTGCGTTGAATGATGTGATCATTCACCGGCGCGATAATTCGGCGATGATGCTTATTCATGCATATTTGAATGATGAATTTTTGAATTCCTATTGGGCCGATGGACTAATCGTGGCAACACCTACAGGTTCTACTGCATATTCTTTAAGCTGCGGCGGACCCATAGTATTCCCTAATTCAGGCAACTTTGTAATTACACCTGTTTCTCCTCATAACTTAAATGTGAGGCCTGTGATAATCTCCGATTCAAATACATTGTCTTTTGAATTAGAGGGCCGCAGTTCAAAATATCTTTTATCATGCGATTCAAGAACCAAAATTATTGACAGCACGATGAGGTTCAGCGTGAGAAAGGCCGAGTTTCAATTTAATCTTATACGCCTGAATAATGAAAGTTATTTATCTACGTTAAGGAACAAGTTGCTCTGGGGCATTGATACGCGTAATTACTAATCCCGGGCTTATTTAGTTAAAATTTATTTAAGGATATCATATCTGAAAAAGGAAACCGGCAAAAGACTGTGAATTTAAAATTTTCTGCGATTCTTCTGGTTCTTATCCTAACAATTTCTGACAGATCTTCTGCCCAAACCTGGGAGCTGGGTGGTTTTGTCGGTACAGCGGGCTACATGGGAGATTTGAATCCTGTTAAGCCGTTCGAGGTGAAGAACCTAGCATTTGGAGGGTCGATAAAACGAAATTTCGATGGCTATTGGGCTCTCAAGCTAAATGTTGCTCATGGCCAAATAGAAGCATCCGACTCAAATTCGGATAATGCCTATTTTAAATCCCGTAATTTAAGCTTCTTTTCTCCTGTCACGGAGATAAGTATGCAAACCGAATTCAATTTCTTTAATTATATCCCTTCGTTCAGCCGAAAGCAGTATTCACCCTATCTTTTTTGCGGCTTCGGATTTGTGACGTTTAATCCCAAGGCCGTTTATAATGGTGATGTTTATGAGCTTAATATTCTTGGAACAGAGGGACAGGATATCAATAAACCGTATAAAAAAATAGCTCTAACTGTTCCTATAGGAGCAGGGATTAAATATAATTTTGCTGGTAAATGGACCGTAGGCGGCGAACTTGGCTATAGAACGGCTTATACGGATTATTTGGACGATGTGAGCGGAAAATACGCTTCAAATGAGGAATTGGTTTTCCCAGGCGCTGGTGGAATCACTAATTTAAGAATGAATCTCGCAGACAGATCGCCCGAAGTTGGGTTTCCCCGTCATTCTGCCGGCACACAACGGGGTGATTACCGGAACCGGGATACTTATTTATTTCTGGGAGTTACAATTTCATACATGTTCTTTACTCAGAAATGCCCTGTGGTTGACGATTAAACCCGTTCTCGTGGTAACTAACTTTGCTTTTCTTATCTCTTGAAACAAATACGCATATTTTCTTACCTTTGAACCCCGATGCCCGACCTTGGTGGTCTCAAATAAATGATGAGTTTACTCCAGCAAATTGATAAAACTAAATTACCTCAGCATATTGCTGTGATTATGGATGGCAATGGCCGGTGGGCTAAGGAGAAGGGAAAGCTTCGTGTTTTTGGCCATCAAAATGGTGTTAAAGCCGTTAGAGACACGGTTGAAGGTGCAGTGGAAGCTGGCATATCTTACCTTACTTTATATGCTTTCTCGACTGAGAACTGGAATCGGCCTAAATTCGAAGTTACTGCACTTATGGAGTTATTGGTTTCCACAATTAACAGAGAAACTAAGACTCTGATGGAAAACGACGTTCGTTTAAATGCTATCGGTAATCTAAAAGCCTTGCCTGCAAAGTGCTATCAGCAATTGCAAGAAGCAATAGATAAAACATCAGGAAACAAGGCTTGCACGCTTACATTGGCTTTGAGCTATAGTTCCAGATGGGAGATAGTTGAGGCGGCACGTAAAATAAGCGAACAAGTAAAACAGGGACTTATAAGTCCGGAAGATATCAATGAGGATATGTTCGCCAGCCAATTAACCACCTCCGGTATTCCTGATCCTGAACTGATGATTCGTACAAGTGGGGAGCATCGAATAAGCAATTACCTTTTATATCAACTTGCATATTCAGAGTTATATTTCACCCAAAAGCTTTGGCCTGATTTCCGCCGGGAAGATTTATTTGAAGCAATTATCGATTATCAAAAAAGGGAGCGCCGCTTTGGTATGACAGGCGAACAGGTTAAAAATTTACCTTTTAACAAAAATTAACAACTGATTAAGCTAATTTAGCACGACATTAAAACTCAATGAATAAGTTCTTTATTACACTATATTTTCTTGTTTTTGGTACTGTAGCAATGGCGCAGATTGGCCGTCCTTCGGCACCAACTCAACGGCGTCCAATACCTTCTGCTAAAGACGAAATAAGTTATTTGGATCCAAAAGAATACATAATAGGCGGAACAACGGTTACCGGTACCGAATATTTGGATAAAGATATCTTAGTTCAAATTTCTAAACTAACTAAAGGCGAGACTATTGAAGTACCGGGTGAGGCGACAGCCAATGCTGTTAAGTTTTTATGGGCCCAGGGTTTATTCGATAATATCGAGCTTAAAATTTCGAGCATAAAAGAAGATTCTATCTTTTTTAATATAGTTGTTACCGAACGCCCGCGTTTAGCCCGTATTGAACTTAAGGGAATGAAAAAGGGTGAAACCGGCGATATCAAAGAAAAACTAGCCGACCGTAAGGGTAAAGTTGTTAATGAGGGTCTCTTAAGTACGACGACCGCTATTATTAAAAAGTATTTTAATGATAAAGGCTATTTGTACACGGATGTTACTTATAAACAAACCCGGGATACATCATTAACGAACGATGTTGTACTGGAGATTACAGTAGATAAAAATGAGAAGACGAAAGTCGCCAGTATTGATTTTTCCGGTAATTCACAATTTAAAGATAAAGAACTTAAAAAGTTCCTGAAAAAAACAAAAGAAAAATCCACGCTTAACATTCTTCGTTCTGCGAAATTCCTTCAAGAAAAATATGAGGAAGACAAACGGAACCTGATAGCGAAAATGCATGCGAAAGGATATAGAGATGCGGAAATTCTTAAAGATTCTTTAATCCTTAATCCTAATAAAACCATCAGTCTGGCGATCGACCTTTATGAAGGACCTAAATATTATTTCGGCAATATAAATTTCGCAGGAAATGCTGTGTATTCAACCGATGCGTTAGAGCGGGTATTGGGCATTAATAAGGGAGATGTTTTTAGTGAGGAGAAGTTACAGAAGAAAATCAATGGCAGTCCAAATGGAGAGGATGTTTCCTCCTTATATCTAAACAATGGATATCTGACTTTTAATGCTGATCCGGTGCAAACACGTGTACATGGAGATACCATTGATCTGGAAGTCCGTATCTATGAGGGACCTCTTTACACCATTAATAAGGTTTCTCTTAAAGGAAATGATATAACTAATGATCGGGTGGTAATGCGTGAAATTCGTACTAAACCAGGTGATAAGTTTAACAAGGATTTGGTCGTACGGACAACCCGCGAGATTGCCGCTCTTGGTAATTTTGATGAGCAAAAAACGGATGTAAGACCTATTCCTAATCCTGCCGATGGAACGGTTGATATAGAATACAGCGTGACAGAAAAACCTTCTGATCAGATTGAATTGTCTGGCGGTTTCGGTGGTGGCCGCATAATTGGTACACTTGGATTAACATTCAACAATTTCTCGGCTCGTAACCTGTTTAATTTAAAAGAATGGAAGCCACTCCCTAAAGGCGATGGTCAAAAGCTTAGTATTCGCGGTCAAACGAATGGTAAAGCATACCAATCATACAGCTTTTCTTTCTCTGAGCCTTGGCTGGGTGGAAAAAAACCTATTTACTTTGGTATAAGTGCCTTTACATCCCTACAATCAAACCAGTATTATAATAATATTCCTGATGATCAGATTCAGCGAATCCGTTTAAATGGGGTTACGTTTAGTTTAGGACAACGTTTGAAATGGCCTGATGACTGGTTTAGAATTAATCACTCAATCAATCTTCAGCAATACAAGTTGAAAAATTACCCGGGATTCCTATTCAATACAGGTACATCATATAATTTTAATTTAACACAAGAGTTGAGCCGGAATTCAGTTGATGCTCCTATATATCCAACCTCCGGTTCTCATATTAGATTAACAATACAGGCTACTCCACCATACTCATTATGGAATAAGACAAATTATGAAACAGCGGTAGACGAGGATAGATATAAATTTACCGAGTATCATAAATGGAAGTTCGAGGCTCAATGGTATCAGCGTGTTTATGGTAAGCTGGTATTGAAAACTCAAGCTCAGTTTGGATTTCTAGGACAGTATAATTCTGCTGTGGGTCAGTCTGCATTCGAGCGCTTTAAACTCGGGGGTGATGGTATGCAAGGATTCGATTTCTTGCAAGGCTCAGAAGTGATCGCCATGCGTGGTTATGAAAATAACAGTGTAATTCCTGAAGGCTCAAACCCTAATATAGCACGAAACTCCGGTAGCCCTATTTTTAATAAATATATTGTCGAGTTCAGATATCCGATTACAACCAGTCAGCAGGCAACCTTATTTTTACTCACTTTTGCAGAAGGCGGTAATACATGGAACAATTTCAAGGATTTTAATCCGTTTATTGTACATCGTTCTGCTGGTGTGGGAGCAAGAATATTCTTACCAATCTTTGGTCTGTTGGGAATTGATTACGGGTGGGGCTTTGATCCAATACCAGGAATCCAATCCAGTAAGGGACAATTTCATTTCAGCATAGCACAACAGCTTAACGGCGGATTTTAAAATATAATTTGAGCGGTATTTACATCGTTTAATGATGGAAGTCATTTGACGGAAATAAAAAATATCTAACATTTAAAAAATAAACCGATGAAAAAATTGCTTTTAATATTTTCTTTCCTATTTTTCGGAAGTATTTCTGTTTTTGCACAGCGCTTCGCTTACGTAGACACTGAGTATATTCTAAAACATATACCAGAATATACCTCGTCGCAGAAGCAGCTTGATGCACTTTCGCAGCAATGGCAGAAAGAAGCAGATAATCGTTTTGGTGAGATTGAACGATTATATAAGGCATATCAGGCAGACCAGGTTTTGTTAACCGAGGAGATGCGGAAGCGCCGGGAGAATGAAATAGTAGAAAAGGAAAAAGCTGCAAAAGAATACCAACGTTTAAAGTTTGGTTTCGAAGGGGAACTTTATCAGCAGCGCATAAAACTAATAAAACCTATACAAGACCGAGTATCAGTTGCAGTAAAGGCTGTAGCCGAAGCAAGTCAGCTAGACATGATTTTCGACAAAAATAGCGACCTTATACTCTTGTATGCAAGTTTACGTTTAGATAAAAGCAATGATGTAATAACCCGTTTAGGATATAAACCGGGAACACTGGCAAAATAGAAAAGGACAATCAATTTAAATTAAAAAATGAAAACATTCGTTAAAGTAGCGGTAGTAGCAGTAGGATTATTTTTTGCAGGTAGCGCAGTAAACGCACAACAAAAGTTTGCGCACATTAATTCGGCAGCGCTATTGGAAGTAATGCCCGACGTTAAACAAGCAGATGCAAAGTTTCAAACGTTTCAAAAGCAAAAGCAAAGTGAGATTGAATTAATGCAAACCGAATATCAAAAGAAGCTCACAATTGCACAGGAAAAAGAGAAAACCTTAAGCGAAGCTAACAAAGTAGCTGTAGGAAAAGAGCTGGAAATTATGGGAAAAGAGCTTCAGGAATTGGGTAAAAGAATAAATGATACAGGTGAGAAGGCGAAAAAAGAAATGGCTGCTAAGCAAGATGAACTTTATCAGCCAATCTTTAAAAAAGCTGGTGACGCTGTAAATGCAGTTGCTAAAGAAAAAGGTTATGCGTACGTATTTGACGTTTCACAACCAGGTGTCGTTTATTTCGATGGTGGCGATGATATTATAGCTTTGGTAAAAGCTAAATTGGGAATTGCTGCAACAACTCCGGCGACAGCAAAAAAATAAGATATCATTTAATGATAAAAAGAGCGAGGCAGTTTGTCTCGCTTTTTTTGTTACTGCATTCTCTTGAGCATTTGCTGAAAAATATCCTCCGTATTGTTTAAGTTTGCAGCAGCGTTTTAAACATTGGATTTCTATATCACATATTTTTTTGTAGCTGTATTATTATTCTCCTTCGTTGCTGTTTTTGCACTATTTGCAGTATATGCTGAACGAAAGGTGTCGGCGTTTATTCAAGATCGCTTAGGCCCAATGGAGGTGGGTAAGTATGGAAGTTTGCAAACTCTTGCCGATATCCTTAAAATGCTCCAGAAAGAATTTATTATTCCTGCAGCAGCAGATAAAATTCTATTCGCAGCCGCTCCGGTAATTATTTTTCTGTCGGTTTATATGGGTTTTGCTACACTACCCTGGGGCCCGGATATTGTGCCCACCGCTTTAAATATCGGGGTTTTTTATGTTTTCGCAATTGTTTCTATCGAGTCCGTCGGAATTCTCATGGCAGGTTGGGGCTCAAATAATAAATATTCTTTGCTCGGTGCTCTGCGTTCGGTTGCACAGGTAGTTTCCTATGAAATTCCGGCAGGTATAGCAATTATAAGCGCAGTTATGATCGCTCAAACTCTGGATCTGCAATTGATTGCAAATAAGCAAGGCGTTCTATCTGCCGAATCGATCAAGTTCCTCGGATTTTGGAACGTACAAGAAATTGGTGGTTTTTTTGCCTGGAACATTTTTCAGGCTCCACATCTCATCGTTGCCTATATTATTTATTTCATTGCGTCGCTGGCAGAATGTAACAGGGCGCCTTTTGATATACCGGAAGCTGAATCTGAGCTCGTATCCGGATTCCATACTGAATATACCGGGATACGTTTCGCCTTTATTTTCTTAGGCGAATATTCCATGATGTTTTTAACCGGAATGTTTGGCGTAATTTTGTTTTTAGGCGGATGGAATACCCCATTGCCAAATATTGGTGCTGTACACCTGGCCGATTGGACTACCGGACCTTTCTGGGGCATATTTTGGATTATATCAAAAGTAATGCTGATTGTAGGAGTTCAAATGTGGCTGCGCTGGACATTACCCAGATTGCGGGTTGATCAGCTAATGAACTTATGCTGGAAGGTATTAACTCCTTTGGCATTTTTATGTATGATGATTTCAGGTATTTGGGCCTTGCTGGTGATTTAGATAGAAGAGAAAAATTGATATTTAAAACCGTTATATCTGCATTTAAAACAACCTGGATAGGATTAAGCCTAACCATAAGGCATCTATTTGCCATAAATAAAAAACGGAAGTCGATAAATATTAAAGATGATAATTATTTTGAACAGGCAACCGGGGCGGTTACGGTACAATATCCACACGAAAAAATGCCTATTCCGGAAGTTGGACGCTATCAGCTGCATGTTGAAATTGACGATTGTATAGTTTGCGATTTATGTGCGAAAATTTGTCCTGTTGACTGCATCGAAATAGAGAGTATTAAATCTACTGGTCCGATCGGACAGACATCCGACGGCACAACAAAACGCCTGTATGCTGCCAAGTTCGATATTGATATGGGAAAGTGTATGTTTTGCGGATTATGCACGATAGTTTGTCCCACAGAATGCATCACGATGACCAATGAGTATGATCGGCCCTTGACTCATATTTCAGAATTAACGTACAAGTTTTCCGATATGTCTCCAAAGGAAGCCGAAGAAAAACGTGAGGAGCTTGCTAGACAGATGGCAGAGCGTCAGGCAGCTAAAGACGCAGCGTTAAAGGCTGCACAGAAAAGGGAAGAATGACGGTTGAACAAATACTATTTTATGTTTTAAGTGCTATTGCACTGCTCTCTGCACTGTTAGTGGTCAGCCTGAGAAACTTCGTACGCTCTATTTTTCTGTTTTTTTTAACTCTGTTCACCATGGCCGGCCTGTTTGTATTTGCCCTGGCGGACTTTGTGGCAATTACACAACTGGTAATTTATGTAGGTGGCGTATTGGTGTTAATGATTTTTGCTTTTCTATTATCTAACAGAGAGTTGCTGAATAATCCGGATGTCAAGTCTAAACCAGGGTTTCTCCATTATGTTCCCGGGATTTTAGCCTCCTTAATTTTCTTTGGAATTCTGATGCTTGTATTTTCAAATCTCCATCCGGAAGAGCTAAAATGGATAAAAGAAGCAGAAAATAACACGTTAAAGCCAACAGACAACACCATTCATTACATAGGAATTAATATCATGACGCGATATCTGCTACCATTTGAAGTAGTTTCCGTATTGCTATTAATGGCTTTAATTGGCGCCGCTCATTTGGCGCGAAAGGAGAGGGACGTATGATACCATTGTCGCATTTTATGATCGTTAGTGCAATTTTATTCTGCATCGGACTCTATGCGGTTTTAGCAAAGCGGAATGCTATTTTAATGTTGATTGGAATAGAATTTATGTTAAATGCCGCCATTCTTAACTTTGTGGCTTTTAGTAGATACGATAAAATGGCCTCAACAGGGCAAGTTTTCGCCTTGTTTGTTATTGTGCTTGCTGCTGCGGCTGTAGCCGTTGCGCTGGCTATTATTTTGAATGTTTACAAATATTATAGAACAATCGATCCAACTACAATCGATCAATTAAGAGATTAATTTGGACACATTAACTGAAGGGAATTTAAGTTTATTAGCCGTAATAGCGGCATTGATGCCGCTGCTGTCATTTTTAGGGATTTTATTAACTCCCGGAAAAAAGGGTGGGGGAGCGTTTTTATCAATATCTACAATAGCTGTTAGCTTTCTGATCTCTGCTTTCCTTTTTTCACAGATATGGAATAATGTAAGTGCCCATCAGCAAACATCCTGGTTTACAATTGGCGACACTGTTTTTAGGGTTGGTATATTGCTTAATAACCTTTCGGTAATAATGTTATTGCTGGTAACCTCAATTGCATTATTAGTGCATATTTATTCTACCAAATACATGCAGGGCGATCCATACCTCCCCCGCTACTGGGCTTATCTCAGTTTATTCTGCTTTTCCATGCTTGGCCTTGTAATCACAGACAATCTGTTGGTTCTGTACATGTTTTGGGAGTTAGTAGGATTTTCATCCTATCTTCTTATTGGTTTTTGGTTTACGAAAGATTCTGCCACCCAAGCCAGTAAAAAGGCCTTTATTATGAATCGCCTCGGTGATTTAGGTTTCCTGACGGGAATCATGATTGTATTTTCACAGTTTAAAACCTTCGACATTGATCTTCTTTTCAAAGAAGGAGGCTTGGTTTTAAATTCCATAATAGAAAACGGCTTATGGGTAAATGGAAGCAGTAATATGCCGGCTATCTGGTTAACCCTGGCAGGTTTGGCTTTCTTTTTTGGAGCGACCGCCAAGTCTGCCCAATTTCCACTGCATACATGGTTGCCTGATGCGATGGAAGGTCCCACCTCCGTATCATCTTTAATTCACGCAGCTACAATGGTGGCGGCCGGGGTTTTCCTGTTAGCAAGA
Source organism: uncultured Sphingobacteriaceae bacterium (assembly GCA_946480915.1). The sequence goes on along the minus strand of CAMLLO010000002.1, from coordinate 36,336 downwards.
ATTTATCCGATTTTCGATTCTACTGTATTATTAGTGATTGCGTCAATAGGGTCATTTACAGCCTTTATGGCTGCCACCATTGCACTTACACAAAACGATATAAAAAGAATTCTCGCCTTCTCGACAATTTCGCAGTTAGGTTTTATGATGATTGCCATGGGCGTTGGCGCTTATGCTTCCGGAATTTTTCATTTGGTAACACACGCTTTTTTTAAATGTCTGCTGTTTTTGGCTGCCGGCGCTGTTATCCACGAAATGGCTGATGTAAAAGAAAAGAACGGATTACACTTCGATCATCAGAATATCCAGAATATGGGTGGTTTGAGAAAGAAGATGCCAATCACATTCATTACAATGGTGCTGGCTTCACTGGCCTTAGTTGGTATTCCGCTTACATCCGGCTACTTATCAAAAGATGCTATTTTAATTCAATCATTTGAGTGGGCAGCTATTCAAAATAATTGGACGAAACTCATTCCTTATTCCGCTTTGCTTACTTCCTGGCTTACGGCTTTTTATATAGCCCGGTTAATATTCAAGGTTTTCTTCGGCGACTTGCAGTTAGAGAAGATTGCTAATATTAAGTTAAGCCTGCACGAAGCACCAAATGCGATGAAATACGTATTGATGATTTTAGCGGTATTCTGTGTGTTTCCTGCATTTTCATTCAATCCGTTGCATTACGATGGTTCATGGATAATAGAAGGCTTTTCTTCAGTAAGGGAAATAAAACCGGTTAGTTTTTATCATACTGTCATCCCGGTAACGGTAAATGTTTTAGCGGTTCTGGTGATTCTTGTTGCCTATAATTGGTACGCTAAAAGGAGTAAGTCTCCGGATTTGTCCCGAAGCGTACTCTTCTTATTATCAGAAAGACAATGGTATTTCAATGAACTTTATCAAACGGTTTTTGTGAATGGAATCACTTCTTTATCCAAATCAACGTATCGTTTTGATAGAATAGTTATAGATGGAATCGTGAATTCGGCAGCTAAAGCAGGGGTGATTTTATCCTTAATTGCTCATTGGGTAGATAAATATATCGTGGATGGATTGGTAAATGCCTCGGGTTCGATAAGTAAATCAATAGGGAATGTTACACGATACTTTCAAACCGGTAGGTTGCAGCATTATCTGCTTTCTATGATACTTGCAGCCCTAACTTTTTTTATAATTAAAATATTTCTTTAGGTTATATGAGTTTGCTTTCACTCTTAATATTCATTCCAATTTTAGCAGGCTTGCTTATCCTCGTCCTCCCTTCGTCGTGGCAACAAAAATATAAATATGTTGCACTCGGAACGGTTGGGATTCAGTTGATGATAAGCGCTTTCATTTATTTGAATTTTGACGCTTCATTGTTTTCCGGTATAGATACTCAGTCAAAATATCAATTGGTGGAACGCCTGCCGTGGATAAACCTGAATCTCGGGTCACTTGGTGCTTTGCAAATAGACTATTTTTTAGGGATCGACGGACTTTCCATGCCGTTTCTCGTGCTCACTTCGGTGGTGATGCTGATCGCTGTGCTATCATCATGGGAAATAAAAACGAACCTGAAAGGGTATTTTGCTTTATTAATGTTACTGAACACTGCGGTTATGGGAGTGTTTTGTGCTCTGGATTTCTTTCTGTTCTACATTTTTTACGAATTAATGCTTTTACCGCTATATTTCCTTATCGGAATGTGGGGCGGCCTTCGTCGTGAGTATGCAGCCATAAAGTTTTTCTTGTATACGCTTTTCGGATCGGTGTTTATGCTACTGGTAATTATTGGTCTGTATTTTTCTGTAACCGACCCGGTAACAGGCAATCATACTTTCAATATGCTGCACATGATGAACCCGTCGAATTATACTGAAGGTTCGATTTTTTCATCCATAGCGAATCAGCAGATATTTGGTATTTCAGCCCGTTTACTAGGTTTTATAGTGCTGTTTATCGCCTTTGCTATCAAAGTGCCTATCGTGCCATTGCATACCTGGTTACCCGATGCTCACGTAGAAGCGCCGACTCCGGTTTCCATAATTTTGGCAGGTATTCTATTAAAAATTGGAGGATATGGAATTTTAAGGGTATGCGTTAGTATTTTTCCGGATGCGGCCATCGAATCTGCCTGGTGGCTTGGTTTGATCGGAGTAGTTTCTATTATTTATGGAGCCTTAAATGCCCTGGCGCAAAAAGATCTTAAACGGCTTATTGCTTATTCTTCTGTTTCTCATATGGGCTTTGTACTCCTTGGAATTGCCTCGGTCACCGCTGAAGGAATAAGTGGCGCTATGCTTCAAATGATTAGTCATGGTTTCTTATCAACCATGCTTTTCTTTTTGGTCGGAGTGCTTTATAATAGGGTTCACAGTCGCGAAATATACGATTTTAGAGGCCTTGCCCTGATTATGCCAAAGTATACAACATTTATTTTGATCGCCTTTTTTGCTTCGTTGGGATTACCAGGCTTTTCTGCTTTTATCGCGGAAGCATTCAGCCTTATCGGAGCATTCACTTCAGAAAATGTAAATGGTTTGCTGCCGCGATGGATGGCAGTTTGTGGCTCAGTAGGAATTTTATTAGGCGCTGCTTATTTATTGTGGACTCTGCAACGCATGTTCTTTGGTGAAACCCGTTTAATTGGCGGCGAGGATTGGCGCTTAAAGCTCAAGGATGTGAATGGCAGGGAGATTTTTGCATTAACAACCTTAACTGTATTTGCTTTGGTTTTGGGTATTATGCCGTCTTTGGCTTTTGATAAAATGAATGCATCAGTACTGGAACTTATTCGTTTGGTTAATTTAAAATAATGAACGAGTTTCTGCCATATATTTCTCAATTATTAGACTCTACCATTTCAGGGTTCTCTCATCTGCTTCCTGAGCTGGTATTGGTTTTAACTTTCATTATTGTAATTCTGGCGGATCTATTTATCCCGGGTAAGAGATCATCGCTGGCATTCTATGTATGTATATCGGGAATACTGCTTTCGGTTATTACGGGATTTGTTCAAAGTGGCGATATCTCAAGGATCCTACTGTTTAGCAATACCATAGTCCTTGATAGCCTAAGCAGTTCTTTCAAATTCATCTTTAGTTTTGTTGCAATTCTTTTTGCCTTTTTTGTAAGGTATAATACAGCTCTTCAAACTCATAAAAAAGGAGTTGGAGATATGTATATGCTTTTACCAGCGGTATTAATAGGCTTGAATTTAATGAGCATGTCCGCCAGTTTGCTCATGATTTATATTTCGATTGAAATGGTTTCTATTGCCTCCTATCTAATGGTTGGCTATGCATCTGGCAACGACAAACAAACCGAAGCCGCGATGAAATATGTGCTTTTTGGTTCGATCTGTTCGGCAGTGATGCTTTACGGTATGTCACTTTTATATGCACTCACAGGAAGTATAACTATTGGCGATTCGAATTTTTTAAACAATTTGAACGTGACCTCCGGGCCGGCAGTTACGCTCGCACTGGGTTTAGTGCTGGTTGGTATTGGATTTAAGTTGTCTTTTGTACCTTTTCATTTTTGGGCGCCTGATGTTTACGAAGGAGCACCAACTCCAGTAACGGCATTCATTTCTACTGCACCAAAAATAGCGGGTTTTGCATTGTTGATCAGGTTTATTGAACCCTTCCATATGTTTGAAATAGGTGGGTACGGCAATTCGCTTTTTGATTTCAAAACACTTCTGGCCGTGGTGTCACTTCTGACAATGGTGTTTGGGAATTTTAGTGCCATCTGGCAAAACAATGTAAAACGGATGCTCGCTTACTCCTCAATCGGTCATACGGGATTCGCCTTGATGGCTATTATATCGTTAGAAGGCGGTGGTTTTAAAAGTCTGATTTTTTACATGGCCGTTTATGCGATAATGAACATGGCGGCATTTATGTTAGTTGATAAAATCGAAAGTCAGACTGGAATAACAGACATGAGAGGCTATAAAGGTTTAGGAAAAATTTTAAAACTTGAATTCGTGTGTTTTGTAATCGTACTCATAGCCTTAACAGGATTACCTCCTACTGCCGGCTTTATAGCCAAACTGGTCATCTTTTCTGCTGGTTTTGAATATTATTCGTCATCCGGATCGGTATGGATGTTGATTCTGCTAGTTACCGGAGCGCTTACCACTGTGGTCTCACTCTTTTATTATCTGAAAATTCCCCTTTACGCCTTCCTAAAGCAGTCAGAAATCGAACTTAATATAGTAGAGAAGCGCGATCCGCTCACTTATCTTACACTTTTTTTAACACTCTTGTTGATATTATTTGGAATATTTCCCCATTTGCTAATGTAACAATTGTCTATAGTTGGTAAAGAATATGATTTTCGGATGGGTCCATGTATTTTGTTGATATTTTCCGTTAAGCTTTTAACACTTTCTAGAATTAATACCTTAATTTTGCATACTCGTTAACAATTATGAGTGAATCCATAAAACATGAGTGCGGTATCGCACTTGTCCGTCTTTTAAAGCCTCTCTCTTACTATCAGGAAAAATACGGCACGTCCCTATATGGTCTGAATAAACTGTATCTGCTAATGGAAAAGCAGCATAACAGGGGACAGGATGGCGCGGGTATTGCCACGATTAAATTAAATGTCTCTCCGGGTAATCGTTATATAAGCCGTTACCGGGCCATGGGCTCAAGTGCTGTATCAGAGGTTTTTGAGCATGTACAGAAGAAGTTTGCCGACGTGCAAAGTAATTCTCCTGAATTGTTTAAAGATGCTGAATGGCTAAAGGAAAATATCAGTTTCACCGGTGAAGTACTGATGGGCCATCTGCGCTACGGAACACACGGTAAAAACAGCATAGAGAATTGCCACCCGTTCCTCCGTCAGAATAACTGGATGAGCCGTAATCTGGTGATTGCAGGTAACTTCAACATGACGAATGTTGACGAATTATTAGAGCAATTGTATGAACTTGGTCAGCATCCGAAAGAAAGGGCAGATACAGTTACAGTTCTTGAAAAAATTGGTCACTTTCTTGATGCGGAAAATCAGGAATTGTTTGATTCATATAAAGGCGACGGCCATTCTAATGCCACGATAAGTCAGTTAATAGCTGATAATATTGATGTGGCCAAGATTCTTCGTCGTTCAGCCAAAACCTGGGACGGCGGCTATACGATTGAAGGTATATTTGGTCATGGTGATGCATTTGTTATGCGAGATCCCTCAGGTATCCGCCCGGCTTTCTATTACATTGATGACGAGGTAGCTGTTGTTACTTCAGAACGCCCCGCTATACAAACAGCGTTTAACGTTCCAATTACCTCTATTAAAGAAATCAAGCCCGGACACGCTCTTATTATTAAAAAGAACGGAGAGATATCGGAAGAACAGTTCCGAGAGCCTGGAGAGCCGAAATCATGTTCATTCGAACGGATTTATTTCTCAAGAGGCAGCGATGCAGATATTTATAAAGAACGGAAAGAGCTGGGACGCTTATTGTGCCCTCAGATATTGAAAGCCGTCAATAATGATTTGAAAAATACAGTTGTATCGTTCATTCCTAATACTGCCGAAGTTGCTTTTTATGGAATGGTGGATGGTTTATATAAATACGTAAATCAGCTGCAAAAAGAAACGCTGTTAAACAGGGCTGATAAGATTTCCGATCAGGAGCTGGAAGATATGCTGAATATCGCTCCGAGGGTTGAGAAAATTGCAATTAAGGATGCGAAGCTTCGAACTTTCATAACTCAGGATGCAGACCGGCAAGATATGGTATCGCATATTTACGATACTACCTATGGTCTTATCCGAAGAGGACAAGACTCTTTAGTTGTAATCGACGATTCGATCGTCCGTGGAACGACCCTTAAACAAAGTATTTTACGCATACTCGACCGCTTAGGTCCTGTTAAAATTGTTGTAGTGTCTTCTGCTCCTCAAATTCGGTACCCCGATTGTTATGGTATCGATATGTCGAGAATGGGAGAGTTTGTTGCATTTGAGGCAGCAATTTCCTTATTAAAAGAAACAGATCGCGAGCATCTTATTTGGGAAGTTTACGAGAAGTGCAAAGCATCGGTAACTTTGGATAAAGAACAGGTTCCAAATTACGTGAAAGCCATTTACGAGCCTTTTACAGATGAAGAGATATCCGCCCGAATAGCAAAAATCATTTCTCCCCCGGATGTAAAAGCAGAGGTTCAGGTGATTTACCAAACATTGGATAATCTCCATAAAGCTTGTCCTAATCATTTAGGCGATTGGTATTTTTCAGGAAACTATCCAACCCCTGGAGGTAATAAAGTGGTGAATAGAGCCTATATGAACTGGGTAGAAGGAAAGAATCAAAGAGCTTACGTGTAATTCATTAAAGAAAAGGGTAGAATGAAGATGGCAAGATTTCATTCTACCCTTTTTTCTTTCTTTCTCCCCTACAAAACAGAGTGGGTAAATACTAAATTATAAATCAGCTTAAGAGCGAAAATAATAATTAAAACCCCTGCGGTGCGGTTGAGGATAACCATTGTGTTTTCTTTTATACGGTAACGTAGTTTGTTAGAATAATAGGCTTTAACGGTATCCATGCTAAATTGGGTAACCAGGATCGACCCAAAAAAAGGTAATATTTCGCCGGTGTCGAGCTGACCATGCATAGAAATGAATCCGCTTGTTACGCTAACCCAATATAAAAACATCGAAGGGTTAAAAATGCACATCAGAAATCCTTTAAAGAAATATCCTGTATTGCGCTTTTTGCAGTTTATGTTTTCGTGATTAATTTTTACCTTTTTAAAAAAATAATAGATACCAATTCCTAGAAGAATAACACTACCAATAACTCCAATTGGAACTTTATAGCTGTTTTCTACCTGTATGAAGGAGGAACCATAAATAGTTAGAATAATGTAAATCAAATCACTTAGTACCACACCGGCTGCTAGCCACATCCCAGCATGGAAGCCTTTTTCTATACTGGTTTTGATAAGTGCGAAAAAGACAGGCCCTGTAACAAATGAGAGCACGATGCCTAACCCTATTCCTGATATTATTAGTTCAAGCATGAATGTATTCTTTTCAGAATGTTGCAAAAATGCAAATTAAAGGAAAATTCTGTCGGTTTATATAACAGATCACCCTCTTTATAAAACATCAATTCTATAATATAAGTATAAACATGCAAAAAAGTTCAACAAGAAATAACTTTATTGCAGATGTTGCGGCTTTCCTTTATCTTGGATTTTTCAAACTATCGGCCAAATTATGCATAACAGACCTGTAAACTCCTCAAAGCCAATTGTCATTATCGGAATATTGTTTTTTATATTCGGATTTGTTACGTGGTTAAATGGAACTCTTATTCCTTTTTTGAAGCTGGCATGCAATCTTAAAACCGACACGCAGGCTTTTTTCGTAACCTTCGCCTTTTATATGGCCTATTTTTTTCTTGCCATACCCTCCTCGTGGATATTGAAAAAAACAGGTATGAAAAGTGGAATGGCGCTTGGATTGGTAGTAATGGCTGTCGGGGCAATAATATTTGTTCCCGCTGCAAATTCCCGCAGTTTTGCTCTCTTTCTGACTGGATTATTTGTGCAGGGAGCGGGTTTATCTATTTTACAGACAGCTTCAAATCCATATATCAGTATTGTAGGTCCTATTGAAAGCGCAGCACAGCGAATCAGTATTATGGGTATTTGCAACAAAGTTGCCGGCATACTTAGTCCGCTGATTCTCGGAGCTATTGTTTTGAAAGATGCTACAGCATTAGAAACTCAGATAATTTCTACCACAGATCTTCAAAGTAAAAACGCTTTGCTTGACGAATTAGCAGGTCGTGTAATTATTCCCTATATCATAATTGCTGTTTCTTTAATGCTTCTTGCATTATGGATCAGAAAGTCATCTTTACCAGATATTGATCCTTCCACAGCTAATGCTCAACCCGAGGGTAAGTCTTTGGCCGCAGGGAAATCAAGTGCACTGCAGTTTCCTCATCTCATGCTTGGCGTGTTATGTCTGTTTTTATACGTTGGAGTGGAAGTAATGGCCGGAGATGCTATCGGAATTTACGGTAAAAGTTTTGGTATTCCTTTGGATGAAACTAAATATTATACGTCATTTACCCTCATAGCAATGCTCGTTGGCTATGTCATTGGTATTACCACTATTCCTAAATATATAAGTCAGGAAAATGGTTTGAAAATATCGGCAATCGTCGGAATTATTTTTACGAGTGGAGCCTTGCTTACTGAAGGATATGTTTCCGTGGGTTTTGTTGCTGCTTTAGGTTTAGCAAATGCGTTGATGTGGCCAGCAATTTTCCCTATGGCTATCCGAGGACTTGGTAAGTTCACCGAAATGGGGTCTGCTTTCTTGATTATGGGAATTGCAGGAGGTGCGATATTGCCTTTAATCTTTGGACATTTTAAAGAGGCTTATAATTTTCAGTGGGTATTTTTTGCAGTGATGGCGCCATGTTATTTATATATTCTATATTATTCTATTGCGGGACATAAAGTTGGTGTAATTTCGCAGAAATAATATTTGATAGTTAATGACTGAAAAGCCCAGTTTCGACACCATTTTCATGAATCTTGCCTCCGACCTTGCCAAGCGCTCGCATTGCGTTAAAGCACAGGTGGGAGCGGTTCTCACAAAAGATACCAGAATTATTTCCATAGGATATAATGGTCCGCCTGCCGGAACGCATAACTGTGATGAAGAATGGCCTGAAACCGGTTGTCCACGAGATGCAAGAGGCAGCTGTTCGCTAGCTCTTCATGCCGAAGAAAATGCAATTCTTTATGCCGTAAAGAATGGTGCTGATCTGCATGGCTCGACTTTGTATCTAACACTCTCTCCATGTTTACCATGTGCCAGAATTATTTTCTCCTCAGGTGTGAGAAAAGTATTCTACCAAAACTCCTACGCAGAATATAAAGGTTTACCATCCGATGAAGGCGTAGATTTTCTGAATAAGTTTGGGGTTGAAGCCATAAAAGCTGCGTTTTAGATAATTGCCTGATTTTTAATAGAATGTATAGTTTTTTATTAAAGGCGTATGTTTTCACAGACAAATGTTTAAACATTTATGTAATAGAGGAGGTTCTCTTGGATTTTGTTTTAAAATATTTTAAATCGTTTAAAATAAAAACCCCAAAAAATCGGGTTAAAGACACTTCAAAGCGATGATGTCGTTGATTTGTTATATTAGCGAAAGGTTTGGGAACATTTCTTGCTTTATTATCACAACTAGCGATTTTTTCGCTAATAAACATGTATAATGCTATGAGAAACTTTGATCCTACTCTGGAAAATTTAATGAAATTGACCCCAACAGACTCAATAAGAGAAACTCCTCCTTCAATTTATAAAGCGCACAACAGCTGGTTTGGTGTGGATAAAGTTGATGGTAATCCAAAAAGAGCTATTAAAACAAAAGGAGCAAAATCTTAAAGATTTGCTCCTTTTGTTTGATACTTTAATTTGTTAATTCCTCCAATAGCAAGCTCGCTATCGCTTCAATTGTTTTAGCCACTATTTCATCAGGGCTTCCCTCGAAATATAAAGATGTTTTCCATGCCTTATCTTTGATTATTGTATGAATGAACATTGTGCCCACCGGCTTCTCAGCGGTTTCACTTCCGCCAGGCGAAGTTAACCCTGTAACAGAAACGATAATGTCGGCAGGTATTAGCTCTTTAAGCCGTTCGGCTAATAACTGAGTGACCTCGGGAGATTCGGCAGAATATTTATCGATTATTTGTGAGGGAACTTTTAATAGATTCTCTTTTACACTGCGATCATAGCATACAATACAACCTTTTACAATCTGACCGCAATCGGGCACGGACGTGAAATCATAGATCAACCTTCCTGTAGTGGCGCTTTCAACAAAAGCTATCGTTAGGTCCTTGGCTAGGATAGTATGACAACAAGCAATAACGGATTTAGCGGGCATAATTCGAATTTTATTTTGCTAACATCTCTTTCTTATAATAGTTTTCATCTGTTAACCTTATCTCCCGCCTGCTTTGCCTTTTAATTCCCAATTATCTTTAATGATGTGTCCGTTTTTATCCTGTTTTAATGTTCTGACATACCTTTCGCCCTTAATGGTTCCATTTCACTCCTTTTTCCTATAAAAAATAGAACCGGATTTCCTTCTGCATCTGTTTTAAATGAAATGTCGTTTCTTTTGTAGGAGCTATTTATTAGAGATGATTTTTCATACGTCTTGCTTAATATTTTCAGCAAATCATCGTTTAGTCTCATATGTTGCTTTCTATTATAAATCTAAAATGAACAGGAAGTTTTTTGATTTTTCTGATATATTTACTCCCAAGCATTACCGATAGATGATAAAAAATATTTTATACCTCAGTATTGCCTGCTTTCTACTTGAAACTACGCAGGCTCAAACAACAACTCCAAAAGTCAAATTACCCTCCAATATGTTTTTTAAAAAGCTTTCTAATGGCTTGGACGTATTGGTGCTAGAGGATAACAGTGTACCATTAGCAACCATTGAAATTGCTGTTAAGAATGGCTCCTACACAGAGTCTCCGCAATACAACGGCCTTAGCCATTTATATGAGCATATGTTTTTCAAGGCCAATAAAGATTATCCGAGTCAGGAAGCATTTCTTAACAGGGTTAGCGAACTGGGCATTAGTTTTAATGGAACAACTTCACAAGAGTTGGTGAATTATTATTTTACCCTGCCAAAATTTAACCTACAGCAGGGATTAGAGTTTATGAATTCCGCGATAAGGTATCCGAAATTTGATGCGGAAGAGATGAAGAAAGAAAATGTGGTGGTCGACGGAGAGTTTCAGCGAAATGAATCCAACCCATATTTCGCACTGTTTGATGAGATGAACAAAAAACTGTGGGGCGATCTTTACAGCAGAAAGAATGTTATCGGTAATCATGATATCATCCGATCTGCAACACCAGCAAAAATGGATACCATTAAAAATAAATATTACTGGCCAGACAATTCGTTGTTAACCATAGCGGGGGATGTAAAACATGAAGAAGTTTTTAGTCAAACAGAAGCGATTTTTGCAAGCTGGAAGCCTGCCGGATTTGACCCGGCAAAAAGATGGCCTGTTCCAGAATTTAAACCTTTAACAAAGACCGAACACTTTATCGTTGAATCGGATCTTTCTCGTGTGCCTTTCGTTATGATGAACTGGCAGGGGCCAGACACAAGAAACGATTTGCCGGCAACTTATGCGGCCGACGTGTTTTCCTTTATAATTAATCAAAATTCTTCGAAGTTTAGCAAGGCCCTGGTGGATGCGGGTTTAGCATTACAAGTAAATATTGGGTATCTAACCCAAAAACATACCGGACCTATCAGTGTGTTTGTGGTACCTAATCCTGATAAAATTCAGGAATGTGTAGCGGAAGTAAAGCGGCAGATTGCTCTATGGGATACCGACACCTATTTAACCGACGAGCAGATTGAAACCGCAAAACGAATGCTGGAAATTAGTCAGGTAAAAGATGAAGAAATAACCTCTGACTTTACCCATACTATATCGTTTTGGTGGGCATCTGCCTCCATCGATTATTTGACAACCTACATAGAAAATTTGAGGAAGGTCAGTCGTGCGGATTTACAACAATACGTTAGAAAGTATATTAAAAATAAGCCTTATGCTGCCGGAATGCTTATCAATGCCCCAATGAAAGCAGAGTTAAAACCGGAACAATTCTTCAAATAATCAGGAAAAACAACATTTATGAAACGTTTTGCATTTAGTATATATATATTATTCATAACTCTTGGAGCTTCTGCACAGTCGAAGGCAACTTCTTTTGATGTAGCAGGGATAAAAGTGATTATGAAACCGACACAAAAGGAAATCATCAATGTGAGTATGTATTTCAGAGGTGGGGTGACTAATTATCCGGCTGATAAAGCAGGAATAGAGCAACTTGCCTTAGCATCTACAACTGAGTGCGGAACAAAAAAATACACCAAAGATGTATTTAAGGATAGGGAAGATGCTTTTGGGGTTGAGGTAAGCGGATCGTCAGGTTATGATAATGGAACGATAAGCATGACCTGTATTTCGAGGTTTTTTAACGAAGGCTGGGGTTTGTTTGCTGATGCTGTGGTGAATCCTGTTTTTGAAGAGAAAGAACTTGAAATGCTGAAAGATAAAATGATCTCGGGAATAAAGCAATCGGAGTCTGATCCCGACGATCGAATTGAGCAGTTAACCATAAAAAATGCTTTTAAGGGTACTCCTTATGCTATAGATCCTTCTGGGGATATAGAAACTTTAAATAAGCTTACATCTGCGGAGGTTAAGGATTATTATTATAACAAGCTACTTAATAAGAAGCGCATGTTTATTGTTGTGGTAGGAAAGATCTCTAAAGAAGAGATCATCAAACGTATCACTGCTTCATTCGCGTCACTGCCTGTTAAGCCTTATAAACCTGCGGTATATTCCAGACCAGCTTCTGCGTCGGCAGATGTATTGTTAGAGGAGCGGGTTCTTGCTACCAATTATATCACAGGAAGTATAAATGCTCCTTCCGTTTCAAGCAATGATTATTTGCCGTATCGTCTTGCGATTTCAGCTTTAAGTAATCGCTTATTCAGAGAGATCAGAACAAATCGTAATTTGTCATATGCTCCTTATGCCCATAGTATAAATCGTTTAATGCCTTATGCCGTAATGTATGTCAGCACCACAGATCCAAAAGCTGCCGTACAAGTAATGGTCGATGAACTTAGAGAGTTAAGGGATAACGGATTTTCCGAGGAAGAGCTAGCATCAGGAAAGAGTGGTTTTATCACTAATAATTATATGAAAGAGGAGAGCACCGAAGCGATTGCTGCAAGCTTAGGAAGTGCAGAAATCTTGGGTGATTGGCGCATTGCAGATGAAACAGCCGAACGAATCACTAAAGTAACTCTGCCACAAATGAATGCTGTTTTGAAGAAATATGTGAATACCATCCGATGGACCTATTTGGGTGATAAGAAACGCGCCGATGAAGCAGCATCGGAGTTTAAGACTACACTATGATGTCAAAAGCCCTGTGAAGCAGGGTTTTTGTTTTGTTCTCAATAATGAACAAACGATTTGTTAGATCGTTAATCTTGAGCGTGTTTAAAGCTTTTTATCTTTAATCTTATATCTACATCTTAATGAAGCACATCTTAACAGTAACTCTAAATCCCACCGTTGATAAAAGCACAGTTATTGACCAGATTGTACCCGAAAAAAAACTTCGGTGTGCGCAGCCAAAGTTTGAGCCTGGCGGTGGCGGCATTAATGTGTCGCGGGGATTGCGAAGATTAGATGTTGAATCTATTGCCTTATTTCCTTCTGGCGGAAGAACAGGAAAGTTGTTAGAGGATTTATTAGATCAGGAAAAAGTCAGACGACATGCTGTTAATGTTTCGGCAGAAACCCGTGAAAACTTTATCGTTGTAGCTAGTTCTACAAATCAGCAATATAGGTTTGGAATGCCCGGAGCAGCGATTCCTGAAAAGGAACAAGAGAATTTTTTTAATGAATTTGAAGGCTTAGATCCGTTTCCGGAGATTATTGTAATTAGCGGTAGTTTACCTCCTGGTATGTCGCCGGAGTTTTTAAAAAGAATCGTCCGAAAGGGAAAAGAAAAAAATGCAATGTTAATTGTTGATACTTCCGAAGAAGCCCTGAAAGAGGTGATGAAAGAAGGAGTTTTCTTAGTCAAGCCTAACTTAGGAGAATTAGGCCGTTTGGTTGGTATAGATGCATTAGACAATGAATCAGCAGATGAAGCCGCTCAGCAACTGATAAAAGAGGGAAAAGCTGAAGTGATCGTTGTATCGCTGGGTGCTCAGGGTGCTTATTTAATTGCAAAAGATATAAAAGAACATATTTCTGCCCCGACTGTAAAAAAGTTAAGCACAGTGGGTGCGGGTGATAGTATGGTTGCCGGAATGGTTTCAGTTTTAGCCCGCAACGGTGATTATTCGGAAATGGTGCGAATGGGTGTGGCTTGTGGTTCTGCCGCCACGATGAACGCAGGGACACAGCTCTTTAAAAAAGAAGATGCTGTACGCCTGTTTGAGTGGTTAATGAGTAAAAGATAGACGATCTTTTACTCATTGAGATTAATTATTTGGGACAAAGTTGCCAGCTTTTAGCCAGTTCTCTACTCTTTCTGTCCATTTATCAGGAGTGCTTTTGTTGTTAAGTCCGAATCCATGACCACCTTTTGGATAGACATGCAATTCTGCAGGTACTCCACATTTTAAAAGTGCTTCGTAGAACTTTAGGCTATTTTCAACTTTTACTGTTCTGTCATCGCCTGCATGAATAAGAATTGTTGGAGGGGTTTTTTCGGTAACCTGTTTATCGTTAGAATAAAGATTGGTAAGTTGCTCACCAGGAGTTGAACCTATCAAATTGTCGCGGGAACCTTTATGCATTAACTCTTCTGTCAGACTGATAACAGGATACATCAATATCATAAAGTCAGGTCGTAAATTTACTTTTTCTTTATTGTCTATAACAGATGTAGCGAAATGGGTGCCGGCCGTTGAAGCTAGATGACCACCTGCTGAAAAACCAATAATGCCTACTTTTGCCGTATCAACACCCCATTCCCTGGCTCGCATCCTAACTGTTTTGATGGCTTGTTGAGCATCCTGTAATGGTCCGATAGTTTTATCTGCCATAATTTTATCTGACGGTAGGCGGTATTTTAAAATAAATGCTGCTATGCCCATCTTATTAAATTCTCTGGCAATATTGGTTCCCTCATGCGAATAAGAAACGTATCCGTATCCACCACCAGGTATAATTATTATAGCAGTGCCGTTAGCTTTATCTGAATCGGGAAGGTGAATTTCTAAAGTAGGCTGGATTACTTTGCTGTATCTGACCTGGCCTGTTTCATTAACATTTTTCACTTCCTGTTCAGTGCTTTCAATAGAATTTGGAACTTTCCCCTTGTATAAAGGGATAACAGTTTGTGCATGAATCTTCAATGATATTGCGAGTATTATCGCAAGACTAAGGTGTTTATACATGGTTAAAGCTTTTTTGCAATATACAAAAACAACTTATTTGTAATAGCCGGATTTGAAAGTTAATACATAACTCTCGTGTTCCAGAGCCTCTTTCCACTGTTCTATAAGGTGTTTATAGGCTTCACCTACCGGTCTGATCTTTCTGTTCAAGTCGTATAAGCCCAGCGAGTTTACATTGCCTGCATCATTTCTAAGTGCAGAATCCCAGTCTACCTGGTCGGTTAAGCTATACCAAGTGAAACCATAAATCGGAATACCATCACGTTTTAAACGACGAACATTTGCCCATTGGGTTTGCAGCCACCTTAAAGCATTGTTTTCAGAGATATTTGTCTCCGTATGCATTACTGGCAGCTTATATCTGCTAAAATATTGGTGAGTAATTACATAATATCCAAAAATTTCACCCGCTGCAGATGTGCTTCCATTTTCATGGACCATATGCTCATTGGTGATATAATAATCATTACCCATAATGCAATTGCCCTTGATTATGTTGTTCTCAAACCAATGGTATTCTTGTTTACTCATCCCATTTTCACGCAAATATTCATACATACTCACACTTATGGGATATCCATAACTTAAGTCGAGCGAAAGAAAGCGCTTTTGATTCAGGAACGCAGCCAAGGCGTCACAATCCGGTGTTTCGGGATGGAAGTACTCAGATGATTCGCTTTGAATAAAAGTTGCATTAGGCTGAACTTCCAAAATTGCATTCATTGCAAGAACGTTTGCCTTACAAAGATTAGTCAATGCCCTTACAAATGATTTGTCATCGGTTTTACACTCGTTCCACCATCCATATTGAGCAGAAAACATTGCGGCCACAAATATTTCATTCACAGGTGTATACATCTCTATATATGGGTATCTTGCTGCGAAGGCTTTTGCATATTCTGCAAAATGAGTCGGAAAATCTTTATTTTGAAAGTCGCCCAGCCAGTCTGGCACTCCGAAATGGCATAAATCAACAAGTGGAGTTATACCAATTTCTTTCATGTAATTAAACGTTTCATCAACAAATGTCCAATCGTACTTACCCGGGCCCACGTGTGTTTTATGGAGGGGAGCGCCGTATCTTAAAAATTCGATTCCCATCTCTTTTACAAGGTTGAAATCTTCTTTCCAATATTTGTAATGACCACATTTTTCCATTTCATCCACCCTTTTTCTAGAGCCATCAGGAAGTGTAATCATAGGGTAGCTATTCTCTATCCCTGTCGCGAACATGAACTTGTTTCTTCTCATTTCATCCAATAAATAATCTTACAACAAATTTTTTTAGTGCTTTGTTGGTTTTCCTTTTTCTGTTTAAGAAACTTTTAGTCTTTTTGTTTAATATTAAATGTGACTTGTTGATTTGTAACTACTTATGATCAATAGTTTTTTTCCTTTTATTGCAGGTGTATGTCTTGTGAATAACACTGCGATAATGACCTCTAAATGATACTCACTTATATAATCTCCAGGGCGATTGAAATTCTTGCTTGTAAAAAACAGAACCTTATTTCAAAAATTGAGTATAAAACTTTTCTGAAGCAGAATTAATTAACCAGAACATTAAAATTGATAATTAATTCACCTGATGTTTGTAAAAGTTTAATGATTTGCTGATCTTGACAGAGATTTAAAATATGCTTAAATTAGTTACTCTTCCCGAACCATTTTTTTACATCGTAATCTTTTTAATTGCCGTAATACTTGTTCTAATAGCCATTCCATCTATTATCCACGTAGCAAATCACAGAGCGCTTTTCGACGATATTGAGACAGAAAGAAAAGATCATAAATCGGGCATTTCGCGATTGGGAGGAGTTGCAATATTTTGCAGCTTTATGATCGCAAGTTTATTTATTCCGAATGCGGGGATTTCCAGAGAATTTAACTTGTTACTGGCTTCTTGTTTAATTTTATTTGCGGTTGGCTTAAAGGACGACTTGTGGGGCGTCAATCCAAGTACCAAGTTTGGTATGCAATTTATCGTTGCTTCAATTATGGTATTGCTAGCCGATGTAAGGATAACAAGTTTGTATGGAATCTTTTCAGTCTATGATCTTCCGGTTACGATAAGTATTTCGCTTACCATTTTATTAATAATGTTTGTTATTAACGCCTTTAATTTAATAGATGGGATCGATGGCCTGGCCGGAGTAACGGGACTTGTTGTAAATGTTACGCTGGGATTAATATTTGCTGATATGGGCGAAACCCTTTTTGCTTCCCTGTCCTTTATTATTGCAGGGGCCTGTATCGGCTTTTTACGTTTTAACATCACGCCTGCTCAAATTTTTATGGGCGATACAGGGTCGCTGTTATTGGGATTTGTTTCTATTATTCTATCAATTAAATTTATAGAGCTAAACAAGGTAAGCGGTACAAATGTTGTTTTTTACAGCTCTGCACCTTCCATTGCGGTTGCGATATTAATCGGACCCATATTCGATGCTATCAGGGTTTTCACGCTGCGTACTATCAAAACAGGTTCGCCATTTGTAGCAGATAGAAATCATGTTCATCACCGCATGTTGCATATGGGATTCTCGCATTTGCAAAGCACATTGATCCTTATGGGATTTCATATCATAATGATTTATGTGGCGCTATCCTTGCGTTTTTTAGGGAATTTCACCTTAATAGGCATCCTGTTTCTAATCTGCCTGTTCTTTAACGTCCTGTTAACCTTCATGATCAGATCAAAAAGCAGAAAAAGCTACCGGATAGTAAACTTTCTTTGGTAAAACCTACTTTAGTGTTTATGGAACATCTAAGCACTAAGGTAAATAATATATCAGTTTCTTATCTGTCAAAACAATCTACAAGCCCTGCTGTAACGATACTATTTATCCATGGATTTCCTTTTGATAAAACCATCTGGAGAGAACAATTGGAATCACTTCCGGATGGAGTTAACGGTATAGCTTACGACATTCGCGGTTTTGGCGAGAGTTCCTCTGATCACTCATTTTTTAGTATTGATCTGTTCGCTAAAGATCTTCTAGCCTTAGTTGAAAACCTTAACCTTGATAATTGTGTGCTTTGCGGCATATCAATGGGCGGTTATATTGCTCTGAGAGCTGCTCAGTTGTCGATGAGGTGTATTAAAGGACTCATTTTATGTGACACGAATTGCATAGCGGACACTAATGAAGTTAAAATGAAGCGCTTCAACTCTATCGAACAGATTGTTGGTGGGGCTAAGCGTGATTTTACAGAGGGCTTTGTTAAAAACGTTTTTGCTGCAGAAACATTGAGTAAAAAACCTGCTACTGTGGATTTCCTTCGGGAGCTAATCATGAGAACCGAGGATAAGACAATATGTTCGACTCTGCTGGCATTAGCCTCACGAACAGATACATCTGATTCTCTTTCGCTTATCGAAGTACCTACTTTAATAATAAGAGGAGAGGATGATAAACTGGTGTCAGAAGGGCAAACGACCCAGTTAGCAGAGGGTATTAAACATGCTGAGTTACAGATTATTTCAGCGTCCGGCCATTTGCCAAATCTGGAAAATGCAACGGAATTCAATAAGTCTTTAAATACCTTCCTGAACAAACATTTCTTGTCATGATTGTTTTATTTGAGCATGAGTGATACAGAGATCCTGCTCGAAGAAAATAACCTGATTTATGTTAGTGATTCAAGTCCAGGTATTACGAGAATTATCGTCAAGGATACTTTCGTATACCTAAACCATAAAGGGGAAGAACTTACAGACCCTAAAATTCTTGAGCGTATTAAGAAACTCGTCCTGCCGCCAGCCTGGCAAAATGTGTGGATAGCACCTAAGCACAATGCTCATTTGCAGGCGACTGGAATCGACCAGGCCGGACGGAAGCAATATCGTTACCATCATGACTGGGCCAGATCGAGAAATGAAAATAAGTTCTACAGACTTTTAGAATTTGGTAAAAAGCTACCGGAATTTAGAAAAAACCTTCGGAAAGATCTGAGAAGGCGAGAGCTGGACGAGCGAAAAGTGCTTGCCATATCAGTTAGCCTGATGGAAAAAACGCTTATCAGAATAGGGAATGAATCTTATAAACAACTGTATGGCTCGTATGGATTGAGTACGCTTCGGGATAAACATATAAAAATTGAAGGTAGTTCAATGACGCTATCCTTTAAGGGTAAAAAAGGAGTAATGCATGATATCGATCTCAATGACCGGACTCTTGCCAAACTGGTTAAAAAATGTCGGGATATTCCGGGCCAGGAGCTCTTTCAATACTATACACCGGGTGGTGAAAGAAAATCGATCGATTCGGGTATGATTAACCGGTATATCAAAGAAATAACGAATTGCGATTTTACTGCCAAAGATTTCAGAACATGGTTTGGAACGTTAGAAGCCTTAAAAATTTACTCACAATACGAATTCACAGATTTAGAGTCTAAGCGAAAAAAAATTACGGTTGCCATGCTTGATGAGGTATCGTCGAGACTGGGAAACACCCGCACAGTTTGTAAAAAATATTATGTGTTTCCTCCGTTGATAGATTCATACGAGAGTGGAACGCTTTATCCTTATTTGAAGAAGGTTAAAAAAGTTGTTCCTGCTGTTGTAGATACAGGTTTGACGATCGATGAAAAAGTGTTATTGAGTTATTTGAAAAACGAAAGAAAGAAGAAGGCACAATCCCCTAAAAAAGCATAGAGAATGCTGCAACAATAGTCATAACAATGATAAACCAACGATAATTCTCTTCGCGGACTCTTTTAATGATAAATATTCCGAGAAAGGCACCCAGAAGAATAATCGGAGTAACAATTAAAGCCAATAAACCTGTTTTTAATGTGATTGTATGCCAGCTGAAAATGTGAAAAGGGACCTTTGCCCAGTTTATCACCAGGAAAAACCAGGCTGTAGTGCCGATGTACACATTTTTGGGTAAGCGTGCAGCCAGCAGGTATACAGCCATCACACTTCCCGCTAAGTTTCCCACCATTGAAGTAAAGCCTCCTGCTATGCCAGTTGAAACTGAGAACCAGCCGGTTTTCGGGATATCATCTTTATGTCCTTTTTTGAGCCATATCATTAATGGAATGCTGATGAAAATGGTCGCCGCCATAATCATTTTGAAAGCTTTATCGTCAATATAAACCCCGATAAAGGTTCCGGCGATGATGCCTAAAGCCGCCCAGGGAAATAAAAGCTTAAGATGTTTCCATGATGCGTGCCTGTGATAATACCAAACAGCAAATGCGTCGGCAACAATTAGCATCGGAAGAATTATTCCACTTGAATTTTGACCTCCGTAAACTAAAGCGAGTAAGGGCGCAGACAACATTCCTGCGCCCTGAATGCCTGTTTTCGACATCCCGGTAAGGAGAGCAACACATCCGATCATTAAAACCTCGGAGGGATTGAACGTGTATGAAAGTAGTTCTATCAAGATGCGGCGAAAATACAGATTGCTATCCTCATTAGAATAGAAACTGAGGGTTATTTTTCAGCTTTCTGTATATCATAAAGGAAGATAGTCTGATCAATAGAATTATTCAATTGCTTTGCCTTTCATCGCCTGTCCAATTGCCTGATCCATTAAACGCTCAGCAAAGGGACGGGTGAACTCATTTAATTCGTCGATCTTTTTATGGATCAAATCTTTATCGCCTGACGTTAAAGCTTCCTTAAGTGCTTGGATGAATTCTTGCGTTTTACTTATTTCCTCGATCGAGAAGTATTGTTTGTTTTTTTCGATGAATCTTTCAGCTGTATATACCATTTGCTCGCCTTCGGTACGCGCTTCAATTATCATGCGTTGTGTAACATCTTCTTTTGCATGTGTAATGGAATCAAATAGCATTTTTTCAACTTCCTGATCAGTTAGGCCATAAGTTGGCTTAATATCCACTTCCTGTTTGACGCCTGATCGTAATTCCACAGCCTGGATTCTTAAGATACCATCAGCATTTAGCAGGAAATTAATGTCGACCTTCGGAAAGCCTGCAGGCATGGCAGGGATTCCCTTTAAATCAAATTCTGCGAGTTTACGGTTCTCCTTAACCAAATCACGTTCGCCCTGATAGACAGAAATTTTCATGTTAACCTGCCCGTCTATCGATGTGGTGTATTGTCTTCCAGCCTTTGTTGGTACCTTAGAATTTCGCGGAATAATGACATCCATCAATCCACCCATCGTTTCGATGCCGAGGGAAAGGGGCGTTACATCAAGTAAAAGAATGTCTTTACGATTGCCGGCTAAAATATCAGCCTGAATACCTGCACCAAGGGCAACCACTTCATCCGGATTAATGGTGTCATGAACAGGTTTTTGAAAGAATTTGGAAATGGATTTTTTTACAAATGGGGTACGGGTTGAGCCGCCTACCATGATCACCTCATTTATATCCGAAATAGTAAGTCCCGCATCAGAGAGTGCATGTTTACATGCCTGAATAGTTTCTTCTACTTTCGGAGCGATTAGTTCTTCGAAGGTTTGACGGGTGATAGCACAAGGAATATTGCCCACTTCGCCCGTATAAATATTTTGTGTACTTAACGCTTTTTTTGCTTCTTCTGCTTTTAAACGAAGACCCTGAGTGAGCTCCGAATTTGAGGTTACTTCATTAGGGTTAAGTTTGTTCTGCTCGATCCAATAATTTACGATCGCACGGTCGAAATCATCACCGCCTAAAAATGTATTTCCATTAGTAGACAACACTTCAAAAATGCCGTTCTGGATTTTTAATATGGATACATCAAATGTCCCTCCGCCTAAATCGTAAACAGCGATGGTTTTTTCCTCATCTGGATGTAAGCCGATGCCATATGCCAGACTTGCAGCTGTGGGTTCATTCACAATTCGCAACACATCCAAGCCTGCAAGTTTTCCCGCGTCACGGGTAGCTTGCCGCTGACTGTCGTTAAAATAAGCCGGAACGGTTATTACCGCCCGGTTTACGGGTGTTTTAAGCGCATGTTCTGCACGGTCTTTCAGCTCTTTAAGAATCATTGCCGAAAGCTCTATCGGCGTATAAAACCGATCGCCCACTTTGATTTTTACAAGACTTTCTGTATTATCATCAATTACTTTGTAGGAAAAGAAATCTTTATAATTTTCGATATCGTGGTAAGAACGACCCAATAAGCGCTTCACCGAAAAAATAGTGTTTTGTGGGTCGCTAATTAAAAACTGACGCGCCTCATTTCCAACTACCACACTGCCATCCTTATTGAAATGTACAATCGAAGGCACAAGAACACCTTTCCCTGTGTCGTTTATAACTTGGGCGTTGCCTTCGGGGTTTATAAATGCAACAAGGCTGTTTGTCGTACCCAAATCAATACCTACAATAATATCTTCCTTTTGAATAGAACCGGTGGTGATGTTAATTGAAACTTTTGCCATGTTTAAAATTTGGCGCAATTTACTTAGTTTAAGATGATAAATAAATTAATGATTCGGATATAACGGGCATATGACAATCGTTAAGAAAATGTAAAATTATTCTTTCACAGATTGAGAAAATTGTAAAGCTGAGGGCTGTCGCAAAAGGTCTTTTATGATTTTTTTAAAAAAAAGATAACGTATTGCGATAGTTGCAAAAATTATGATTTTGATTTAAAATACTTGTAATGTTTGATTGATGGCTTTACCTTTGTGTTATCGATTCGTTAAAAAATCGCTTCAAACTGTAGGGTGGTGAAACTGGCAGACACACCTCCTTGTCTCGGTGGCGGAGAATCTGGGAAATCCGGTAACGGGATAACCACTCCTTGAAGGTTCGATTCCTTCCCCTACAGCTAGGTTTATAATTGGTTAGTTAAATATAGCTCCTGCCCATCAGGAGCTTTATTTTTTTGTTAAGTTTTCAAAACTTAAATTAGCCAGGCATGAAAATTTATTTTGTACTTCTGTTTGCATGTATCACCAAGCTATCTTTTGCTCAGGATATTTCCTTTGCCCGCAAAATGGTCGACACGTTAACGTCATCTTATTTCTGGGGACGCGGATATACCAAGGACGGAGTAGGAAAATCTGCCAGATTTTTAAGCCGTGAATTTCAAGCTTACGGCTTACAGCCCCTAAGTGACAGCTCATTTCTTCAGGAGTTCTCATTTCCCGTAAATACCTTTCCTGGAAAAATGGAAGTTTGGATAAATGGCAGCAAGCTTTGTCCCGGAAAAGATTTTATAATTTCTCCTGAAAGCCAAGGCGTAAAAACACGATCACATCTTATAAAAAAAGACAGTTTGCATTTTGTGAGCAGCGAAAATCAAATTATAGTTTCCCTGGAGGATAAGCTAACGTGGTCGGTTTCGCAGGAGGTAGCAAATTACACTTCCGTATTGATTAATAAAAAAGCTATAAAAACTGATCTTAACAAAATTAAGCTAAAGGTTGAGAATCAACTGATCGATAATTTTAAATCCTACAACGTTTGCGGAATAGTTAAAGGAACAGTTAATCCTGATTCCATGATTGTGATTACCGCACATTACGATCATTTGGGTGGAATGGGAAGACATACGTATTTTCCCGGGGCCAATGATAATGCCAGTGGTGTAGCTTTAATGTTGCGCCTTGCGAAATTTTACGCAGCGAATCCTCAAAAGTATTCTTTGGTTTTTGTAGCGTTTTCTGGGGAAGAGGCCGGTTTATTGGGTTCAAAGTTTTTTACAGAGCATCCACTCGTTGATTTGAAAAAGATCCGTTTCCTGGTCAATACCGATCTTGCCGGAACAGGAGAGGAGGGCATAACGGTAGTAAATGCAACGGAGTATAAAAAAGAATTTGCCTTGCTAAATCAACTAAACAATGAGTTTAAGTATCTCGCGAAGATTAACTCCCGGGGGAAAGCGGCCAATAGTGATCATTATTGGTTTTCCGAGAAGGGAGTTCCATCGTTCTTTATCTATACGATGGGTGGAATCCGGGCGTACCATGATATTTATGATCGCTCAGAAACTTTGCCTTTAACCGAACATGACGATTTGTTTCGGTTACTAACGAGGTTTAATCAATGTTTGATGCAGTAATTTTCAAGGAATAGAGACTTTAAGTCCAATATCGGAATGTTTTATGTCTGTATTGCTATGGAAAGTCATTGCTTTGTGATAAATTTCTTTTATTTTTCAAATTATTCTTAATAGTATTTGAATTCTTAATAAAAACCTTCTACATTTACAGCAACTTTAGGGGTGCCGAACAGGCTGAGACATACCCTCATAACTTGAACCAGGTAATACTGGCGTAAGGAAAAGCGAAACTCATCTTTCTGATGACACCTCCTGAAGTTATAATTCTGCATTTATGGAGGCTTTTATCAACAATCAACCGGTTTCTTTATCAGGCTTAGCAACATTAAGCGATGTTTTAATGCAACAAGATTTCCTCGACAAAAAGGGAATTGCTGTCGCTGTGAACAATTCTGTTGTTCCAAAATCCGAATGGAATACCTATCAGGTTGAATCTGCTGATAAAATTACCATCATACGTGCTACTCAAGGCGGATAAAAATCAAAAAGATCTCATGAAAAAAGAAATCGTTCCAGGAGAACAAACCATTAGTACCGGTCCTTTTATTAATTCAGGTAAGATTTATGTTCCTGGTAAAATTCACGATATAAAAGTGGCTATGCGTGAAATTTCATTAAGTGATACTGTGGATAAGTTCAACGGTAAAACTGAAAAAAACGCATCAGTAGCTGTTTACGATACCAGTGGTCCATATACCGACGCAAATGTTCAAATTGATGTAAAGGCAGGTTTACCGCGCATCCGTGAGCAATGGATTTTAGACCGCGGAGATGTTGAAGCGCTTCCGTCTATCAGTTCGGAATACGGACAAGTAAGAAAGAACGACACGAAGTTGGATGAATTACGCTTTCAGCATATTAAAAATCCATTTCGCGCAAAAGCCGGTCAAAATGTGACGCAATTGCATTATGCAAAAAAAGGAATAATCACTCCCGAAATGGAGTATATAGCCATTCGTGAGAACCAGTTATTAGAGGAACGCTTTAAAGCATCCGATTCTCTTTGGGATCAGCACCCTGGAAATAATTTTGGTGCGAGAACGCCGAAGTTCATTACTCCGGAATTTGTACGCGAAGAGATCGCAGCTGGCCGCGCTATTATTCCTGCAAATATCAATCACCCTGAATCTGAACCGATGATTATTGGCCGTAACTTCCTGGTGAAGATTAACGCCAATATTGGAAATTCGGCAGTTACTTCGAGTATTGAAGAAGAAGTTGAAAAAATGGTTTGGGCCACCCGTTGGGGAGCCGATACCGTAATGGATCTGTCAACAGGTAAAAATATTCATGAAACACGCGAGTGGATCATCAGGAATTCACCTGTGCCCATTGGAACCGTTCCTATTTACCAGGCACTTGAAAAAGTAAATGGAAAAGCTGAAGATTTAACCTGGGAGATTTTTAAAGATACGCTGATTGAACAAGCAGAACAGGGTGTGGATTATTTCACTATCCATGCAGGTGTTTTATTGCGTTATGTTCCGCTTACGGCGAAAAGATTAACAGGAATTGTTTCCCGTGGTGGTTCTATCATGGCAAAATGGTGTCTGGCTCATCATAAAGAAAACTTCTTGTACACGCATTTTGAAGAAATTTGTGAGATTATGAAGGCTTATGATGTTTCTTTCTCTTTAGGCGATGGATTGCGTCCGGGTTCTATTGCAGATGCAAATGATGCTGCGCAGTTCGGCGAGTTAGAAACTCTGGGCGAATTAACCAAAGTTGCATGGAAGCATGATATCCAGGTAATGATTGAAGGTCCCGGTCACGTGCCGATGCATTTAATTAAAGAGAATATGGATAAGCAGTTGGAAGAGTGCCATGAAGCACCTTTCTACACGCTTGGTCCGTTAACAACTGATATTGCACCTGGTTATGATCATATTACTTCTGCCATTGGCGCTGCAATGATTGGCTGGTTCGGTTGTGCTATGTTGTGTTATGTTACTCCGAAAGAACATCTTGGTTTACCAAACAGAAAAGATGTTAAAGACGGCGTTATTACCTATAAACTTGCTGCCCATGCAGCAGATTTAGCCAAAGGTCATCCTGGCGCTCAATATCGTGATAATGCCTTAAGTAAAGCCCGATTTGAATTCCGTTGGGAAGATCAGTTTAACCTGTCACTTGATCCGGATACGGCGAGAGAATATCATGACGAGACCCTTCCTGCCGAGGGTGCTAAAATCGCCCATTTCTGCTCTATGTGCGGTCCGAATTTCTGCAGTATGAAAATCACTCAGGATATCAGAAAGTATGCTGATGAAAAAGGAATTGCAGACGATGCTTTAGCCATAGAAGCAGGTATGAAAGAACGATCTGAGGAATTTAAAAAGAAGGGATCAGAAATTTATCTGTAAGAAGAAACGGTGATTCTTTACTAAATCGTCCAAAGCCTGATTTTTAATGTCGGATAGATTAATAGTAGTAACGGCTCCTGAATTTTTTGATGGAGAAGCAGAAATCCTGAATCATCTTTTTGAGTCAGGGCTTACGCGATTACATATAAGGAAACCTCAAAGCCGAAAGCAAGATGTCGAAAGGCTCATTTCTGAAATTGATTTCAGTTTCAGGACGGATGTCATTATTCACTATCATTCTGATTTGGTATCAAAAATGGGATTAGGCGGAATGCATTTTAGTTTTCCTCAGATTAAGGAGGCTGAACCATCTAATCGATACACTATTTCGTGTTCAGTACATCAGTGGAGCGAATTAAATGAAGTTCAGGATAAAATTGATTATTGCTTTATGAGTCCGGTTTTTAATAGCATTTCTAAAATGGGATATCAGGCTAACGAAAACTTGCTGGAAGTTCCTTCATTTGCTCGAAATGTTTTTGCTTTAGGGGGTATCACTGACGCTAATTTCAAGCAGGTATTAGACTATGGTTATTCTGGTATCGCCGTCTTGGGTTATTTATGGACGAATAAAGTGAAGGCGGTTGAACGGTTCAATGTTTTAAAACAGAGGTTGCAGGCGTATGGAAACTAGCAGACCAATGGTTGTAAGTATTGCCGGTTTCGACCCGAGCGGTGGTGCGGGAATATTAGCAGATATTAAAACCTTTGATCAACACCGTGTGTACGGGTTGGGGGTTATAACCGCAAATACTTTTCAAACTGATTCGGTTGTTGAAGAGGTAAACTGGATTCCTGCACCGCAGATAAAAGAACAGCTGGGTTTGCTTATCGAGCGTTGGAACCCTGAATGGTTTAAAATAGGCATTATTGAAAACAGTGATGTACTTGAACAGATTCTGGTTTTTATTACCGAGAAAAATCCTGAGGCGAAGATTGTCTGGGACCCTGTATTGCGTTCAAGTTCGGGATTTTCACTGTTCAAATCTGATCATTCAATTACAAAACTTTTAAAATACATCACGGTTCTTACCCCTAATTTGCCTGAGTTTGAATTCTTAATTGGTTCTGAAGAAAAGGCTATGTCTTTATCGCAGCAAACCATGATCTATTTAAAAGGAGGGCATCGTGAAAAAGCTCAGTTAGGCGAAGATTGGCTTTATTGGAAAGGTATTAAATATATTCTGCAACCCTCCAGGATCGGAGATCCGAAACATGGCTCGGGATGTATTCTTTCATCTGCTATTTGTGCAAATCTTGCCTTAAATATTCCGGTGCCTTTGGCATTTGAAAAAGCCAAACACTACATAGAAAAAGTTTTAAGCTCTAACCCAACCTTATTAGGCTGGCATACATAATAATATGATAAGTAATTTACACTTTATATCGCAGGAAACACCGGAACTTACTCATTTGGAATGTATTGAAAATGCATGTAAAGCCGGAGTAGACTGGGTGCAATTACGTGTTAAGGATAAATCTCAGGACGATATCATCGCGATAGCAAGAGAAGCTAAAGTGATTTGTGATGCTTTTGGAGCAAAATTGATAATTAATGATCATCCTACGGTTGCCAAAGAAGTTGGCGCCTACGGACTTCATCTCGGAAAGGAAGATATGCCCGTTGCTGAAGCCAGAAAAATTGTAGGAGATAAAATGATTATTGGCGGTACTGCAAATACTATAGGCGATATTATCATTCATGCGAAGAACGGGGCAGATTACATTGGTTGTGGTCCCTTCCGTTTTACCAAAACAAAGGCAAAACTTAGTCCGATCTTAGGTGCAGAAGGTTATCGCAATATTACTGCAGAAGCAAAAAAGTTAAACATTACTATTCCGATAATTGCCATAGGAGGGATAGAGACTGAAGATATTCCCTCTATTCTCGAAACCGGAATGTTTGGCATTGCCGTGTCGTCGTTGATCGCTTTTTCAGAGCAGCCGGAGAAGGAAGTGAGTAAAATTAAAGAATTATTGAAAGGAGAAAATACGCTATGCTAAAAGTAGCTGATAAACTGTTTAATTCCCGCCTATTTACCGGGACGGGGAAGTTCAGTCACCCTGAATTAATGGAAGCTGCTTTAGTAGAAAGCGGCTCTGAATTAGTGACCGTGGCTTTGAAGCGTGTAGATATTAATGATGCTCAAGATGATATCTTAGTTCATTTGCGGCATCCTCAAATTAATTTGCTGCCAAATACTTCTGGCGTGCGTACCGCAAAAGAAGCGGTTTTTGCAGCGCAACTGGCTCGTGAAGCACTTGAAACCAATTGGTTAAAACTCGAAATTCATCCGGATCCAAAGTATTTAATGCCGGACCCAATAGAAACTCTGAAAGCTGCCGAAGAATTAGTCAGATTGGGTTTTATAGTATTGCCTTACATTCATGCCGATCCAGTATTGTGTAAACGCCTTGAAGAAGTTGGGGTATCGGCGGTAATGCCTTTAGGATCACCGATAGGAAGCAATAAAGGTTTAAAATCGATTGATTTCCTGGAGATAATTATTGAGCAAAGTAATGTTCCCGTTGTAATTGATGCGGGAATTGGTTCGCCATCTGATGCAGCCAAAGCAATGGAAATTGGAGCGGATGCTGTTTTGGTGAATACGGCCATCGCTGTTTCTGATAATCCGGTGCAAATGGCCAGAGCATTTAGAATGGCCGTGGAAGCCGGTAGAATGGCGTATGAGGCGAAACTTGCCAGACCAGTAAAACATGCTGCGGCAAGCAGTCCCTTGACCTCGTTTTTAGACTAAAACTATTTGTGTTTGCTGTTTTGCAATTCGTAGGCTTTGAATTTTGAACTATAATTTTTGAATTTTAACTTATCCACGCATGACTTTTGAAGATATATTCAGGCAATATTCCTGGGATGAAGTAAAAACGAGCATCTATTCAAAAACTGCTGCAGATGTTGAAGCAGCTTTACAAAAGCCTCAAAGGGATCTGGAAGATTTTAAAGCATTGGTTTCGCCTGCGGCTGCTCCGTATCTCGAACAGATGGCGCAATTAAGTCATCAGTTGACTTTGCAGCGTTTTGGGAAAGTCATTCAGATGTACATCCCTATGTATCTGTCTAACGAATGCCAGAATATTTGTACCTATTGCGGTTTCAGTGTTGATAACAAACTTCCGCGGAAAACCCTCACAAATATGGAAATCATGTCTGAGGTCGCATATATAAAGGACATGGGTTATGAACATATTTTGCTGGTGAGCGGAGAAGCTACAAAAACCGTTGGTGTTGATTATTTCAAAAAAGTACTTCAGCTAATTTCTCCTCATTTCTCGAATATAGCAATGGAAGTTCAGCCTTTAGATCAGGAAGAATATGAAGAATTAGTGCCTCTTGGCTTGCATACGGTCCTGGTTTACCAGGAAACGTACCACGAGGAGGATTACAAAAAACATCATCCGAAAGGAAAGAAATCTAATTTCAGTTATCGTTTAGAAACGCCGGACCGCTTAGGAAAAGCAGGTGTACATAAAATTGGTTTAGGACCTTTGTTGGGCTTAGAAGACTGGCGAACCGACTGTTTTTTTACTGCTTTACATCTTAATTACCTGGAACGTAAATATTGGAAAACAAAATATTCTATCTCATTCCCACGATTGAGGCCGTTTTCGGGTGGTTTAGAACCCAAGGTTGATATGAGCGACAGAGAGCTCGTTCAGCTGATTTGTGCGTATCGTATTTTTAATTCCGAAGTTGAATTGGCGCTGTCGACCCGTGAATCTGAAAAATTTAGAAATCATGTACTTAAGCTCGGAATTACCTCTATCAGTGCTGGGTCGAAAACTAATCCTGGTGGATACACGGTAGCAAAAGAGTCACTAGAACAGTTTGAAATTAATGATGAACGCTCTCCCGAAATGATCGCGGAGGTAATCAGGCAGCAGGGGTATGAACCTGTTTGGAAAGATTGGGACCAATGTTTGATTCATTAACAGCTTTTTTCAAGTATTCCTATAGAACTTGTTTTTTAATGGTCTTCGCAAATCAAGTGATTGTGGTATCTTAGTTTCGAATTAATGGCTTAAGGAACTCTTAATTTCCTAAGTTGGGTTTAGGCCGGGCGAATTAAGAGTTCAGCCCGCAGAATTTCTTTTGTAGACTTTGCTTTCGATTTCGAGCTTGAAAAAATTACTACTTGTATTTATTCTAATTGGTCGATCTATTCTCTGTCTTGGGCAGCTTTGCGGCACCCCGGGTTTGGATGGATCGGGTAATATTACTGGCTCGATAAATACCTATTTCCCCGTAGCCGGAGATATAACACTTGCTGCCGGATCAAAAACTGTTAAGTTGGCTGCTGTCCCTCCTGACGATCCTTATGGAAATAATTTCGGGACAAAAGCGATAAGTGCGGGTGATATGTTATTAATCATTCAAATGCAGGATGCATCCATCAATTCGTCAAACGATAATAAATACGGGTCGAATAATTCGGCTTCCGGTCCTGATAATTTAGGTGGAACTGGTTTTACGGACCTGGGTAATTCCGGCGTGTTCGAATATGTTATAGCTACCAATGCGGTTCCACTTAGCGGTGGAGATGTAACATTTAAAGGCGTAGGGTCGGGTAAGGGAACTGTTAATTCCTATTTCAATGCTGCAGAGACATCTGGCCGGGGCAAGAGAACATTTCAAGTAGTACGGGTTCCGCAATATTCAAATTTGATATTGTCTTCAAGTATCAAAACGCCTCCCTTTAATGGTGTAGCAGGCGGCATTATAGCTTTTGATGTTTCTGGAACGATGAATTTTAACGGGTTTACAATAGATGCCAGTGAAAGAGGATTTCGTGGAGGCTATGGGCCGGTTGGTAGTTCGGGTGGAAACATAAGTGATCTATATGTGGTGCCTTCCAGCGATTCAAGGTCGGTAGGTAAAGGTGAAGGTGTTGCAGGAACTCCAAAATATATGTGGGATGGATTTAACGAGGTGCCCAATGGTACCGAGGGGCTCCCGGGTGGTTCTTACGGTAAGGGTGCTCCAGGTAATGCTGGCGGCGGCGGAAACGATCACAATTCAGGAGGCGGCGGTGGCGGAAACGGTGGCTTTGGCGGAGTAGGAGGTAATGGTACATCTACAGTAAAAAGCGCACCTAATACTTTTCCTAACGGAGGACGCCCCGGATCAATTACCTATACAACTTTAAATCCGGACATCACCCGAATGATTATGGGCGGTGGTGGCGGTGGCGGAGATGCCAATAATGCTTTGAATGGTGTTAAAGGTGGAGTAGGTGGTGGAATAATTTTAATTAATGTAGGACGCATAATTGGCAATGGCGTTATTTTAGCTAATGGAGGCGATGGTGCGGCTGGTGCTCAGGGTAATCAGCCTGACGGAGCTGGTGGTGGCGGAGCAGGCGGTACAGTTTATATTAAGGTTACAAACCCTGATCCTGCAGCAGTTTTAACGGTTGAGGCCAAAGGTGGGAATGGAGGAAATACACGAAACGATATCGGAACTAATGAGCATGGGCCAGGTGGCGGCGGCGGAGGAGGATTAGTTTTATTTGCCATGTCTCCAGGAAGTG
This sequence comes from uncultured Sphingobacteriaceae bacterium, assembly GCA_946480915.1. The sequence continues at coordinate 4,419 of CAMLLO010000002.1, read as the reverse complement.
TAAATGTCAGTATAGATAAAGGGTTTGCCGGTAAAACTAATTCGGGTGCCGGTACTACCCATGGTGCAGCAGATGGAACCGATGGTAAGCGATTTCCTTATACGATATCAGATCTGCCGGGATATTTGCAGGGCGGCGGTTCGGGTTGCTATCCTCAACTTACAACAATACTTTCAGAAGTCAATCCGACCACTTTTAAATATCCCGGGAGCGAAGTGGTTTACATAGTCAAAGCAACAAACTATCCAAACGGTGGTAATGCCGGGGGGGTACATATCGAGACTCAATTACCTCCCGGAATTTCGTTTAAAAGTGCAACAGTAACATATACAGGCGATTCCGGAGGCCCGGTGATCATTAGTAATATGGGGACTTCTTCTAAACCTCTGTTTGGAGATTTTAATATTTCACCAGGTGATGACGTTATTATTACGCTCAAAGCTGAGGTTGATTGTGGAACATCACCTGGAACTTATAGTGCAAGCGCTCAATCTCTTTATTTGGATCCTTCTCGTACTGTAAATGATCCCAACCGAAGAATTACAGGTGTCATAAATGCATTTTCAGGTTCAAAAACTAGCTATGAAACGGGATCATTGGGGCCAGTGCCGGGCATGAACTTTAATGGTGATTATTCTGTAAACGATGACGTAATTGTGAAGGCGGCAATCCCCTTAGGAAATAATGTAATCACTATGACTGGTGGACCGATAAAGTTTTGCGTAAATACAATAGGTGATCAGGTGGATCCTGGAGTGGTATCGGGTTCAACTCCAACCGGAGGTACAGGCATTTATACTTATCAATGGCAAAGTTCAACAGATAATCTCAATTTTACGGATATCGCAAACGCGATTTCGAAAGATTATGATCCGATACAGATTAATGCGACTACTTTTTACAGAAGAATAGTTTCTAGCTCTGCCTGCTCACCTCAAATCATCAGCAATGTTATAAAAGTTTCGGTTAATGTGATGCCAGTGCCAGATTTTGAAATGCCCGATTTTTGTCTTGGTGATGGAATAGCAACATTCATAAATAAATCCACCATCGCCGATGGAACTGAAAGTCAGTTTACTTATGTATGGGATTTCGGAGAACCGGTGTCCGGAAGCTCCAATACATCAATAGGCAAAGATGGAGTACATGTTTATCATTCATCCGGACGTTTTAATGTTTCGTTGAGTGTTACCTCTAAAGATGGATGTTCTGCAACCAAATCTCAATCGTTTACTGTAAATGGCAGTATTCCCACAGCTAAGTTCACAGTAAAGAATCAGACCCAATTGTGCAGTAGTCTTCCTGTAGAATTTGAAGACAATGCCGAGGTGGATTTTGGAGAAGTGACCCGTATTGAATGGTACTACGATTATATTAATAATCCGTCGATGGTAGAAGTAGATGAAAGCCCGGGTTTGCGAACATCGCCAAAAGTATATTCTCATGCTTATCCGGTGTTTAATACGCCAGCAAGTAAAACATATGAGGTTCGGATGAAGGTTTTTTCGGGCGGCACTTGTAGTAATGAAAATTCACAAACTATCACAGTTTACGCGGTGCCGGAAGTTGAGTTTACTTCAATTCCGCCAGTTTGTTTAAATGAGCCCGCTTTTATGTTAACCCAGGCTACGGAGAAGTTCGGAGTGCAGGGTAAGGGCATTTACAGTGGCGCCGGTGTTAATTCATCAGGCTTGTTCGATCCGGTAATTGCAGGTATTGGTACCCATACAATCACCTATAGTTTTGTTTCCACCGACGGTAGTTGCACTGATGTAAAAACTCAGGATATTGTTGTGCGAGCGAGTCCAAGCGCCGGAACCGCGAGGGTAGAGATATTATCAGGTGGAGAGATTGTTTTGCCTTCGATTGCTGAAGAAACGGGATTGCTCTATCAATGGAGCCCCCCTGTTTTGTCCTTGTCCAAATCAGATATTTTGAATCCTGTAGCCTCTCCTGAAGAAACTACCACCTACCAATTAACCGTTACTAATATGGTTACCGGCTGTACCGCTTTAGGGTCGATTGAAGTTATTGTAAATAAGCTTCCGGATGTGCCGAATACATTTACTCCTAACGGAGACGGTATAAATGATTTTTGGGTGATCGAAAATTTAGAAACTTATACAAATTGTACCGTTACTGTTTTTAATCGTAATGGGGAAAAGGTATTCAGTTCTAAGGGATATCATTCGCCCTGGGATGGGACATATAAAGGGAGTCAGCTTGCCGTCGGAACCTATTATTACATTATAGATCCTAAAAAAGGTCGCAAGCAGATCTCGGGTTCTATTACTATCCTGAGATGAGTGAATGTATACTTGGGCTTTAACCGGAACAAATATTAAGAAATGAGTCTCTCAAAAGAAGAATTACAACGATATAGCCGTCACCTTTTAATGGAGGAATTTGGGTTAGAAGCTCAGCAAAAATTGAAAAGTGCAAAAATTCTGGTGGTTGGTGCTGGCGGACTGGGTTGTCCGTGCCTGCTCTACCTGGCGGCAGCTGGAGTAGGTGTGTTAGGCATCGCAGACGATGATGTTGTGAGTGTTTCAAATTTGCAGCGGCAGGTGCTTTTTAATACTGACGATGTGGGTTTGGCCAAGGCAGAGACAGCTAAAAATCATCTGCAAAACAAGAACCCCTTAATTCAGATTGATACTCATCCGCGTATTACGAGAGAGAATGTTTTTGATATTCTGGCGTCTTACGATTTAGTTATTGATGGTTCCGATAATTTCAGCACACGGTATTTGTTAAATGATGCCTGTGTAATTACAGGAAAACCATATATCTACGGCGCACTTTTTAAGTTCGAAGGACAGGTAAGTACGTTTAATTATCAGCAAGGACCCACCTATCGTTGTTTATATCCGGAAGCTCCGGCGGCGGGCGAAGTTCCTGCGTGCGGTGAAGCGGGAGTTTTAGGGGTATTGCCCGGAATTATTGGAACATGGCAGGCTACCGAAGCGATTAAGGTAATTACAGGTGTTGGAGAGCCTCTGAGCGGCAAGCTTCTAATCATAAATTTGCTTTCAAACGATTTCAATGTCCTTGGTTTTAAAGTAAATCAGCCAAACAGGGAAATTAAGGATTTAGGATTTTACGATGAGGTTTGCGAAACTGAGATAAACACAATCGACTATATTAAGCTTAACCATTGGTTAGAAACCGAAGATATTCAATTAATTGATGTAAGAGAGGAGCATGAGTTTGAAAGCTATAACATCGGAGGTCTGAACATTCCGATGGATGAATTAGAAGAAAATCTGTCTTCTATACAAGCTGACAAAAAAACGGTTATTGTTTGCCAAACAGGAGGCCGGTCCTTGAAAGCACTCGAGAAGTTAAAAGCAAATTTTCCTCAAACTGAGATTTATAATTTAAAAGGCGGACTACAAGCTTCGCTGTAGTTCAACGAATTGAAGGTGTATTTATGCAGGAACAAATAAAATTTTCTTTATCAGAAGGATTTGCAGACAACGGGACTGTTGATTTAAATAGGTTAAAAGAAGAAATCAATTCGAACATCGAAAAAATAAACGGTCTCCTGGTAAGTTATCACTTTAAAGCCCGCGGTCGGGTGTTTAATGTTAGCATTAACGAAAACTCTGTTGAAATGATTAATTCATGTATGGCGAAGTTCCTTGTGAATTATACTATTGGTCAGTTTAATGCTTGCGCCGATGTAGACTTTACCGAAAGATCGTCCATGGAGATGCTCATGGATATCGATTTAGTTTCGAAAGAGGCGATAGTTACAGGTGAATACATCCCCGAAAGGGAACCTGATGAATTTTAATATGTAAAACTTTGTGCTTTTTTTTTTGCCACTAAGACACCAAGTCACGAAGAAAAAATGTAGACACGTTGTGCTTTAGTCTTTGTGGCTATCGTTTTTTATCTTTTAGGTTTTGTAAGCAATTTTTCAATTTTTTTAAAATAATTTTCAAAATTCATCTTTGCTTCATGTTCACTAGTGTTCTTTGTATAGGAAATTAAACATAAACACATTAAAACGAAAGAATATGAAAACTATAGCATTAACAACAGCAGCACTTTTATTTACAGCAGTATCTTTTGCACAAACAACTGATAATGCAAAAAATACACATGGTGCGAAAGTAAGTTCTACAACTAAGTCGACTACTGACGCAGACATTAAAGGTGCAGAAGTAAGCAGCGTTGCTTCTTCAAAATCTCAGGCAGAATTACACAGAAAGAATGATAAATCTGCTGAAGCTAAATTGAAAGGTGAAGCTTCAAAAACGATAGAAGCTCAAGAGGCTCAGAATAATCATGGTGCAACCGTTAGTTCTACTGCAAAATCAGTAACTGATGCTGATATTAAAGGTGCAGAAGTAAGTAGCGTTGCTTCTTCAAAATCTCAGGCAGAATTGCACAGAAAGAATTCTACCGAGG
>CAMLLO010000001.1 GCA_946480915.1 uncultured Sphingobacteriaceae bacterium | reverse complement strand
TCTACTTTAAGTAAATCAAACTCGGCAACACCTAGTTTATCGGCATATTTCGGATTAATAGCAACATAGTTATCCCAAGTCACTTTAGAAACCGGATCTGGCAATTCTTGTAACCATGCATTATTGGCGTGCTTACCATCGCGCAGAGCAACCGACTCATATATTGTAAGCTCGGTAGCATTTTCGCCACCTTTTGATAAAGCAGCCGAAGCGCTAAGTATGGCCTGAGAAGCCGAACTTGAATTAGTCACGGCAGCAGCTCCAACGCCTGTAGCAGGTGCAGAAACTGTGGTTGTATTTACAACACCTTTTTGTAAAAGCTCTTTCCAGGTTAACCCTGCGCCAGGAAGAAGACTGGTTTCCCAATTATTTTTTACGAATTGGTAATAATTTTTAATAGGGTTATCAGACCAAATTAATAAACTTTGTTCTGCCTGACGAGTATTATACACTGGATTAATTGCCGGTTGAACTATGGTAAAATAACCAGCAACGGCGTTTGAATCACCCCATGTTTCCAGATAATGCGGGATTGGAGCAATAACATCACATAAGGCCGCAGTTTCGTCCAGACGGTCAGCAAAAGAAACTTTTAACTTAACCTTCTTTAATCCTTCAGTAAATTCTTTGGTAAGTATTGAGCTATAGGCTGGATTGCTATCCAGAAAAAACACCGCATCTACTTCTCCCCGTTGCATCTCAGCTACAAACGCAGTAAAATCAGCATCATTACCTAAATATTGGTATGAAGGATTCGCGATATCGATGGTAGTACCGTAACTTCCTAATAAAGTATTGATACTGTTTACAATGGTTTGAGTTGCAATATCATTAGAGCCACTTACAACTAAAGCTTTCCCTTTTGCTGCTGATAACTCTTTAGCAACCAATCCTAATGCTGTTTCAGCTTTAGCGTTGGATAATTTTTTAGTAGCACCGCCGCCGCCAAGAGCTGCGTATAGATTTAACAACGCAACACCTTCTTCAGAAGGCTTTAAAGCGACACGAACGTCCGCATTAGTACCCGTTAAACTCATTCCAGCTTCGAACTGTACATGACGCGACATCTTTTTATTTTTCAAAGATGCCATGTTACGGTTAACAATGTATTGACGGTTAAATTCTAACGGTGAGATCCAGGTGCCAAGAAAGTCGGCGCCAAAGCTCACGATAACATCCGCCTTGTCGAAGTGATAGTGAGGTAAAACTGCTTTTCCAAAGCTGGCTTCATTGGCTTTTAAAATACCTGTGTAAGAAACCGCATCAACTTGTACGTGTTTCGTGTTTGGATATTTTGCTATAAAATCAGTTAGAACCTTACCGGTAGAAGGACTATTTACAGTTGAAGAAACAATCCTTATTTTCTTTCCGCCAGCCTGAATTTTATTTAACTCGCCTCTTACGAACGAATCAACACTGCTCCAGGAAGCATTTTCGTTTTTTAATTTCGGTCCTTTAAGTTTAGATACATCGTATAGATCTAATATGGAAGCTTGAGTAACTGCATCTAATCTACCGCCACCAAGGATACAATCTGGATTACCTTCTAATTTAATAGGACGACCCTCGCGGGTTTTTACTAATACACCATGACCTTTGTAGCTTGATACATAGTAATTCGCAACACCTGGTGTTACTTCTTCCGGTTTTATTAAATAAGGAATTGACTTGTGTACAGGTGCCGGCTGACAAGCAGCAAGTGTAACTGCTCCTAAACCAAATCCCATTGCTTTTAAGAAATCGCGACGTGGAGTTGGAGTTTTTAAACCCGCTTCACTCAATAATTCTTCAATTGGCAATGACTCGGCAAATTCGTTTTTGTTATTCTCGACAAATTCAGGAGACGTTTTCAGTTCTTCTAAACCTTTCCAGTATTTTTTATTGCTTTCCATTTAAGCTATATAAACTGTTGCGTAAGTTCTTTTTTCTAATTTATTAATAGTGACATTTACCACACTCGAGACCACCCAATAAAGCAGGGGTAATTTTCTGTCCTTTTTTCAACTGATCGTGAGCGGCAATTATCTTATCGTAATAAGCATTCCCTTTAAAATTCACATCCTTAGTTTTGTGACAGTTAATACACCACTTCATTGTCAAAGGTGAGTATTGGTAAACTTCCTGCATCGTTTGAATAGGACCATGACATTCCTGACATTTAATACCCGCCACTTTTACGTGTTGTGAGTGATTAAAGTAAGCGAAATCGGGAAGGTTATGAATACGAACCCACTGGATCGGCTTTGGATTATCTCCATAAGTTTTACTTTGTGGATCGTAATCCAGTGCTTTGTAGATTTTGGCAATTTCAGGAGAAGTTTCTCCATTATACTTAGCACTGGCAGTAACGTAGTTATGGCAATTCATACAAACGTTCAGTGACGGTATTGATGCGTTTTTAGATTTGTATGCCCCAAAGTGGCAATACTGGCAATCTATCTTCAATGTACCGGCGTGTAGCTGGTGAGAATATTTAATTGGCTGCACCGGCTGGTATCCCTGGTGAACTCCGGTATTCCACATAGTCATCCATCCCCATGATCCGAGGAAAATAATGATCAGCAATACGGTAAAGCCTACAAATTTTTTGTTTTTTGCTAATCTTCTGAAGCGAACTGCTGTACTTTCACCGGCAACTTCTTCTTCGATTGCGACGCCTTGCTTTTGAAGCAATAATCTCTCTAAAGTTTTAATTACACGGTTTAGAACCAAAATGACAAACAAGGCGATAAGAACTAAAACAATAAGTCCTCCAAGCATAAAATCACTCACACCCTTACTCTCACCTGTTGTTCCGCCTTCAGCGCCCGTTGCACCTGCAGCGCCTGCTGCCGGCTTGTCGCCCTCTGCTTTGATATAAGCTAAAATGTTGTCTATATCACCATCAGACAATTCAGGAAAGGGGGTCATCACCACCTTATTGAACTCATTAAATACTTTAACAGCCTCAGGATCTCCCGCAGTTACTAAAGATTGAGAATTCTTAATCCACTTGTGCAACCATGCTGCCTCGCGACGATCGGTGACTCCCTTTAAAGCGGGCCCCACAACGGCTCGTTCTAAACTGTGACATGCAGTACACTTCTGCTTAAACAGTGCGCCACCAGCTACAGCATCTCCTGAAGCAGCGGCGGCAGGGGCTTCGGCTGTGGCCGGACCTGCGGTACCTTGTACTGCTGTAGTACTTGTATCAGTGCTATTTTGTGCATAAGACTGAATACCAATACATAAGGAAGATACTAAGAATAATGATTTTGCAACACTTCTAAAAAACAATGAGATGCTCCTCATATTATATTTTACACTTAAAATTAGATATGTATTCGAAAGCTGAATGAGATTTCCCCATCATTTTCGGAGGACAAAAGTATAATTAATTCAGGGATGCATGACACTACAATGACCTATAATAACAATTTATAATCGTTCTAAATAAATGAAAAAACGCCTTAAACATTTAATTAAGGCGTTTTTGTTTCTAAAAAGATAAATGCTTGTTTAAACCGATTTTGATAATTGATTTAAATTTCTTTCGGCCATGATTATTATCATTGGTTCTAAGTGCACTTATATGCATTACTGTTTTAATATCCAGGCGAATATTAATGGAACAACTATAGTAGCATCAGACTCGACGATAAATTTGGGTGTGTGAATATCCAGCTTTCCCCAGGTAATCTTTTCGTTCGGAACTGCACCGGAGTAAGATCCGTAAGAAGTTGTTGAATCAGAAATCTGGCAGAAATAGCTCCAGAATGGTATTTCGTGCATTTCTAAATCCTGGTATAACATAGGCACCACACAAATAGGAAAATCGCCGGCGATGCCCCCGCCGATCTGGAAGAATCCAATTCCCTTGCCACTGCTATTCTTTTGATACCAATCTGCAAGCCAAGCCATGTATTCAATTCCGCTTTTCATTGTACTGGCTTTTAGCTCTCCTTTAATAACATAAGAAGCAAATATATTCCCCATCGTACTATCTTCCCAACCCGGTACAATAATCGGAAGGTTTTTCTCAGCGGCAGCAATCATCCAGCTATGCTCTACAGGAATCTCATAATTTTCTTTCATTACTCCGCTTAGTAAAAGCTTGTACATGTATTCATGCGGAAAATATCGTTCACCGCTGTCCTCAGCATCTTTCCAGATCTTATGAATATGCCTTTGAATTCTACGGAAGGCTTCCTCTTCAGGAATACAAGTATCAGTAACACGATTGTATCCTTGTTCTAAAAGGTCCCATTCTTCCTGCGGACTTAAATCACGGTAGTTTGGAACTCGTTTATAGTGAGAATGCGCGACAAGGTTCATAATGTCTTCTTCAAGGTTTGCACCTGTGCAAGAAATTATGGCCACTTTATCCTGGCGGATCATTTCTGCCAATGAAATACCCAGTTCTGCTGTACTCATGGCGCCTGCCAGAGTGATCATCATTTTACCACCTTCTTCCAAGTGAGTTTCATACCCTTTAGCAGCATCGATCAGAGCTGCCGCGTTGAAGTGCCGATAATTATGTTCTATAAATTGAGATATTGGTCCTCTTTCCATTGTAATTCTTTTAATCGCTAAAATACTATTTTTTGTTTTGGAGCTTAATTTAGTTTTGCAAACATCGGTGTATTAATAAAACCTATAAGAATTTTATTTTTCTTTTTTCACAAAAGCTATCTTCGCAGCAGATGAAAAAGTTTTTAATCCCCCTCCTTATTCTTTCAAACCTTTTTATGACATCTGCATTTGGGCAGAAAAAGATATTGGGCAGGTTTCTATCGGATGAGAACGACAGCACCAGTAAAGCACGATTCATACTGTTGCCGGCGCTTGGTTATGCCCAGGAAACAGGCTTCGAATACGGATTGGTCTCTTTAGTTTCATTTTATACCAATAAAGATACAATCACAAGAAGCTCAAGTATGCCTGGACTAATTGCTTTTACTACCAAGAAACAATCCATGTTTGCTTTGAAGCCTGATATTTGGTCGAAGCATAACCGTTATCATTATGCTGGCGACCTGCGTTATAAGAATTTTCCTTTTAAATTTTACGGAGTGGGAGCCAATACGCTTCAAGCCGACGAACAAAGAATTACTCAAAAATTAACAAGAGTAAGTTTAGAAGCCGAAAAACTGATGCGAAAAGGTTCATATACCGGCATTACAGCAAGCTTTGAAAATCATAAATTTTATAACGAAGAACCTGGAGGCATTTATGAAACTGACTCTTTTATTCACGACAAAGATGGCGGGAATGTGCTTTTCCTTGGACTTGCTAAAATAATCGACTCGAGAAATTCGAATGTTTATACCACAAAAGGAACATATATTAAGCTTAATTACGCCTATGCCCCCGACGTTTTTGGTGGTGAAAATTTTTCTGGAAGTTCGGTGAAACTTGATTTCAGAACATTCAAAACCTATAATCCGAAAACGACGCTGGGTTTCAATTTGGCTTATCAAACTATCCAGGGAAGCTCGGTTCCGTTTTATCTTTTGCCACAACTAGGGAACGACCAGATAATGCGAGGATATTACACCGGCCGATACCGCGACAGGAATTTACTGGCAGCCCAATTAGAGCTAAAATACAGGATGATTCCACGCCTCGGATTTGCAGGTTTTGCAGGTGCCGGATCAGTCTATAATTCGCGAATAGATCTTGGGAATTTCAAACCAACATATGGAGCAGGCCTAAGGTATTTCTTTGACACAATAAGAGGATTAAGCTTAAGGATGGATTATGCCTTTGGCGAGAAAAGGGCTGGAGAAGAAAGGCAAAAAGGATTTTATTTAGCATTTGGAGAAGCATTTTAATAGCCTTAGCTCCTTTTGTTCTAATCCGTTTTTACAAAAAATATTTCAACCCTCCTGTTTTTCATCCGGCCTTCGTCCGTATCATTTTTAGCAACGGGCTTTAAAAAAGCATCTTCTGTAATTTCGATAGGAATATCAATAGCCCGGATTTTTTGCAGCGCATCTATAACCGCCTGATTCCGTTTTCTGGATAAGTCCATATTGTATTCAAGATTACCAATACTATCGGTATGCCCAGCAACACGCATTGTGTATTTATCTTTAACGCGATCAAAAATACCTGCAATCCCCTTCAACTTACTCATTTCTGAGGGAGCTATTTCATGGTTATCAAATTCAAAGTAAATCTTCGCATTGTCCATATACACAGTATCTGGCAACAGATCTTCGAGTTTTTTACCTGCAATAATTTGTTTAGGATCTATCAGCCTGCTTAAATCAGGATAATCAACGAAGTTGGGTTGGGAGGTATCACGTTTCGCGGTAAAGCTTTTGTCTTCCAGAAACACCCCGGAATCATAAATATTGTCAGCAACATCGGCGACAATGATTTTAAGATGGTACTTTTTATAAGGAACCACGTACGTCTGAGCAACCAGTTTTTTAGTTATTCCATCAAACTGCAGAAATCGATATAAACCAGGTTTCATTTTTTTAACCAAAGTCGGATCGGTACGGATATAGCCAGATTCAGAGTCCTCTTCTGGTACGGAAGAAAATATGCTTTTTATGCCATGCCAAATGGAAGAAAAAAAGCCTCGCCGTTTTCTCTCCTCAACAAGTGGCGCCTGGCGCTTTGTAGCAGCACTGGAAAATACATTATTATCAATAAAAAACCCCTGATTGGTTTTGTGATTTACTGTGTTGATACTTACAGGAATATTCTTCCCCGGAATTAGCGCGATATTATTTGTGGTACTATCATCCGAGACAAAAAAAGCAAATACATCATTATATGTTGACCCAACATATTCGGGATACTCTTCAGAACCAAACTGATAATTGAACTGCAAGCTATTTCGCATAGGCACGAAATCAAACTCGATCATACTTACATCGTATAAATTGGGTTTTACAAACTTGTTCAGGTCCGGATCTCTCTCGGCATCTCCGAATGCACTTGTTTGATTGTATTTATTATTCAGGCCGGCAACACTAAACGCAGAACCTGTAGAGAGCATTAACCCTTTTTGCAGATCTAAAACATTTGCAGAGCTACTAAAAGCAGCCATAGATAAAATATTGCCGTGAACTTTTATATTTCCAATCACAACTCCTTGTCCTGTAAAATTCTCCCTCACCCATTTATTAATATCAACTCGCGACACTCGAATCTGAGCCGGGCTATTTAATCCGGTTAGTAGAGCTAATAACAAGGCACTGCAGAAACGTAAGCTCATGTTGTGTGGTTAGGTTTATGGCTATTTTCAAATATAATTAGTAATCTTTCAAAATTTAATGAGAAAATGTTCTTTCTCATGGCCTTTCCTAAAATAAACCAGTCCGATCCAAAATAAATCCACTGTAAAACTCACCTGTGGATGGTCTTTAATCTCTTCCCATGCTTCTTGCATTCCTTTGCTCCAATAAATATCATCAAAAACCAGAATGGTGTTGTTATTTACTTTGGGCAGACACCACCTAAAATACTCTAAAGTTGCATCTTTCCGGTGGTTTCCATCTACAAACACAAAATCCAGGGAATCTGTTTGATCTATGATGTCTGGAAAAATGGAATCAAAATTTCCAGAAAGCAGATTAACACTATCAATTTTTAGCTTTTTCAAATTTTCGCTTGCAACTGCACCTGTTTGCGGACAGCCTTCAATGGAAATAACATTTGCATCCGGAGCTGATTTGGCAAGATACGCGGTGGTTAATCCTAAACAGGTTCCTAGCTCTATAATATTTTTAGGCTTGTTATCGTTACAGATTCTATATATTAACTGTGCGAGTTTTTTAGGTTTAAGGGCATTTTTGGCTAGTTGCCGAACCTTCTTTTTTTTGTTATTATTAATATGCGAACCTGCTCCAAGATCAGTAATACTAATTTCCCGCTCATCGGTTAACAAGCTTTTTCGCAATTGTTCTATGGGTTGATACTCAGTTCGTGGTTTATAGTCATAAATTACTTTATCGACCAAATTGTAAACAAATGGTGAATGTATGCCATGACGGGTTTTGGCTTTGAGACGATGTTTGATATAGGATTTTAGTAATTGATAATTGATCATGTAGCGGCAAAATTATACAAACCATCGTTATATTGATGTGATTGCTAAAGATTAAGCGCACAAAAATTATATAATTCATTTAATAAGTGTTACTCATTTTTATATTTTAGTAAAACATGACGAATGATAAAGAATTAGAATCTTTAATCAAATTACTCGATGATCCGGATGTCGAAGTTTCACAACATGTGGAAGACCGATTACTTTCTTACGGAAATGAAGTAATAGAATACCTGGAAAGTGCCTGGGAGCAATCCTTCGATGCCCTTTTGCAGGAGAAGATCGAGAATCTGGTTCACAAAATCCAGTATAATTCTGTCAAAAAAGAATTGGAACTCTGGTATCATGGCGGGGCCTTTGACTTATTACAGGGAGTAATAATCATCAATAAGTATCAGTACCCTGATATGGATCCTCTAAAAATCATTAACCAAATAGAGGAGATCAAAAGAGAGATCTGGCTGCAAATGGTTTATGACATGAGTGCTATCGAAAAGGTCAAGATCATTAATCATGTATTGTATAGTATCTATAACTTTTCGGGAAATACCACGAATCACCAGGATCCTCAAAATTCATACATCAGCCATGTATTGGAGAGTAAAAAAGGCAATCAAATTTCTCTGGCGATCATTTATTCTGTGATCGCTCAAAAACTGGACATTCCTATTTATGGAGTAAATCTACCGCAGCATTTCATTTTAGCCTATATTGATGAAGCCAAGGAGTACATTTCGGAAGAAGGAGTACTCTTTTATATCAATGCATTTAACAAAGGTTTCATTTTCAGCAGGCGGGATGTCGACTCATTTTTAAAACAACTCAATCTAACTCCTGCTAAAGAGTTTTACGAACCCTGCAGTAACGAAGACATTATTCGCAGGATTTTACGAAACCTAATCTCTGCTTATACAAAATTAGGCTATGACGATAAGGTTAAGGAGATAGAAGAATTACTTTCTGTTGTTGAAGCGGAAAAATAGATGATGCGCCAACAGTCTGCATCTGCAGACTGCTGAAGAACCCTCCGAATATTTTAAAATTCCATCAAATAGGCTTTGATAAAATCGTTTAAATCTCCATCTAAAACCGCCTGCGGATTTGAAGTTTGATAATTTGTGCGATGATCCTTTACACGCCGGTCGTCTAAAACATAACTCCTGATCTGTGATCCCCATTCAATCTTCTTCTTACTACCTTCTATTGCTGCAGATGCCTCCTGTCGCTTTCGCATCTCGGCCTCGTATAGTTGTGATTTCAGCAAGCGGATTGCATTTTCTTTGTTTTGAAGCTGTGAACGTGATTCCTGATTCTTGATAATAATCCCGGAAGGTTTATGATACAAACGAACAGCCGTTTCAACTTTGTTTACATTCTGCCCGCCTGCACCACCCGAACGGAAGGTTTCAAATTCAATATCTGCCGGATTTACTTCAATTTCAATGGTATCATCAACCAGCGGATACACATAAACGGAAGCGAAGGACGTATGGCGCTTTGCGTTTGCATCAAAAGGCGAAATGCGCACCAGCCGGTGAACACCATTTTCTCCTTTTAAGTATCCATAGGCAAATTCACCTTCTATCTGAAGAGTCACAGATTTCACACCCGCAACCTCCCCTTCCTGAAAATCCTGCTCGGTTACCTTGTAGCCATTTTTTTCGGCCCACATAATATACATTCGCATCAGCATCTGGGCCCAGTCGCAGCTCTCTGTACCACCTGCGCCGGCTGTAATCTGAAGAACGGCATTCAGCTGATCCTCTTCAGAACTCAGCATGTTTTTAAATTCAAGTTCTTCAAGCTTTGTAAGGGCAGTTTGATATTGCTCTTTTAGCTCCTCTTCGGTAGCATCGCCAGACTGAAAAAACTCATAAAGCACCGCAGTATCTTCCACAGCCGAATTGACAGCTACAATACCGTCGGTCCAAAATTTCTTTGCTTTAATAGAATGTAGTACCTTTTCGGCGTCTTTGGGTCTGTCCCAAAAAGTAGGTGTGAGTGTTAGTTCTTCTTCAATATGGAGTTCATCAAGTTTCTTGTCGATGTCAAAGATGCCTCCTCAGGGACGTTACTCTGTCCCTTAAATCCTGTAACTGTTCTTTAGTCATGGGGCAAAAATAAGAAAAAGGGGTTAAAATAGAGGAGATAAGTTTTGCGTGCCTGGACCGACATAGTGCAAACTTTTTAAGGCTGTTAAAACTTTGTATATTTGAAAGTATTCTAAAATAAGTTATCGAGGTAAATAAATTAAGCGATACAGATGTATACAAGGGAAGAGATTATAAACATATTAAGTCAGCACAAACCGGCTTTAATTCGGAAATATCCAATTTCTGAACTTGGCTTGTTTGGATCTTTTGCCCGAGGTGATTACAATGAACAAAGCGACATAGACATTCTTGTTGATTTTAATGGAAGAATAGATGGGTTCGATTACATTCGTCTTGCTCATGAGTTTGAAGATCTGTTCGATCATAAAATTGACATGGTTTCCCGAAGAGGTATTAAACCACATTACTTACCTTTTGTAGAACGTAATTTGATCCATGTCTGAGCGAAATACAACATTGCTTCTATTAGACATCCAAACATCCGTTAAAAAAATACTGGACTATACACAAGGAATGAGTTTTGAGATTTAAACGTTGAGAAGTGCAGACCTATAAGGTTTTGAAAACCTTATAGGTCTTAATAAAAAAGAATTATACATTGCAGGTATGAACTATCATACCTCCTTTGAACCTAACACTTTCTACCATATTTTCAGCAGAGCTACAGGTGATGAAAAACTTTTTAGAAACGATGAAAATTACAGATACTTCTTAACTAAATTTAAGAAGTATATCAACCCTATAGCAGAAACTTATGCATATTGTTTACTTCCAAACCATTTTCATTTTCTTGTTAAAATAAAAAACGGGAGTGAATTAAATAGTTCCTTTTGTGAAAAGCCTGCCTCAAAAAATATATCTGCACACATTATGCAATCGTTCTCGAATTTCCTCAATTCATATACAAAATCCTACAATAAAGTTTTCGACAGAAAAGGAAGCTTGTTTATGGACTACCTAAGGCGAGTAGAAATTACTTCGAATGAACAATTACGGGGCACTTTGTTTTATATACATAAAAACCCAGTACATCATGGCTTGTGTAAAAGCATCGCTGTTTGGCCCTGGTCATCTTATCCAACATTTTTTAGTTCTCTGACAACATCAGTAAGAAAAAAAGAGGTTCTTGAATGGTTTGGCGAATTAGATGAGTTTTTGAAATTTCATCAACAGCCTATTTATTTAAAGAACGCTGTGATTTTGGAATAATGTATTAAAAACCTATAAGGTTTTAGAAACCTTATAGGTTTAAAGCCTAATAAACTTATGAAAGCTGCCTCCCTCCTTTCTCTCCTATTCGTTTTTCTTGCTTGCAATTCCGACAAGCAAATAGAAACAGTTGAAGATTCTATTGCGATTGATACTTTGGCTGCAGACGGTACCGCGACAGACACTGCTGATGCGACTCCGCAGTTACCGAAAACACCTGAGGAACTTAAAATATTCAAAGGACTTTATTCTTTCGGTAGTGAAGTAAGCACTTTTCGTGACTGTAAAAACACCGGCAAGCTTTACTGGCTGGAAGACAAGAGTAATAAGCTTTCTTCGGCGTATAAAAAAGCGACTGATTTTCAGTCGTACCCCTACGAAAGCGTATACATTGAAGTTAAAGGATATTTAAAAGGCAAATCAAACAACGGATACGCTGAAGAATATGAAAATGTATTAACTGTAACAGATCTAATCTCTTTAAAACCAAAATCCTATCGGACCGAATGTTTTAACTATGAATTCATCTGTTTAGGCAATGAGCCTTTTTGGTCGCTTGAGATAATTCCGAATGAAAAGCTGATAGCGCTAAAAGATGTGGGAAGTGAAAAGACCTATACTTTTCCCTATACTGCCGGTAAAGTTCATGGCAACAGCATAACTTTCGAGACATCTAATGATAAGAAAGAAACGCTGAAAGCTGTGATAAAAAAGGAGGTGTGTAGTGATGGCATGTCTGACAGAGTATATCGACACTCCGCCCGGGTAACAATTAATGGCAAAACGCTGATTGGATGTGCGATAAAAAGGGACGATAATCTTAAATGAGTGGTCAAGTACTAAGTTTAATTAAACAGGATTTTTATCTTCGTCCAAATTTAATTGTATGCTTCCAAAAATAAATTTCACCCAGACTCAGGCTTATCAATATTTAACCGACCATTTTATTGAAATTAACAATCTGCATTTGCGTGGCTTGTTTGCCGAAGACACCGAACGATTTAACAAGTTCTCTCTTGAGTGGAACGATATTCTTTTAGATTACTCCAAGAACCGGATCACCGATAAAACCATAGCTTTATTAATTCAATTAGCTAAAGAATGCGGCCTAAAAGATGCTATCGATGCAATGTTTGGCGCCGAACCAATCAATGAAACTGAAGGACGGGCTGTTTTGCATATTGCTTTACGAAATCAAGGCAATGAACGAATTGTAGTTGATGGACTTGATGTGATGCCAGATGTGAAGGCAGTGCTTGATAAAATGGAAATGTTTTGTGATTCTGTTATTTCAGGATCGTGGAAAGGATATTCTGGAAAAGCCATTACCGATATCGTAAATATAGGAATTGGCGGTTCTGATCTGGGGCCGGTGATGGTTTACGAATCATTAAAGTCTTACCGCAACCATTTGAACCTTCATTTTGTATCGAATGTCGATGGCACGCACATCGCGGAGGCGCTCAAAAAGGTAAATCCAGAAACGACATTATTCCTGATAGCCTCCAAAACCTTTACCACCCAGGAAACTATGGCGAACGCCCATAGCGCACGTAATTGGTTTTTAGCAAACGGTGGATCTTCTCAAGGCGTTGCCAAGCATTTCGCGGCTCTTTCTACGAATGCGAAAGCAGTTTCAGAGTTTGGAATTGACACCAAAAACATGTTTGGCTTCTGGGATTGGGTTGGAGGAAGATATTCTTTGTGGAGTGCTATCGGAACATCTATCGCCTTAGGTATTGGCTTTTCAAACTTTAAAGCATTGTTAACCGGGGCGCATGATATGGATAAACATTTCCGCAAATCCGAATTCGAACAAAACATGCCGGTTATACTTGCGCTTTTAGGAATTTGGTACAATAACTTCTTTGAAGCAGAAAGTCAGGCTATTTTACCATACGATCAATACATGCATCGCTTTGCTGCATATTTTCAACAGGGAGATATGGAGAGCAATGGTAAGAATGTCGATAGAAATGGCGAACCGGTAAATTATCAAACCGGACCAGTTATCTGGGGCGAGCCCGGCACCAACGGACAGCATGCTTTTTATCAATTAATCCACCAGGGAACAAAATTAATTCCTTGCGATTTCATTGCACCGGCACAATCTCATAATAAAATCGGATCTCATCACACCCTGCTATTATCTAACTTCTTTGCGCAAACTGAGGCTTTGATGAATGGCAAAACTCACGAAGAAGTTGTTGCCGAACTGCAAGCTTCCGGCAAATCTGAAGCTGAGATCGAAAAACTGGCTCCATTTAAGGTGTTTGAAGGTAACCGTCCAACAAATTCGATACTTGTAAAGGAAATAAACCCGGAAACTTTAGGTGCACTTATCGCGATGTATGAGCACAAAATATTTGTTCAGGGTATTATCTGGAATATTTTCAGCTTCGACCAATGGGGAGTGGAATTAGGCAAGCAATTAGCGAACAAAATTTTACCTGAATTAGAAAGTGACACGCCGATTAACACACACGATTCGTCTACAAACGGTTTAATTAATCAGTACAAAGAATGGCGCAGATAATTCAGTAACTATCGAACAAAATGGAAAAGGAGCGGAAAAACTGCTCCTTTTTTTATTTTAAAATTTCTCGTCCTGACAAAGCAACCGGGCTGGAAAAAGTTCCGTACTTGTGGTATATTGAGTTAATTATTGATGAGCACGCCTGACATACAACATATCTTATCCGGATGTAAATCGCGTGACCGTAAAAGTCAAAAGGAACTTTACAAGCAGTACTTTGGATTTTCTATGAAGATTTGTTTACGCTATGCGGAACACAAAGAGGAAGCTGTCGAAATAGTGAATGATGGCTTCATGCGGGTGTTTACCAATATCAGCAAATACGACCAAAGCAGGCCGTTTAAATCCTGGCTTAGCACCATAATGATAAATACCTCAATAGATTATTACAGGAGAAGAATAAGACGTACGAAAATGGAGGAATTAAACAGCAATCATGAACTGGAAGAGCATGAACATATTTTATCAAGGATAAATTATGATGATCTAATAAAACTGGTGCAAAAACTTTCGAGCGGCTATCGCACGGTTTTTAATTTGTTTGTTATTGACGGCTATACACATGAAGAAATTTCTGCGATGCTTTCAATATCTGTTGGAGCCTCGAAATCAAACTTATTCAAAGCAAGGCATAAATTACGAGAAATGTTAAGTTCAATTGATACCGATCCGTCGGGACCAATGACTGCTAAAATATCATGAAAGAATTATCCGACAAAAAGTTTGATGAACTATTAAAGCAAAAAGCAGAATCTGCTGATTTTTACTTTGATGAATCTGCATGGGATAAGATGGAGCAAAAGCTTCGTAGAAGAGACCGTGTGATTTTTATAAGGAACAGCAGTTTTGTCCTGATGCTGTTTCTTCTTTTCGGCGGGGCCTATTGGTTCTTAAATAATGATTCTTTAGGTGATAACAACACACAAACCACCCAAAAAACAAAACATTTAAAACCTGAAAGCGGAGATGGGGTGTCAGATACAGAGAATAGCAAGTCAGCAGAGCATGCAGAAACCAGCGGGAACACCATTGCAGTCACAACCATAGCTCCTGAAAAGCTAACCAGAAAAACTGCGCCAATTGGAACAATGGGTCAAAAAAGATTATCAATTCATAAGAATAATGTCGGCGAACCTTCCGATCGGGTATTAAATAGCTCTGAATTTGTTTCGCATAGGCAATTAGATCATTTAAGTTCCTCAGATGCCGATTTCCTTATTCCTGATAAAGATCTAATAATTACATCCATCTCGCTGATAAACGACACCAGTAAATCTGATGCCGGAACAGATGTAAAAAAGTCTTCTAAACACAAAAAACTGAGCTTCAGTGTAACTGCCTTAGCCGGACCAGATTTTAGTTCTATTGAATCAATCGCCGGAAGGAAAGGCGACCTAACTGTCGGCTTACTTCTAAATACTGGCATCGCCAAAAACATCACTCTTAGTTCCGGAATCAAATATGGATTGAAAAGATATGCGGCCAGTGCTTACGATTATAAGTTAAAGAACCCATTACGAGCAGACAAAATCTCCGGAATTGATGCATCTTGTAATGTTTTGGAAATTCCGCTACAGATTTCCTATTCATTATTTCAACATCATAACAATCGGGTGCAGATATCTTCAGGCCTGTCATCTTACCTGATGCTAAAAGAAGAATATAACTTCAAGTACACACCTCAGTCGGGCTACAAAGATTATTTATTAGTAAAAAACAATGCCAATCAGCATTACTTAAGCGTTCTTAGCCTTGCTGCCAGCTATCATATAAACCCGAAATCTTCTCACATTCAATGGGCGATAGAACCCTATTTAAAACTACCGCTAGGTGGAGTTGGAGAAGGAAATGTGCGTTTAAAATCAAGTGGAATTTCATTAAATCTAACGTATGATGTTACCAAGAAAAATAAATAAGCTGTTTTTTATAATTCTGTTGGTCGGAGGCTTTAATACTTCTGCGTTTGCGCAAAACTTTACGTCAAAAGCCGCGAAGGTGAGCTTCTTCTCATCCACACCTGTCGAAGATATTAAAGCTGCCTCCGAAAAGGGTGTTGCCGTTTTAGTTTCGAAAACGGGTCGGATCGCTTTTCAGGTGCCAATTAAAAGCTTTGAGTTCGCAAAAGGCTTAATGCAGGAACATTTCAATGAGAATTATATGGAAAGCGATAAATATCCATATGCAAAATTTGACGGGAAAATAAATCAGGCAATAGATTTCACCAAGGATGGGGAATACAATGTGAGCGCTACCGGTGCGCTTTTAATCCATGGAGTAAGTAAACAGCGGACCATTCCCGGCACAATAAAAATTAAAGATGGCCAGGTACAAATCCTTTCCGGATTTGAAGTAGCCTGTGCTGATCATAAAATCAAAATCCCGAAACTAGTTTTCACCAAAATTGCAAAAGTTATAAAAGTTAATGTTGATGCTACTCTAAACCCTTAAGCGAATGAAAAAAATCCTTACAAGCATAATTACATTGATTATTTTCAATTACAGCGGCTATGCACAAGATGCCGATTCGCTGTTACAATCACTAGATTCATCTAATTATGCAGGCGGCAAAACAAGCGCCACTTTTAAGTCGACCAGGATTGTTTTGTCGCATTCGAGCGAAACGCAAAAAAAACACGATTTGGATTTGCGCATCCGTCATCATTTTGGTGATATCGGAGGTGAATTTGGCAGTTCTCATACCTTGTATGGACTTGACGGGGCGACAGACTTATACATTGGTTTAGACTATGGACTAACTGATAAATTAACTTTAGGGATCGGCAGAAGTAAACATGAAGAACTCTATAATTTTTTTATCAAACAAAAAGCGATTGGGCAAACAAATAAATTTCCCTTAACTGTTACGCTGCTTGCACAGGCCGGAATTATTACCAGAGAAGAAAATTTCAATCATGAATTTAATGGTGACTCCACCAGAAACAGCTACTTACTTCAGGCAATTGTCGCCCGGAAGTTTTCAGAGCATCTTTCTTTACAAATTTCGCCAACGTACTTACTACGTTCGAAACATATCGCTTTTGGCGATCAGCAAAACCTTTTCAGTCTGGGCTTTGCCGGTAGATTTAAACTTAGCAAGCGTCTTTCTTTGATAGGCGATTATCAACTTGTGAATGCCTTCGGGCGCCCGGGTAGCTTTTCTGACAACTATTTTAACCCGCTTGGCGTCGGATTAGAAATTGAAACCGGCGGACATGTATTCTCACTCAACTTCATGAATTCGGAATACATTATTGAAAACAACTTCCTGCCCGACACAAAGAAATCGTGGAATGACGGAGGTGTGCGCTTTGGATTCACCATTTCGAGAAATTTCAGTCTTGGGAAATCGAAGAACCCGGATATACAATCAAGGATCTATTAAACAACACGTTATGGAAAGAGACGAATTTTTAAAGACACTGGGAATTAGTTTTGCTTTGGCATGTACAGGCTCGTGTTTTCAGGCTTGCAGCAAAGGTGGAGATGATGAAACCGGAACGCCAAACCCCGGCAGCAGTACCGTTAATGTGGACATCTCGACAATGGCATCTGTCGGCGCACAAACCATCGCGAACGGGGTGTTATTTTTTAGAATTGCAGCAGAAAACACAGCCTCATCATTTGTTGCAACACAATCTGCTTGTCCACATCAGGGAAACCAGTTGACATGGCAACAAAGCAACAACAGAATCTTTTGCAGTTTACATTCTTCAACATATACATCCGCTGGAGCGGTAATAAATCAGCCAAGTGACGGAGGAAGCACAAGAGCGCTTAAAGTTTATCCTGTAACATTAACAGGCACCACTTTAACAGCAACAAAGAGTTAAGTTTTCGGTAGGTTAATGTAGGGGGCGATTCTTAATCGTCCCTTACATGATTTTTATTTCAAACAGTTTATTCCACTTTTTGCCGGTAACAAATAAACGCTTGCCTTTAGTGTCCCAGGCGATACCGTTCAAAACATCGGTTATTCCCGCAACATGATCCTCGGCTGGCAGTATTCCTGCTAAATTTATGTAGGCTTCTACGGCACCGGTTTTAGGATCTATTATGGCAATATTGTTTTTAAGATAAATATTAGCGTATATTTTCCCATCGACTAATTCTAATTCATTTAGGTTATTTACAGGGCCTTTGTTATCATATACTTCAAGCGTGCTTACCTTTTGATAAGTATCCTTATTTAGAAAATAAATATTATTTGTGCCGTCGGTGTTTAAAATATACGTGCCATTAAAAGCTAATCCCCAACCTTCTCTGCCCGCTGTATAAGGAAATTCGGCAATTTTATTCAAACTCTTTTTATCATAAATAAAACCCACTCCCTCTTGATAGGTCAGCTGGACAATTTTATCGCCTACAATCGTTATTCCTTCAGCAAAATATTTTTCGTCAATATCAACCTTAGCTAAGATCTTTCCTGTTTTTAAATCGACCTTTCTCAAACTAGATCCTCCCAGATCTGCATAGCCACCGTCACTTTCATACAAAATACCTTCATGAAATTCCAAACCTTCGGTATAGGAAGTAGTATCATGAGGATAGGTATTTATTACTTTATAGCTATATTCAACAGGTACTTTTGCGGGTAATAATTGCATATTGCTAGTAACCTCAGAAGAATCTGCACCGCTATATATTTTTGCTGTCAATAAACGGCTACCGAAAGGCAAAGTTCCAATAGTATACCGCACTCCCTGAGTATCAGTACGACTTGCTATATATTTTGTATCGACAAAATAGGCGATAGAATCAAACATGCCTGACTCCGCATCAGTCTTCAGAACGATAGTTTCGCCGATGGTAACATTACCTCCTTCTACGGGTGAAATAAAATAAACAGATTTTTCCGAAGATCTTTTACAGGAATATGTTGAGATAAGTATTATTGCAAAAAGAAAGAAAGATTTGTTTATGTGTTTACCAAAATGCATCTTCAATATGTTTTAATTTATGTGTTCCATCTTTTCCAAAAAGTATGGATACGATGTCAAATCGAATTTCGCCTTTGAAATTCATAATGTAAAGATATTCTTCTGCAGCCTTTTGCAAAAGTGTTTGTTTAGCTTCATTTACAAAGTCCTCTGGCTGGCCGAATCCGGTTGACGTACGGGTTTTTACTTCCACAAAAATGATACGCTTATCGCGATAAGCAATCAAATCCACTTCAGCTTTGCCGAAGCACCAGTTTTCGTCAAGAATTTCGTAAGCATTTTCTTCGAGATACTTTTTGGCAATAGATTCGCCTTGCTGGCCTAAGAGATTATGGGTAGCCATGCAGGCTTTATAGGTTCTTAAGAAGTTCCTTAGCAGGAACACTTATAGGTTCTCCATTTTCATCAGCAATTATTAATTGCTCGTTATTAGCGGCACTTCTTTCTATTAACTTTTTAGAGGCTTGACGAACCCCTTCCAGAATTTTACTAGATAGCTTATCAATGCCTTTATTCGTTTCCATATGACTCTAGTTTGTTAATCAATTTCCAGGTGTCTGGATTTACAACATGCATCCCTTTTAAATTGTTGCTCTCTGCAACTAGCGCTGGAGTAGATTTCATATTATCGATAAGCATCCACTTATCGCAACTATCTCTATACAAAGTTAAAAAGTTTTTTAACCCTCGGTAATACCTGCGTTCAATAATTTCCAGCGGAATATTATGGCCGCCTTTACTCACTCTAATAGCGACACGTTGTTTTGCTGCCGAATTCGATTTAGCATTATCCTTCCAGCTTCAAAAGAAACACTTTCTGGATTTAAGGGAGTAACAATTAAGTACCTCGGGCAAAATCGTTAATGAAGCTGTAGTTTTACCTGCACCATTACATCCCGCTATAATGTATAGGTTTGCCATTATTACTTCAAAACTACAGATCCTAAAAAGCTGGAAATTCCTTTTTCAACCTCTTTTACACGCAAATACCGTTGCATCAAAATGATTTGGTTATCCTCATCGGTTTCCTGCTGAATCTCCAGTCGAATATTTTTAAGAATACGATCTACCTTACGTTTTTTCAAATGAAAAATACCGCCTAAAATGGTGGCACGCATATTTTCAGTCTCGTTACGAACATAAATCTTCCTTTTATTATACCAGTTTTCACTTAAATTATATTGAGAAGAGATCAAAGAAATTGCAAGCTCGGATATTTTAGGATCAGGATGTTTAATGAAGTCCTGCACTGTTGGCAACTCACCATTCTCAATACGTGTGTTGTATTCCTCTAAAACACTTTTGCATTGTGGATTATCAAAAGTTACATCGGCCAGATTTGAAATAACGTAAGGAGCAATGTATGTGTCTGTTATCCCGTCCCAGTGTACCAGTTCGTGACCGTAGTTTAATAATAAGCGAACAATTTCTTTTTCCTGAAATTCATCACTATCTGTGTAGCTCTCCGCAGCAAGAAACTCGTCAGGAGGTGGTAGCTCTTCAGGTCTTCCGGTGGGCGGCTCAGGCTTATTATTGTCTCTCTTATTTTTATTGAGCCTTAACTTATTTAATTCGGCAATCAGAACCCGCTCTTCAATTTGCAGCAAAGAACTGCACTCCCGAACAAAAACAGATGCCTTTATGCCATCGGGGATTTTGGCGATGCTATCAACTACATCATGTATAATTCCCGCTTTTTTTATCGGATCACTCCCTGCATCCTTCAACAGGATGGATGTTTTATATAGGATGAAGTCCTTCTGATTTTTTTCGAGGAAAGTTTTGAAAGCTGAGCTTCCCAGCTTCTGGACATATGAATCGGGGTCATTCCCTTCCGGGAAAAGGACCACTTTCACATTCAGTCCCTCTTCCAAAATCATATCCAGGCCTCGCAGAGAAGCTTTAATTCCGGCAGCATCTCCGTCGAAGAGAATCGTTATGTTTTTTGTAAACCGAGAAATAAGCCTTATTTGCTCAACCGTAAGCGAAGTTCCAGACGAAGCCACGACGTTTTCTATACCTGCCTGCTGTACTGAAAGCACATCGGCATAGCCCTCAACCAGGTAACAATTATCTAAATCACGGATCGCCTTCTTGGCAAAGAAAAGTCCGTAGAGAACATTGGATTTATGATAAATCTCACTCTCGGGCGAGTTTACATATTTGGGTACGTTCTTATCTGTTTTGAGAGTTCGGCCACCAAAACCGATGATTCTTCCGGTAAAGTTATGGATGGGAAACATTACTCTTCCGCGGAAGCGATCGTACAATCCGCCCTTATCATTTCGGATTGATAAGCCGGTTTCTTCCAAGAATTCCTCCTTATATCCTTCCCGTATAGCTTTTTCGCCTAAAGCGCCCCATTCATCCGGCGAATATCCCAGCTCAAACTTTTTGATAATATCATCGCGAAAGCCCCTTTCTTTAAAATAGCCTAAGCCTATCGTTTGTCCTGCCTGGGTTTCCCACATGGTATGACTGAAGAACTTGGCAGCCCATGAAGAGATTACAAACAGACTTTCCCTTCGGCTATCTGCAACCTGTTGTTCGGGAGAAGCTTCAATCTCCGCAATTTCAATATTGTACTTATTGGCTAAATACTTTAATGCTTCAGGATAAGAGTACTTCTCGTGATCCATGATAAAGCGGGTAGAATCACCGCCTTTACCACAACCAAAGCATTTATAAATTCCCTTATTTACAGATACGTGAAAGGAAGGGGTTTTCTCATTATGAAAGGGGCAGTTGCCAATGAGACTTGTACCACGTTTTTTGAGATGCACAAAGTCACCAACCACCTCTTCAATTCGAGCAGTTTCCAGGATTTTATCGACGGTTTCTTTGGCAATCATCAGGAAAAATAAAAGAATTAATGTACACAGAATTCGGGATTACATCAAGCTTACTTCCTGCCCGGCTTGTAGCCCTTATGCAAGATCAAAAAACTCGCCTTTTCTTCCTTTTTGAAAGGTATGTCCCAATCGCCCTGATAACTAATTTTGGTAGGCAACAAAACTTCGCCATTGTCAAAATATCCCAGCTCTATATTCATCTGCACATCAAAATCGAAAGCTATATTATCATACTTCATATCCACGTATCTGCCCAAAATTTGGAAGTTCCGCTTATCGAAGATGGTGGTTAACTCTTTAATCATTAATCCATCTTTAGTCCAGTTAGATATATCCGGTTTAACTTTAACAATGAATTTATACACTGGGATTGAATCCAGATAGGTGCTCGAAAAAAAGCTATAGTTATAATACTGGCGCATATTGGCAGTAAAAATCTGGGTTTTACCACCAATAATAGGAATACCTTTAATCGGTTTTCCGGGACTGAATATCAGCGTTTTTAACTTATCCTTATAAGATTCGTTCTTCCCTCCGCCCTTCTCGGAAGACGGTGCCGAAGACTCAAAATCAGAATTATACGGATTCATAAAAATGTAATCAAACATCTCTACGGTGTACAACTGGAACTTACCATTTTTCTTATACAGCTTGCCACTATCTTGCTTCGCTAAAAACTGCATTTGGTAAGGGCCACTGTTATTATGATAGATTTTACGAAATATTTTTCCTTCAACTTTGTTCTTTTTATCATATGTAAAAACGCGATTTTCAGCTGTAAAGCTATATTTTTTCATATTACGGAAAGCGTCGTAAAAGCTGGTGTCTTTTAGAATCTCGTTAATAAAAGTTTCGACCGTAAGCCTTTTTGAAGTGATATTTATTACTGTATCTAAAGTAACAGTAAGAACGGTGTCGGGATTATAGCGTCGGATTTGTTGCGCTTTGGCAAAAACTGAAAGTGTCAAAAAGAAGAAAACCGGTAGTATTTTTTTCATCATAGTTTAAAGCAGCAGAATCAGTTTATCACAAACCAGGACAAGGCATTCCAAAAACGGCAGCAATTGACTAATTTCCCAACTGTTTTAATGCAGTATAAGCCATTAATCCTACACTTGTTTTTAAAGCGCTTTCATCAATATTAAAGGTCGGTGTATGTACTGAAGATGTAATTCCTTTTTCCTCATTACGGATTCCTAAGCGATAGAAACATGCATCAGAAACCTGAGAGTAATACGCAAAATCTTCTGCGGCCATCCATATATCGATATCGAGAACATTTTCTTCGCCAAGATAATCTACTGCGCACTCGCGAACTTTGGCAGTCAATTTCTCTTCATTTACCAGAAAGGGATAACCGTTCACAATATTGAAGTCGCAGCTTCCGCCCATGCTTTCGGCAATGCCTTCGGCCATTTTTTTCATCCGCTTATGAGCTTCAGCTCGCCACGTTTCATCCATGGTTCTGAAAGTTCCTTCCAGTTTCACTTCATTTGGAATGATGTTCGTTGCACCGTTTGCTATTACTTTTCCAAAAGACAGTACAGTAGGAAGCTTTGGATCCGCAATGCGGCTTACTATTTGCTGCAAAGCAATAATAATGTGTGAAGTGATTAAAACGGGGTCGATATTTTGTTGAGGCTGCGCACCATGGCCTCCTTTGCCTTGAACGGTAACATAAAGTTCATCCGTAGATGCCATGTATTTACCCGAGCGAATGCCTATTTTGCCGGCATCGATCAAAGGCATAACATGCTGGCCGATCACAGCCTGTGGTTTCGGATTTTCCAGCACTCCCTCTTTTATCATTACGCTCGCACCGCCCGGAAGTTTTTCCTCTGCAGGCTGAAAAATCAGTTTTACTGTACCGCCGAACTCAGCCTTTAACGCCGTTAAGATTTTTGCTACGCCAAGTAAAGATGAAGTGTGAACATCATGTCCACAGGCATGCATTACACCCTCATTTTGCGATTTGTAGGAAACATCATTGGCTTCTATAATGGGCAAAGCATCCATATCAGCACGCAAAGCGATGACAGATTCGGATGGCTTATCTCCTTTTAATATCCCTACAACGCCGGTGTCAGCCATCGGCGACCATTGGATCCCCA
This sequence comes from uncultured Sphingobacteriaceae bacterium, assembly GCA_946480915.1. Next base: position 268,394 of record CAMLLO010000001.1, on the reverse strand, counting down.
AGGCATTAAGCTGCGACTTTACGAATGCTGAAGTTTGATATTCTGCAAAAGACAACTCCGGGTTCTGATGTAAATGCCTGCGAATGTCAATTACTTCCCGGTGTATACTTTCTGCTAAAGCCTGAACTTTTTCTTTTAACATTTAGTGTAAAGTCAAAAATTAAAAAATCAAAATTAAAAACTAAATGAACTTTATACCACTAAACCTTATTCCAGACCTGCACCATGGCAGTTTTTATATTTTTTGCCGCTTCCGCAAGGACAAGGATCGTTTCTTCCAATTTTAACTTCGGCACGTACAGGCATTGTTTTTTGAATTTCACGCGTGTCTTCCATCGGGCCACCAGCACTTGCTAATGCAGCAAGCTGAGGTTTAGAAACTTTTAGTTTTGAAAGGTCTTGTCTAGGCTGCGGGCGAGCTTCTCTTACTTCTTCCGATTGCTGAGATGGGATTCCACCCTTAAATAAGAAGCTAACCACTTCTTTATTCACAGTTATAAGCATTTGTTTGAATAAATTAAACGCTTCCATCTTGTAAATAACTAATGGATCTTTCTGCTCATAAACCGCATTCTGAACGGATTGCTTTAACTCATCCATCTCACGAAGATGCTCTTTCCACGATTCGTCTATCAAGGCAAGAACTACCGTTTTTTCGAAGGATTTAAACACTTCTGTTCCTTTGCTTTCTACTGCTTTTTTAAGATTAGCAGAAACCTGCATTCCTCTTATACCATCTGTAAACGGAACAATAATATTTTCTATAAATTCTCCACGCTCTTCATAAACCTGCTTTAGAACAGGGTAAGCCTGCTGAGCGATCACTTCAACCTTGCGTTGATAGTAATCCGTTACCTTAGCAAACATACGCTCAGTTAATTTAGCTATTGAAGAGCCAACGAACTCATCCTCATCAATTTCAGGGTCGATCGAAAATATTCTGATCATCTCTAATTTAAAGCCCTCAAAATTTGATGTCTCTTTATATTCGGTTATAATATCCTCAACGGTATCAAAAAATGTATTATTCAAATCCACTTCCAAACGTTCGCCAAAAAGAGCATTTTTACGTTTAGCGTAAATTACCGAGCGCTGCGAGTTCATCACATCATCATACTCAAGCAAACGCTTACGGATACCAAAGTTATTTTCTTCAACTTTGCGTTGTGCACGTTCAATCGACTTGGTGATCATTGAATGCTGAATTACTTCACCATCTTCAATTCCCATTCTTAACATGATGTTTGATATTCTTTCTGAACCAAACAAACGCATCAAGTTATCCTCCAGAGATACGAAGAACTGAGAAGATCCCGGATCACCCTGGCGACCTGCACGACCACGCAATTGCCTGTCTACGCGACGAGACTCATGACGTTCTGTACCAACGATGGCCAAACCACCGGCTTCCTTAACACCTTCGCCCAGCTTAATATCCGTACCCCGACCAGCCATATTGGTAGCAATAGTTACCGTACCTGCTTTACCCGCTTCGGCAACAATATCAGCTTCCTTCTGGTGAAGTTTAGCGTTTAACACATTGTGCCGAACGCCTCTGAGTTTTAACATCCGGCTTAATAACTCTGAAATCTCGACGGAAGTCGTACCCACCAGAACCGGCCTTCCAGCCTGAGTTAAGGATGCAATTTCATCTACAACCGCATTGTATTTTTCGCGCATGGTGCGATAAACCTTATCTTCCATGTCCTTACGCTGCATTGGCACATTGGTCGGAATTTCAACCACATCCAATTTATAGATCTGCCAAAGCTCGCCTGCTTCCGTGGTTGCAGTACCGGTCATACCGGCCAGCTTATGGTACATTCTGAAATAATTCTGAAGCGTAATAGTTGCATAAGTTTGAGATGCATCCTCAACTTTTACATTCTCTTTAGCTTCAATTGCCTGGTGTAAACCGTCAGAGTAACGCCGGCCTTCCATTACACGACCGGTCTGCTCGTCAACAATTTTTATCTTTCCTTCATCAATGATGTATTCAATATCATTTTCGAATAAAGTATATGCTTTTAACAATTGGTTTACAGAGTGAATCCGTTCAGACTTCACAGAAAAATCACGCATCAAAGAATCCTTTTTAGCAAGTTTCTCTTCGGTACTTAAAGTAGATTTTTCAATATCAGCTATTTCCGAACCAACATCAGGCATTACAAAGAAGTTAGTATCTTCACCTGAAGCAGTTATTAACTCAATACCTTTTTCTGTAAGTTCTACCTGGTTTTGTTTCTCATCAATCACAAAAAACAGCTCTTCATCAACTTTGGGCATTTCCTTACCCTGATCCTGCATGTAGTAGTTTTCAGTTTTGGTAAGAGTTTGCTTAATACCTGATTCACTCAAGTACTTAATTAAAGCCTTACTTTTTGGTAAACCGCGATGTGCTCTCAACAAAGCTAAGCCACCTTCATTAACACCAGATTTGCCCTCTGCAATTAATTTCTTAGCGTCATTTAAGGCAGTGTTAACGAAACTTTTTTGGGCGTTAACCAGGCGTTCAATACGAGGTTTTAAGTCGTAAAATTCATGCTCATCACCCCTTGGTATCGGGCCAGAAATAATCAGTGGTGTACGGGCGTCATCGATTAACACTGAATCGACCTCATCCACCATAGCAAAATGCAGTTTTCGCTGCACCAGGCTCTCAGGTGCCTGAGTCATGTTATCACGCAAGTAATCGAAGCCGAACTCGTTATTGGTACCGAAAGTAATATCGGCTAAATATGCTTTTCTTCTGCCTTCCGAGTTGGGCTGATGTTTATCAATGCAATCAACACTTAAGCCATGAAACTCGAATAAAGGACCATTCCATTCCGAGTCACGACGGGCAAGATAATCGTTAACTGTAACAATATGTACGCCCTGACCTGAAAGCGCGTTAAGGTAAGCTGGCAAAGTTCCAACAAGAGTTTTACCCTCACCAGTGGTCATCTCGGCAATTTTACCCTGATGCAACACGATACCACCAATAAGTTGAACATCATAATGGATCATATTCCACACCACCTCAGAACCAGCTGCTAACCAGGTATTGTGGTGAATCGCTCTATCGCCAACAATCTGTACATTATTTTTACGAGCCGCCAAATCGCGATCGAACTGAGTGGCGGTAACTTCAATTGTTTTATTTTCAGTAAAACGGCGGGCAGTTTCTTTTACTACGGCAAATGCCTGAGGAAGAATCTCAAGCAAAACAACTTCTAGTTGCTTATCGCGATCCTTGCCAAGCTTATCTACTTTGTCGTATATATCTGTTTTATCGTGAATTGATAGTTCAGGATTCTCTGCTTCTTCTTTTAACTGTTGAATTTCCTCATCTATTAAAGCTAATGCCTCTTTAATTATAGCTTTAAATTCCGCTGTTTTCTGGCGTAATTCATCATCGCTTAGAGAAGCCAGCTTTGGATATTCTGCCTTTATCTGTTCAACCAGTGGCTGAATTTGTTTTATATCGCGTTCGGACTTGCTTCCGAATAGTTTATTTAAAAAACCTAACATGTTGTATCGAATGAACTCTGTTTTAATCAATAATTACGCCATCACTGTCAATAAGCCAATATGACATAATGCAAGCAAAATTAATTTTATTTGCCGAATTATTGATGGGAAAAGCAATCTAATATATAACTAGCAGAGTAAAAAAAAAATTGCTTGAGAAAAAGCAGGGAAATTGAAATCGAATTGAATCACTATACAATACATTCGGAGACTTTCCGGTACCGAGGTATTTATGTCTCCGGTCGCTTGAATTCAATTCGCATCTTATTACAATATCTAAATTCCCTTTAACAATATAGAATTTTATCTTTGCGCCATGAAAATCCTTTTACTTGGTTCTGGCGGAAGAGAAAGCACTTTTGCCTGGAAGATATCGCAAAGTCCTTTATGTAAAGAATTATACATTGCTCCGGGTAACGCCGGAACCGGTATGTATGGGAAAAACATCGATTTATCCGCCACTGATTTTAAAGGTATTCGTTACTTTGTTACCGATAATGACATCAATCTGGTAATTGTTGGCCCGGAAGAGCCCCTTGTAAAGGGAATTCATGACTATTTCCTTGCTCATGACGAGTTAAAAAACATTCCAGTGATCGGACCTCAGCAAGAAGGCGCTCAACTTGAAGGAAGCAAGAATTTTTCGAAGTCCTTTATGAGGCGACATAATATTCCAACAGCAGCTTCTGCTTCGTTTACAATCAATTCCTTGAACGAAGGATTGTCATATCTGGAAACTCATAAACTTCCAATTGTGCTGAAAGCAGACGGCTTAGCTGCGGGAAAGGGAGTACTTATTTGCCAAACTCTAGAAGAGGCACAAACTGAACTAATAGCCATGCTTCAGGATGCAAAGTTTGGCGAAGCCAGCAGCACAGTAGTTATCGAGGAATTCCTTACTGGGATCGAGCTGTCAGTTTTCGTTTTAACAGACGGTATCAGTTATAAAATCTTACCGGAAGCGAAAGATTACAAACGTATTGGAGAAGGCGATACCGGACTAAATACAGGGGGAATGGGCTCTATCTCGCCGGTTCCTTTTGCAGATGCCGCGTTTATGAAGAAGGTGGAGGAAACTATTGTTATCCCTACCATTCATGGACTGAAAGCAGACCTTATTCCTTTTAAAGGATTTATTTTTATCGGTCTGATGAATGACAATGGCGAGCCGAATGTAATTGAATACAACGTAAGAATGGGGGATCCGGAAACGGAAAGCGTTCTTCCACGCATAGAAAGCGATTTTTTGGATCTGCTAATGGGTGTTGCAAATGAGAATCTGGCCGAAAAAGAATTGAAAATTTCGCCTAAAACCGCAGCAACCGTTATGCTTGTAGCAAGTGGTTATCCCGGAGAATATATGAAAGGAAAAGTTATTTCGGGACTTGATAATATACACGAGTCGCATGTTTTCCATGCGGGAACCACGCTTGACGACGGCTTAATCAAAACATCAGGCGGACGAGTTCTTGCTATTACTTCCTTACAAGATACCATGTTTGATGCGGTGCAACAAGCCGTTGCCGATGCCGGGAGAGTATATTACGATGGAAGATATTTTAGAACTGATATCGGATTTGATTTGCTATAATGAGGAAAAAGCTCTGCAAACGCAGAGCTTTTTCCTTAAAAAAAGACTTCATCAAGCCTTTTCTTCTGCAATCAATTGATACCGAGAACTACTAGCATATATAAATAGCGCAATAAAAAGGAAATTTAATACTTTTGGCATAATATTATCACATACTCCTTTGAAAATGCACTTGAAAACCTTAATCACATTACTGTTGTTTGCCGGAGGTGCAATCCCTTGTTTTGCTTTTAACGGCAGGAATAATCTACAAGATTCTGTTAAACAAGTAACTATAAAAATAACTGCCACAGAAAAGCCGCGGGTCTTAAATTTCGATAGCCTTCTTAACGTTTCTCAACCGGCTAAAGCTCAAGAAAACGTAAAGCCGAAATACAGCGGGAAATCGCGGATTACCTATTCTACAAAAAGAACTTTAGCAAATAAAGAGAAAACATCCTCGCAAGCGACAAAGCCAGTTGTGGCTCCAGGATCCGGAGCAGCCCGAAACACAGTTACTAATAATCCGCAGATAGCAGACAGAAAACTTGCAGAGCACGAGCAGAAAATTGACGAAGGACAGGTTATTAGCGACAGTACGGTAATCGATGAGTCAAGCATAAAGACCGCCCGAACTTATCTCTGGATAGGTTGCATGCTAATTGTAGTAGGGATTATATTGGGAATTTTGTTCGGAAAAACCGCCCTGCTGATATCTATAGCAGGAGCAGTTTTCGTTACCATTGGCTATTTAATCAGCCATTAATTTTTTCTATTTAAAATCTCTTCAAGTGTAGCTTCCAGCTGCTCGCCACGTAAGTTTTTAGCGATTATTCTCCCTTCAGGATCGAGCAGAAAATTTTGTGGTATACCTGTTACATTATACATCACCGCGACCTCGTTCTTCCAAAAATTTAAGTCAGAAACATGCGTCCAGGTCAATTTATCGTCTTCAATCGCTTTAAGCCAGGCAGATTTTGCCCCGGGCCTGTCGAGCGAGATCCCGAGTACTGTAAAGTTTTTATCTTTAAACTGGTTATAAACTTTAACAACATTTGGATTTTCTTGCCTGCAGGGACCACACCATGACGCCCAAAAATCCAGCAACACATATTTTCCTTTAAAATCACTAAGCTTCACCTGCCGGCCATCCACATTGGCTTGAGAAAATTCGGGTGCAAGCGCCCCGATTGAAAGGGTCCTTTCTCTTTGAAATTTCTCGTTGATTATTTTCGCGGAAGGCATTTTCTTGATGTCGTTACCCAATAAATTGTATAAAGAATCTATAAGCTTATAATTTTGAGAATACTCTGCGATTTCGGGCAACAGCAATAAACTCATAAACGTATTTGGATTATCCTTTATAAAGTTTAAGCGGATAGTATGAGTTTCCTTTTTATAAATTTCATACGCGTTCTGAAACACAAATTGCAAAGAATCCCTATTTCCGCCACTCATTGCTTTGCTTTTCATCATTTCATAAAACTCATTGAACTCTTTGTTATTCGGCGCCGTTTTACTTAAATAGGATTTGAAATCTCTATCAGCTTTGGAGCCTGTAACTTTGGCAGAAGAAAGTCTATCGGCAATAATCACATTGATAGTGCCCTTATCAATAAGGAAAGAAAGTGCAGAGCTGTCAGTCTTGGCATCCTGAGTAAAGGATAAAAAAGCCTGCTCGGGCTCTTCTATATCTCCTTTTATTAAAAAAGCACCGTTAGCAACAGAAACCGGAACAGCTTCTGGCTTTGGAGTACCATACATTTTTATCCTGGTAAAGTATAACTTCTTACCTTGTAATTTCTGATCTATCGTTCCTTTTATCTCGAACTTTTGCTTTTGAGCAAATACAGCAGAGAGAGGTAATAGGAGTAACAGCAAAACGAATTTAGTTTTCATCATAATTTAATTGTTTTTCAATGGCGATGAAGCTATCATGGGTTTTATTCAGTCCGTGGCTTCATTTTCAATTAAGCTTCTGGTAGGTTCTCCACCATAAGTCGGGCATCTCTCCTGAAACGGCAATTTGATAATCTTCGTATCTGCAGGGCACTAGATGATAACGCTCGTTTTTTGAAGTCCCCACAGGATAAGGGACTTGCATCCACCATCTGTCTGTTTTTTTGCTTTTAACAAATACTAATTCGTGTGTATTATCTTTTAAAGATGCCCGGTAAATAAGGTACTGAGACTTCGGTTGCAGTGGAAAATCCTTTTTACGATGATAAACTCCATCAATAAAATACCAAATCATTTGCGCCAATAGCATTGCAGTTTGGCCATTGGTGTCATAAGCAGGGTTAAATTCATAAAAACCAATGGAGGTTAATTTATCATTCAAGCCGGCATAGCGGCAAATCTGACAGGCGTCTTCGCCGTAAAACCCATTGGGACCTGCATTGGCATTACCTCCGGCATCTGAGGAACGAATGGCAGACATATCAAAGCTCAGGAGATTGGCATTTCGGATTATAGGTTCGGAAACTGAAATATTACCAGAGAATTCGCCCAGGCGATGAACATCAAACAGCAATTTCTCCATAACTCTCAAGCTTTCCTGATTTACATAATAGGTTTGATAACCGATATTACTGTAGTTAAACAGGTAGTTAGGCTGATGAAGTAAGATTTTATTTAGATAGGATGTTGAACCGGTTTCGATAGAACTATCATGAACAGAATCATCCAGATCAAATTTTGGATCAACAATCACCAGATCTACTTTTTGCTCTAAAGACTCGTAAGCGAGATATTGTGCATAAGTGAGATCCTGACCACCACCGATAATTAATGGCACGATGTCCATCTTAACCAGCTCCGCTACCACCGTTTTTACAGCGAAATAAGTATCCGAAACAGTATTGCCAGCCTTTATATTTCCTAAATCAACCATTCGGATATTATATGTTCCCTGGTAAAGGGAATATAATTTTTCGCGAACGTAATCAGGCCCGAGGGCACAACCCTGATTATTAATGGAATTCCTGTCTTCAAGAACTCCTATGATCGCGATATCAAAAGTCTGGGCTTCCAAATCAGGAAAGTCATGAATGTATATCTCGACCTGCGATCCCATCTGGCTCGTAAAAAAAGTCTCACGAGCGCTTACCTTATCTGAATCTACAGGTGAAAAAAAATCGGCTAAAGACATGAATGGTTTTTGATTTAATAATTAAAAGGTTCAGACAAAGTGACCTTGACCAAAGATCAAATTAAAATGCCAATTTCAATAATGAAACTTGTATTTCATAAAAGCACGCGAATCAAAATGAATGGTAAATACCTGATAATGCCGTACATTAGACGTAAAAGAAACCCATGAAAGTACCTCTTACCATTTCGCTGCTTCTAACCTTTAACGTATTGTTTGCTCAGGAAAGGCCGGGAGCATCAATAGAAACAAAGCCAGCCAACGCAGCTACGATAAGAATATGTACTCCAAACCGCGTTAATTTTACAGGCAAACAGAAACCATTTTACGTAATATTTTCGCATGGCAAAATTATTTCAAAGGCAGATACGATGTCAGCGGCCTTACTTCCACAAACGATTAAATCGCTTAGTGTATTGAAAGACAGCACTGCAACTTTAAAATACGGAAGTGTAGGAAAAAATGGTGTGATTGAAATTTATTTAAATGATGACAAATATCCAAACGCATATAAAGCCTTTATCAAAACGGAGTGATCTGATAGCATTCATGTTTATCCCATCTTATCATCATTAAAGACAGCATTATCAAAACCGTGCCTAAAAATTTATGTAAGTTTGAATCCAATTTCAAATTCCATCTTGGATGATACTGGTTACGGGCGCTACAGGATTTTTAGGTTCTGAATTAGTTAAACAACTTCTCGACAGGGGCGAACAGGTTCGAGCGCTTAAACGGGCATCTTCCACCATACCCGAGATTTTGCAAAACCGACAGTCATTAGAATGGTTTGAGGCTGACATTCTCGATTACTTTGCTCTTGAACAAGCTTTTGAAGGCATTACTCGTGTATATCATTGTGCAGCATTGCTATCCTTCGCGGCAGAAGATAAAAAAAAACAATTGCGCATTAACAAGGAGGGCACCTACCATATAGTAAACCTGTGTCTGGAGAAAAACATTGACAAATTGCTGCATGTAAGTTCGGTTGCGGCCCTCGGCGAATCTAAAGAGGGACTACCTGTTACTGAAAATAATCATTGGGAATTCAACGGAACACAACAGGGCTATTCAATTTCAAAGTATGAAAGCGAAATGGAAGTATGGAGGGCAATTGCGGAAGGTTTAAATGCGGCCATTGTAAATCCATCGATCATAATAGGTAAAAATGCCGGAACATCAGGCAGCGGACAAATTTTTGAAGCTGTGAGAAAAGGCTTGAAGTTCTATACCAGGGGCAGTAACGGATTTGTAGATGTTGAAGACGTGGCCCGTGCGATGATCGTAATAATGGAAAGCGATGTCGCCGACGAACGTTTTGTAATTAATGCTGAGAACTGGACTTTAAAAGACATTTTAACCGAGGCAGCCAAAGCCTTTAATATCAAACCGCCAGGCATTGAGGCAAAACCATGGATGATGGAACTGACTTGGCGTGGCGCAGAGCTGCTTTCACTAATAAACGGTAAAGAATATGGCATCACAAAAGACACTGCCCGCAGTGCTTTTAAAAAAATGGCATATTCTGACGAAAAATTTCGCCAGTTTTTTCCTGATTTTAGCTACAAACCTATTAAAATCAGCATTAAAGAGGTGTGCGATGCCTTAAACAAATAACAGGTTTACTACATTTGCAGCAATTTAAGGAACCTTCCAAACAATAATGAAGAATTATTACATCATAGATTTCGACAGTACATTTACCCAGGTTGAGGCATTAGATGAGTTGGCACGTATTTCATTAAAAGATAATCCCAACCGCGAGGCTATTTATAAACAGATTGAAGATCTTACTAACGCCGCCATGGAAGGCAGACTGTCTTTCCGAGAAAGCTTAACTCAACGTGTTAAAGTACTTCAGGCGAATCGCGATCATTTAAAATTATTGGTCAACCGCTTAAAAAAACTTGTTTCTTCGTCATTTTCAAGAAACAGGACTTTTTTTAAAAATCACGCGGATGATGTTTTAATAGTTTCCGGTGGATTTAAAGAATTTATCACACCGGTAGTTCTTCCTTATCACATTAAAAAAGAAAATATTTACGCCAATACTTTTTTGTTTGATGTTGACGGCAATATTGTTGGATACGATGACAGCAATCCGCTTTCCGAAGAAGGCGGAAAAGTTAAACTCTTAAAGCAACTAAAGCTTGAAGGAGATATTTTCGGCATTGGTGACGGCTACTCAGATTTTCAGTTAAAAGAATCGGGTCTGATTCAGAAGTTCTATGCATTCACTGAGAATATCGCACGTCAGAGCATCCTTGAAAAAGCAGATCATGTTACGCCAAGTTTTGACGAGTTTTTATATATCAATCAGTTACCAAGAGCAATTTCTTATCCAAAAAACAGAATTCTTTGTTTGATTGTAGGTGATGTACCAGAGGAAACCATGCAAATCCTGAAAAAAGATGGATTCTCAATACGTCATAAATCAAGCTTTGAGGAAAAATACGTTGCCGATGTAGGTATGCTTATTTTAGCTAATGGCGAAAAAATTGATGATGAGCAGCTAAAGCAAGCGGTTAAACTTAAAACGATAGGCTATTTAGGAAACAGCAAACAAAAGCTTTCACATAAAATTGCAACGGAAATGGGCATCGTGATTTTTGACGATCCAAAACACAATCCAAGAAATGCACAGTTTATTTCAAAGAGGGTAGCGGATTTCATCAATAAAGGTGATACCTATCTAAGCTCAAACTTCCCGAATCTGCAATTACCCAAAGTGGCAAATGCGCATCGTCTTATCCATATTCATAATAACGTGCCGGGAATAATGGCGCAGATAAACCAAATCTTCGCCAATCATAAAATCAACATCGTGAGTCAGTTTTTAATGACCAATTCACAGATTGGCTACGCAATTACCGATGTTAGCAATCAATATGATAAACAGGTTTTAAAGGAACTGAAAGACATATCGAACACCATTAAGTTTAGAATATTGTATTAAATTTGAGAATGCAGGCTTTGAACGCAGACAATTTTTATGGCCTAATTCTTATTAGAGTTTAAGTACAATGTATTCCAAAACTCATCTCCACATTCTTTCATTTACTCTAAAATGGCTTTTATTAGCAGGGATTGTGGGAATTCTCTCGGGAAGTGCTTCTGCATTTTTCCTGATAGCTTTGGATTGGGTTACCAATTACCGGGAAACTAATTTTTGGATCTACTACCTTTTACCAGTAATTGGTTTGCTGATCGGGCTGTTGTATCACTACTTCGGTAAATCGATAGAAAAGGGGAATAACCAGATAATCGACGAAATTACTCAACCTCAAAAAAGGCTTCCCTGGCATATGGCACCATTGGTGCTGCTTGGAACGCTTTTAACACATTTGGGTGGTGGATCGGCAGGGCGAGAAGGCACGGCCGTGCAAATGGGAGGATCTCTGGCAGACCAGCTGAATCATATTTTCCCCTTTAATGCTCGCGACCGAAAAATATTGCTCATTTGCGGAATTAGCGGAGGCTTCGCTTCTGTCTTTGGAACGCCACTAGCCGGCACAGTTTTCGCGCTCGAGGTTTATATTATTGGAAGAATGCGATACGAAGCCTTGATCCCATCACTCTTCGCAGCGATTATTGCCGATATAATCTGTTCAATGTGGGGAGCAAGCCATCTTCATTATTCTATTCAGACTATAACAGATATTTCATTCAAAAATCTTCTCATCACCGTATTGGCTGGTGTTATTTTTGCTTTCGCAGGATGGATGTTCAACAAACTGATTCCCCTTCTAAAAAGCTTTTTTGATAAAATTCCGTACCCTCCATTACGCCCCTTCGTAGGAGGAATTATTGTTTTGATAGTTCTTTTTAGCCTCAAGGATTTCAGGCTTGCCGGTCTTGGTATACCGACTATCGTAGAAAGCTTTACGATCGCACAGCCAGGCTATCTTTTTCTGCTTAAAATTTTACTAACAGCCATCACTCTAAGTTCTGGCTTTAAGGGTGGCGAGGTTACACCCCTATTTTTTATAGGGGCAAGCCTAGGAAGTGCACTTTCTCTCTTTCTTCCACTACCGACAGACCTTTTGGCTGCTATGGGCTTCGTCGCTGTATTTGCCGCTGCCGCAAACACTCCGCTGGCCTGTGTTTTTATGGGCATTGAGTTATTTGGAAGTCAACATGCCCTGTTTATTGCCATATCATGTTTCATTGCCTATCTATTTTCCGGTCATAGCGGAATCTATAGTTCGCAGGTTATTGGCTCGCCCAAGCATCTGCTTTGGACCCGGCACAAGGGGAAAAATCTAAAAGATGTAAAATAACCCCTTTTATAGCAATATATCTCAAAAAGGGTTATCATAAAATCAGGCAAATTCTGTTTATTTGTATGATTTTTATTAAAGCCTGGCACCGTGTCATATACACTTGATATCAAGATTACAAAAACTTCAGCTTCACGCTTAAAAGAAACAGATTTTAACGATCTGCCGTTCGGGAAAATATTCTCCGATCACATGTTTGTGGCGGATTATGCTGATGGGAAATGGCAGAATTTTCAGATCATGCCTTACGGCGATTTATCCCTAAGTCCAGCCATAGCATCGTTGCATTACGGGCAAACTTTTTTCGAAGGTTTAAAGGCCTATAAGCATCCTGATGGGAAAGTGGTGGTATTTCGCCCAAATAAAAATGCCGAACGTTTTAACCTTTCTGCACAGCGCATGTGCATGCCTGAATTACCCACCGAAATATTTCTTCAAAGTATCGCGGCATTAGTAAATTTAGATAGAGACTGGATTCCTACCTCGCCTGGAACCTCACTATATATTCGGCCATACATGTTTGCCACCGACCCTTACCTTGGTGTGCAGCCATCTAAAACATACAAGTACATTATTCTAACTTGTCCTGTTGGAGCATATTTCAGCAAGCCGCTTAAAGTTAAGGTTGAAACTAAATATTCGCGTGCCAGCGAAGGCGGATTTGGTTTTGCCAAAACGGGTGGAAATTACGGCGGCTCATTGTATCCGGCACAGGAAGCATTGAAAGAAGGATTCGACCAGATAATATGGACAGATGGCCGCGACCACGCTTATATAGAAGAACTTGGCGCTGCTAACCTTATGTTTATGATTGATGGAAAACTTATTACCCCATCAACCCGTGATACCATTTTAAAAGGCGTAACACGCGACACCGTACTGACACTGGCCCGTAAATGGGGTGTCCCCGTAGAAGAACGTCGCGTTTCAGTAGCGGAGATTATTGAAGGATTAAAAAGCGGCAAGTTAACCGAAGCATTTGGCGCGGGCACTGCGGCAACTATTGCTCCGATTGCAAGCATTGGCTACGAAGGTTCTGTTTATACCCTGCCTGACCAATCTAAAGCAGAATTCTCTAATCGGGTACTTAAAACGTTAAACGACATTCGTTATGGTTTTAGTCCGGATGAGATGGGCTGGAACTATGTGATATAATACAATTTAATGCAGACAGCGTTAAAACGCTGACTGCATTTGTTCATTCAAACGGCTTCCAATCTCTGAAAATCTTTTCCAGAGTATATTCCTTAGCTTCTTTATCGCTAAGCTGATGAGACCAGCTTACACGCTTTTCGGGCTGATAACCTTTACCGGTGTTTTTATATTCGGCATAAAAAGCAGTTTGTTTATTCGATTCTTTTCCCCAATGATCCCAGCCTTCTGGTTTTATCATGTTGCCTAAATCGGAGTGTATAAACACAGTTTTAGCATTCGGACGCCACGGCCTACCCAAATAAAATGAATTTTGGGGAGCGTCACCCCTAATTTTACAGTTAAGAAAAACATATCCGTATTTCACAGTGTCGGGCGTAGAAGCCGCTGTAAGATATCCGCCGCTTTTTGCGAAGATGTCACATTCGTCGAAAACCACCGTCGCAGATCCGAAAATAAAATCCACGGTCCCCTCTATATAGCAATTTTTATAATACTGGCGGCTACCCCTCCCATAGGTATACAAGGTATCCTGGAAACCCAGGAATTTACAGTTTTTAAAAGCAGATTTATCGCCCGCCACCCAAACGGCCACAGCCTGCCCAACGGGACCTGAAGAATTCTCGAAGGTTATATTTTCAGCAGTGAAACCATCGCCATAGATGTAAAAACTCGAAGATCCCGAAGTCCCTTTTTCTTCACCAAAAGAATTCTTTTTTTGAGCGAAATCATCATACGTTAAAATCGTTTTATTAACATCTTCCCCCACTAATTTAACCAGTTGCTTAGAACCGGCAAGTACCAACTTTTCTTTGTAGACGCCTCTTTTAATTAAGATTAATGTTGTCTTTTTTCTAAAATCGGGCACCGCACCGATTGCTTCCTGTACAGTTTTGAAATCTCCGCTTCCGTCTTGTGCTACCACAAAATCATACCTTGCCGCATTGGCGAATGTTGAATGTATGGCAAGAAAGAACAGGCAGAAAAATATTAAAGTCCGTTTTAAATGGCTCATAAAGAAAAATTGATTTGAACGTAAAAGCAGAATACTGCAATCGTGGGTTAATCCGTTTTAGGACCTAAAATCTTCCTCTGATATTGGGCTGTATTTCCTCAGCGTATAATTCACTTAATTGTCTGTGAGTATCTTCCGAAAGGGAAGGCAGGCTTGACGCGGCCATATTACTCTCAACCTGACTAACTTTAGTAGCACCCGGGATAACCGTAGTTACTTCGGGATGATCCAAAATCCACCGAATTGCCCACTGTGCGGTGCGTTTATCCGGAAGTTTATCGGCAATACGGTTAGCCAGAGTTACACCTTTTGAAAATTCAACGCCGGAAAAAGTCTCACCCACGTTAAACGATTCGCCATTAGCATTGTAGTTTCGGTGATCATTTTTCGAAAAAGAACTACCTAAATTATACTTGCCGCTTAGCAACCCGCTTGCAAGCGGAACACGGACAATTAATGCGACCTTTTTTTCTTTTGCTTTAGCAAAAAATTCCTCTGAATAATGCTGTCTGAATAAATTAAAAATAATCTGAAGTGAAGCGATGCCTTCCTGCTCAAGGCAGATCAGAGCTTCTTCGGCAGTTTCTACACTTACTCCCCAGTTTTGAATCAAGCCTTCATCCTGCAGCTTACGCAGATGGTTGAATACATTTCCAGCACGTAATTCCTCTTCAGGGATACAATGTAATTGCTCGAGAAACAGAGATTGCAGGCCCAAATTATTAAGCGAGGATTCTACATGAGCACGCATTCCGTCATAGCTGAAGTTTTGGGGCCAACCATTGTCACCATCGCTGCGTCTGCCTAATTTACTTGCTATGATTAGTTCTTTATCGGTTGTTTTCAAAAATTTGCCGATATAGCGTTCGCTGATTCCCATGCCATAAACATCAGCTGTATCAATGAAGTTGCCTCCCAGTTCTACAAACTTGTTTAATATCGCAAAAGCTTCGTCTTCATTCATGTTTCCCCAATCGGCGCTACCTAATTGCCAGGTACCTAAACCAACTTCCGAAACAAGTACATTTTTAAATTTTCTATAATTCATCAACTTGCAATTATTTTTTGTTCCTAACAGCAGCTACTTCAGCAACAGTAACAGCACTTGCTTTGTTGCCGAAGTTATTACGAACATATGTTAAAACATCAGCTATTTGCTGGTTAGTAAGGAAACTATGAGAAGGCATCACGTTTGAATACGTTTCGCCATCAATTTCAACATCCTGCATTCCTTTAAGCAGGATATCTATAAGTCTATTTTTCGGCCCCAGCACGTAGGATGTCTTTACAATGGGAGCATTCATACTAGGCACCCCACCGCCATCAGGCTGATGGCAAGCCACACAATATGTGTTATATACCACTTTCCCTCTTTGCAAAGTTGCTGGAGAAACGGCGGCAGTTGCAGGCTTTTTTGCAGTTTTTGAGCCCGTTGCCGGTTTTTTAGTTTGTGCAAAAGACGAGAAAGAAAAAACTGAAGCAACTAATAGAACGATTGATATTTTTTTCACGACAGAAATTATTTATGATACGAAATTTTATAAATGGCGCCTTTAGCGTCGTCAGTAACATACAATGAACCATCTGGGCCCATAGCAAGTCCGCATGGCTTATGGTCTGCCCGACCCGAAGCTGTTTTCTCTGGCGAACCCGAAAAGCCATCCGCAAAAGTTTCCCATTCGCCGGAAGGCTTACCATCTTTAAAAGGAACAAAAGCTACAAGAAAACCTTTTTGGGGCTCTGGCGATCGGTTCCATGATCCATGAAAAGCTACAAATGCGCCATTTCTATATTTCTCAGGAAACATTTTGCCAGTGTAAAACAAAAGTCCATTCGGTGCCATATGGGCCGGGAAAGCAACTACAGGATCGATATATTTACTATCTCCGTCCTTCTTTCCGTCTCCGCCATATTCAGGCGCAATAATCTTTTTCTTTTGAAATGGGTCGTAATAAATATATGGCCAGCCGGCATTGTCCCCCTTTTTAATCATATACATACATTCTGCAGGTAGTTCGGCAGATTGCTTAGTATTATACAATTCAGGAAACATCGTTAGCTGATCCCTGCCATGTTGCATAACAAACAAGGTATTATTTTGTGTGTTCCAGTCAAGTCCGACAACATTTCTCAAGCCTGTGGCATATCTTACTCCTTCAGCATAGCTTTGATTAAATTTATCAATTTTAAATTGCCAGATACCGCCTGCCGTTTCGAGAAGTGGACAATCTGCCTGGCCGGGAGAGCCTTGCTGACGATCATTCACCTGACAGGAGTTCGAGGGAGCCCCAATGTTTACATACATATTTCCTGCATTGTCCAGTACTAGAGACTTTGACTCATGTTGTCGTTTATTAACAAGGCCTCTAACCAGTGTATCGGGTTTATTCGGATTGATCACGTGCTCGTTTGCATCGAGCTTGTATCTGAAAACCTCCTCATCCGATGATGCATATAAATATCCATCCTTTAAATAAATACCAGTTCCGACATAATTACCAAAGCTTGTTTTAGTTTCGTATTTGCCATCCCCATCTTTATCCTGAAGCATTAAAATACCTTTGTCTTCTACTTTTCTGAAGAGTTTGACATAAATATCGCCCGTTTTAGTTACAGCTATATGCCTCGGTTTCCCGGTGCCTTCCGCTATAATCTCGGCTTTGAAGCCAGAAGGGATTGTCAAACCTGCCGTTTGAGCATTTGACTGCAATGCTAATGCAGACAAGCCAAAGCCTGTTAATATGCTATAGATTTTCGTTCTGTATTTCAAGTTATGTTAGTTAAATCAATTATTATTCGTTTTAATTCGCATTTATATAGCGGCCGATTCCTCCGCTTTCATTTAAACTAAAGTATAGTGGTTAGTGATAACGCTCTTTACTTTTACTAAGTATCCAGGCACAGTGATCCGACCGGCACTAAATTGCCAGAAGTTGACAGTAATTGAATTTAATTCAACTTAGTTGAATAGCAAATGTATGAGTTCAGAAACTTTATTCCAAAACCGAAGCTTAGTAAAAGTGTAGAGCGTTAAGAAAAATATAAATTTGTTACAATCGGAAAATCGAAAAACGCGAATTATTTCGATAGAGCGTCAGCCATACGAATCCAAGCTGTAAAGTTCCGGAGGTGCCATGAATATGATCTTTGGATAGGGGTGAATGCGAACGTGTTTACTTTGATCCGGAGGAAAATTTTTATGAGATAGCCTGGCCTGGTCGCAATAAAAGATAAACATCAATACTAGTTTGCGCACCGAATGTACTGGTCGCCACCAGACCAATAACAGTGATGGCTGACAGTACAAATGTTTTCATTATATTTAAAGCTAATCAACTTCTATCATTGCTTTTATCACTCCGTTGGCAGGATTGAGCCAGCCTTTGAACTCATCTTTCACCTGATCAAATGTAACGCGGTGAGTAATATATGTTGCCGGATTTACCAGACCGTTTTTCATGCAAGCAATTACGTGCTCAAAATCATCACGGGTCGCGTTTCTGCTACTCATTAAAGTGGCTTCGCGCTTGTGAAACTCGGGGTGACTAATACTTAACTCCCCTTTTTGCAGACCAACCAGAACGTAGCGTGCTCCATGAGCCAAATATTGAAAACCATTATTAATTGCTTTAAGACTTCCGGTCGCATCAATTACAACTGTAGGAAAATCACCATTTGTAATTTCTTTTAACTTAGCAATTACATCATCAGTCATTGGATTTATGGTATGATGTACGTTCAGCTTTTCCTTACAGAAAGTCAGTCGTTGGTCGTTAATGTCCATCGCAATCACCTTCCCACCGGCAATTCTGGCGAATTCCATAATACCGAGACCGATGGGACCCGCTCCTATCACCAAAACAAATTCATCTTTTTTAACGTCCGCTCTTCTTACACCATGGGCTCCAATAGCCAAGGGTTCCACAAGGGCCAGTTCATCATAGCTCAGACCTTCGCCATGGATTAAAGAGTAAGACGGGACCGAGAGATATTCGGCCATTCCTCCATGCATATGAACGCCGCAAACCTTAATATTGACACAGCAATTTGATTTTCCTGAACGACAAGCAATACATTCGCCACAATAGAAGTATGGAATAAATGTTACAGCCTCTCCCGCCTTAAATCCCTCCGCGTTATCTCCGCTAACAAATTCGCAGGCCAGTTCATGACCCAAAATCCTCGGATATTCAAAAAAAGGTTGAGTACCTTCGAAGGCATGCAAATCTGTTCCACAGATTCCGATCCGTTTTATTTTTAATATAGAGTGATCTTTCGCTGCCGCAGGATATTCTCCTTGCTGATATTCAAAAGCTCCGGGTGTTGTACAAACTAAAGTTTTCATAATATTTTAAGCATTCGCTAAAGCGCGATCCAAGTGCACATAACCTCCATCAACATGAATTAACTGACCGGTTGTATGGCTTGAGCAAGGCGACAACAAAAATGCTGTTGCATTACCCAGTTCTTCCGGTGTGGTCATTCTATTTTCGAAAGGTATTTTATCTGTAATTTCTTTTAATTTCTCTTCAGGGTTTGGCAATGTTTTAATCCACTTTTCGTACGCGGGTGTCCATGACTCTGCAACAATTATTGCGTTTACACGAATGCTATATTTTAACAGTTCAACAGCCCACTCACGAGTTAACGCATTACGGCCACCATTAGCGGCGGCATATGCGGACGTACCTCCCTGGCCCGTTTCGGCAGTTTTAGAACTTATATTTACAATCGCCCCTTTTGATTTTTTCAGCTCTGGAAGCGCGTAATGAGCCAATAAATAATAATGCACAACATTGCGGTGAAGAGATTCCATGAACTTTTCATAGGTGCCATTTTCTAAACCTACACCATCGTTCACACCTGCATTATTTACCAAACCTTCAATTCTTCCGAATTTTGCTATTACTTCATTTATAACGCGAGCGCACTCCTCGGGCTTAGTAAGTTCAGCAGATACCTGGAAGCCTTTTCCGCCTGCAGCTTCAATTTCGGCAAGTGTGCTTAAATTGTCCTCCTCATTTCTTCCAACAATTACGGGAATAGAGCCTTCATTCGCCAGAGTTTTTACAATGCCGGCACCGATGCCTTTGGCACCACCGCTTACTATGATTACTTTATCTTTTAGTTGTAAATCCATTGATTAAAAATTATCCGCCACCAACGGGCCAGATGTTAATTAGTTAAATTGTAAAAATCTATAGCATTTCTGCCCCAAAAAAGCTCTTGTTCGTGCGCTGACAATTGCGAGGTATAATTTCGGACCAATTCAATCACTTTAGAATAACCACCGGCAACTTCGCAAACCGGCCAGTCTGACCCGAACATTACCCTGTTAGTGCCGAATGCTTCAAAAACCACCTCAAGATAAGGGTTAAAATCTTCCGACTGCCAGTTTTGCCAATCGGCTTCGGTAACCATGCCCGAAACTTTACAGCTGACGTTAGAATATCGTGCAACCGCGCTGATATCTTTAGCCCATTCGTCCAGGTCTTTCCCTTTTATGTTTGGCTTGGCGATATGATCTATCACAAACCGCTGGTGCGGAAAACTCTTAACAAACTCCTCTGTATATTTCAACTGGTCGGGGTAAATGAGAATGTCGTAGGTATATTCGTAATCTTCCAATAAAGAAATACCTCTTTTAAATTCGCTCCTCAGCATTAACGACCGGTCTTCTTCGCCTTGTAAGACATGGCGGAAGCCTTTCATCTTATCAAAGCCTTTGTAAAAATCCAGACTATCTTTTATATTATTTGCTCTCAGGTCGACCCAACCAACAACTCCTTTGATAAAAGGATTAGCCGCAGCAAGTTCAAGAAGAAAAGCATTTTGCTCTTCTGATTGATCAGCCTGAACAGCTACACATCCATCCACTTTATTTTCTGTAAGGATTGGAGCCAGATCTTCGGGTAAAAAATCGCGCTGGATAGTTTTCATATCCTCATTTATCCACGAGTCCCTTACCGGATCAAAGCGCCAGAAGTGTTGATGTGAATCAATTCTTTTCATAAGCGACAACTTTTTGAGTTGAAGTTCCTAAGCCATCAATACCAAGTTCTACAACATCTCCCGCCTTTAAATACACCGGCGGATTAAAGCCTAAGCCAACACCAGCCGGAGTTCCTGTGGAGATTATGTCTCCCGGAAGCAATGTCATGAACTGGCTTAAGTAGGAAATAAGAAAAGGGATTTTGAAAATAAATGTTTTAGTATTTCCGTCCTGCATCTTTTGACCGTTTACATTCAGCCAAAGACGAAGGTTGTCAGGATCGCTGATCTCGTCCTTTGTTGCCAAAAACGGACCAATTGGTGCAAATGTATCACAACCTTTACCTTTATCCCAGGTTCCATTGCGTTCAAGCTGAAAAGCCCGCTCAGAAACATCATTATGCAAACAATATCCGGCTACATAATCCATAGCTTCCGACTCGTCTACGTAACTCGCTTTTTTGCCTATTACAAAGGCTAACTCAACTTCCCAGTCGGTTTTCACTGAGTTTTTAGGGATAACGATATTGTCAAAGGGACCTACTAAGGCCGTGGTGGATTTCATAAATAAAACCGGCTCAGGAGGAATCGGCGCACCTGTTTCAATGGCATGATCGGCATAGTTTAAGCCGATGCAAAGAATTTTTGATGGTCTTGCAATTGGTGAGCCGATACGGCTGCCTTCGGGGATTGGCTGAAGTTTCCCCTGATTTATTTTAAGGTAATTTTCAAGTCTTGAAAGTCCGTCGCTTTCAAAAAAATTTTCATTAAAGTCTTCCCCAAAAGCTGATACATCATAGTACACATCGTCAATTATTACTCCTGGTTTCTCTTTGTAAAGTTCTCCGAATCTTATAAGTTTCATATCGTTTTTACCTTAATTGTTAAGTTTTATAAATCCTCCATCAATAGGATAATCGCAGCCGGTAATAAAGCCTGCTTCATCCGAACATAGAAAAAGGGCTAATGCTGCAACTTCTTCAGGTTTACCCATCCTGCCAATCGGCTGACTTTTTGATAGTTTTTCAAATATTTCTTCTTCCTTACCGGGATAGTTTTTAGCAATGAATCCATCTACAAACGGTGTATGAACCCTTGCCGGTGAAATCGAGTTGCTCCGGATCTTATCATCTAAATAATCCCGAGCAATGGACATACTCATGGCATGGATAGCGCCTTTGCTCATTGAATAGGCAAAGCGATCGGCTATGCCAACGGAAGATGCAATGGATGCCATATTCACGATAGCGCCACCGCCCTGTGCCTTCATTAAAGGAACTGCTGCGTAAAGGCAATTATATGCTCCCTTAACATTTACGCTATATACCCTTTCAAAATCTTCTTCAGAAGTACCTTCTACTTTCCCTACATGAGCAATTCCGGCATTATTTACCAGGATATCAATCTTACCGATCTTGTTAAAAACCGAAATAATTTGATCCTGTTTGCTTACGTCCGCACTATACGAATACGCCTCCGCTCCATTCTCCTTTATTTCTTTTACAGCCTGTTGTGCATTGTCAGAATTCAATTCTATGATGTGAACAATGGCCCCCTGCTGGGCGAAAAGCAGAGAAATTGCTTTTCCGATTCCGCTTCCGCCGCCGGTAATTACGGCCTGTTTATTTTTTAAACTGAACATTATTAAAAATCTATGATTTAGCTTTAATTATTTTATATCCACTTAATCCAAATATGGCAATCACAATAAAACAGATTAAGGGAATTATGTATCCATTTTGAATGTTATTTGTAGAATCTGCTATCATAGCAAAAAGACGAGGTAAAATAGCTCCACCAACTATCGCCATAATAATTAAACTACTTCCAAACTCTGTATCCCCTCCTAATCCTTTTATTCCTAATGCAAAAATGGTAGGAAACATAATGGACATAAAAAAACATATTCCAATAACCGTATACACAGTGATCATTCCGTGCCCGTAAATTGCCACAAGACAAAGTATTACATTGATAATTGCATACAGTGCCAATAATTTGTGCGGTTTAATAAATCGCATTAAAAAGGTGCCGATAAAGCGCCCGATTAAAAATGCGATTCCACAGGCTCCTAAATAATCTGCAGCGGTTATTGCGCTTATATCGGCAGATTTAGTGGCGTATAAAATAAAAAGGCTAAATACAGAAACCTGTGCCCCGACATAGAAAAACTGCGCGGCAACTCCCCACGATAAATGTTTGTGTTTGAAGGCATGAAAGATACTTTCGCTTTCCAAATGCTCGTCGGTATTTTGAATTTTTGGCAATTTGGTAAACGCAAAAATTATAGCGATTATAAGTAAAACTGTGCCTAAAATCATATAAGGCATTTTCACTGATGATGCCTCTGCGGCCAAGGCCATTTGTCTGGCACTTGCAGACATGACATCTAATTCTGCATCGGTATATCCTTTTGTTAGGATAATTCTCGCTCCGATAACGGGTGCCATTGCAGCTGCCAAACCGTTAAACGATTGCGCAAGATTCAGCCGTTGTGTAGAAGTTTCCGGATCTCCCAGTGATGATGCATACGGATTTGCTGCTGTTTCTAAGATTGTTAAACCACAGGCTATAATGAATAATGCAATCAAAAAGAAGTTGTAGGACTGGTTATCTGCCGCAGGAACGAATAGAAATGAACCAAAGGCAAACAGTAAAAGACCGATAATTATGCCAGTTTTGTAGCCATATTTCTTCATTATAATACCCGCCGGTATTGCCATAATAAAATAAGCTATAAAAACCGCGGAATCTATCAAAGTTGCCTGCACGGTTGTTAAAGTAAACGACTTTTGTAAATGCGGAATTAAAATTGGATCGAGGTTGTGAGCAAATCCCCATAAAAAGAATAACGATGTTATCAGAATGAAGGGAAAAAGATAGGGGTTTTTATTGGCCATGAGCTGCAAGCTTAAATTAGTTCTTAGATGATTTCCAATTACAGGATATTGGAGCGAATATTGGATTTTATTCTTAAATATTCTATTCTTTCGACCAAAAAGGAATATAGAGCTTAATACTATGATAATGCCTCAATCATAAAAAACAACTGCAGATTGAAATAACTAGAACTGCGGCTCGTCCATTGGCTGATTTTGAGAATCTTTCTCTGGACGCTTATTACGTTGGGGCAAATCTGACTGACCAAAGCGGTAACTAAACGTTAAGTTTGCCTGTCTGCCCTGCATACGACGTTGGAATTCAGAGATCAACTGGTCGGTTTCAGTCACCATTCCCCACTTTCTGGTATTGAATACATCGCGCATATTAAATGACAAGCTTGCCTTTTTTTTCATCATATCTAAACGTAAAGCGGCATCCATTCCAAACATTTCTTTTCCCCGACCTTGTGCCATTACCCTGGGCGCCATATAGTTCATATTAATCTGGCCGGATAAATTTAGAGGAAGCTTAAAAGTAGATGTTAAATTCGAGTTCCAATTATACCCATCGTTCGGTTTTAAGCCGAACTGAGCATTTCCAAAAAACTTATTGTAAAATATATTCACATTGGCCGTAATATTAAAGCCTTTTGAAATATCAGCCCTGCTGATTAATTCTAAACCTGATGCCCGGGTTTTACTTAGGTTGATAAACTGCGACAATGTTGTATCGCCACTTAAAACTGTGCGGTAACTTTGAACCACATCATTTACCTGCCTGGTAAATAAGGTCGATGTAAAAGTTAAAGCCTTCCAAAATTTCATATAACTAAACTCTACCGAATGGATATCCTCAGGCTTCAAATTTGGATTCCCCATACGAAGATTATTGGGATCGGTAACGTTCAAAAACGGATTGACCTGCCAGCCACGCGGCCGGTTAACTCTGCGTGTATAGCTTAATTGCAACTGATTTTCGCCTTTCAACTTTTGAGTTAAAAAGATACTGGGATAAATTCGAAAATAATCAAGGTTCCCTTTTGCTCCTGTTGGCTGGAATGTCGTTCCGTCGGTTGCGGTGTATTCTGTATTAAGATAGGCCTGTTCTGCACGCAAGCCGGTCTGGAAGCCAAATCCCCCGTTTACCTGATTTTGATAATTGATATATAAAGCATGTACAATATCTTCTGAAGAAAAATCATCGGTTAGTTGATAATCATTTTCAAGGTTACCTGAAACAGGATTTAATTTCTCTGAGGACTGATCTTCGTTCCGAAGTCCGATCGTTGTGCGGTAACCTGCTTCAAACTTTTGCTTTTCAGTGATTGGCAGAGTATAATCTGCTTGTATATTATAATTTTTCCGTTTTTCACCATTTACATTAACCCTCCTGTCTATTGAATCTTTGATATCCCTTTGGGGGTAAAAAAAACTCTGATTGAAGGTTGATACTCCATCTTCAGAACTCTGGCCGAAGCTAAAATTTGCCATTAATTCCTCGCCTTGCCTTTTAAACTTTCTGCTAAAATCAAGCGCTAAATCATAACCTTTATCTTTCTCGTTTCCTTCAGAGCTCCTAAGACTGGTTCCGTTAGAATATGTATTCAGATAATTTTGATATACATAATTGATATCTTCTGTATCCTCACCATTCCGGAAGTTTATATTCGCTGAAGCCCCAATCGTAGTTTTCTTGTTGATATAGTAGTCAACTCCAGCCTTTGCGTTATTCCCTACATTTTGTCGCTGGCCGCTCGAACTATTAAATGTCTGCCCGTTATTTATGAAAGATGTATTATTAAATCCACCGCCAATACGTGTACCATATCGAAAGCCATAGTTTCCGTAAACATTCACATTCCCATCGCGGTAGCTTAAATTAGTACTGGTATTGTAGTTTTCCTGTGTACCGGCAGATAGGGAAACGGCGCCATTAACACCTACTTTTTTATTTTTCTTTAAAACGATATTGATAATTCCTGTTTGACCTTCAGGATCGTACTTAGAGGAGGGATTGGTGATTAACTCTATGCTTTCAATAGAACTTGCAGGCAAGGCCTGTAAAATGGTTGAAATATCTCCACCGCCGATAGCCGAAGGCCTTCCATCAATTAAAACCCGAACACTGCCCGAACCCCGAAGGTTGATATTTCCATCGATATCAACTGAAACAGTTGGAACGTTAGCGAGTAAGTCAGTTGCCGAACCACCCTCGCTTACTAAACTTTGCTCTACATTGAACACTTTTCGATCAACACCTAATTGCATAGAACTTCGCTGTCCCTCTACAGTAACCTGCTTTAAAACATTGTCTTTGTTTTGCACTAATGGGAGAAGGCCAAGATCTATCCTGGAATTTTTTTGAGAGATAACAACAGGATTAGAATAAGGCTGAAAACCGACAAAACTTACTTTTACGATATAACTTCCGAATGGAAGATTTGACAAGATAAATTGGCCCGCTAAATCACTTTGCGCAGATTTAATTGCTTTCCCGGAAGTTGAATCAATTAAGGCTACTGTTGCAAAGTCGATTGGCTTTTTAGTGCCGGAATCTACCACTTTTCCTCGTACATCTCCGACAGGATTTTGAGCAGAAACAACTTGCGTACAAAGAGTAAAAAACGTAATTAAAATATATAAGAGCCTCATTTTTAAAGTTTTTTTCTTTACTTATCAACAAACAACGTGCAAAGAAAAGGCATTCAACCATGAATATGCAGGCAGTAACTACTTTATTACTATAAAAGGAGATGAAGAACAGAATCAGTTAACGGCCATAAATCTAATCTATGGTGACTGTAAGCCCTTCCTGTTGAAGAATTTTCCGATATACTTCGAGTTCGGTAAAAGACCCCTCAAGTACAGCGCATTTGCCATCATTGTGAATGGTCCACGCTATATTTTCGGCTTGATTATGATTATAATCCAGATACTTTACCAGGCAGTAGATTACGTGCTCAAAAGTATTTACATCATCGTTCCATAAAATTAACCGATGATTGGCTTTTATACTCGTCAAAATCTCTTCGAGGGTAAAAGTTTCAACTTCTGTTTCTGTTCCGGCACTAAGAATATTCATTCTACAAGAATTTTTATACAGGATTGATGATATGCAAATTTAAGATTTTTTAAAGTTCTGTATAATAGTTTGTAAAATTGATCGGTTATAGGGAGCCCACCACTCTTCCAATATTTTTTTTATAATATCTGGCTGATGAGGCTGAACCGAAAAAACCAGGTTTCTTCTGATGTTCTGCTTACTCTCCTGCCAAACCACTTTATTAAATTGAAGGTATTTCTGCATTTGTTTAACTGCTGTATTAATTAAAGAACTTGCATTCACCACCTCGTCGACTAAACCAATACCTAAAGCTTCATTTGGATTCATTAATTTAGCTTCCAGCAGATATTTGCTGGCTTTTTGCCGGCCAATACAAGAGGCATATAACTGAAAAAAACTGTCTGGAACGATGATTCCCAAAGCAATTTCATTTAATCCTATTGGAAATTCTCCTTGAGCCATAACTCTGTAATCGCAGCACAGACAAAGAATTGTTCCTGCGGCCGGGGCATGGCCGTTTATTGCTGCTATCAGTGGCTTTTTGAAAGCTGCCAGAGCATGAATAAGAGCAAAGTATTGTTCCCAAAATTCCTTAATCTGATTTTCTGAATAATCGAAAAGCTCCATCAAGTCGAGCCCGGCGGTAAAATATTCATCTTTGCCCGTTAAAATCACTCCCGAAACATTCTCGTCTTTTTCGATATTTTGAATCATGTCCTTTAACTCCATTACCATTTCGGCACCAATGGCATTGGACCTTCCTTTGTCCAGAGTTAAAAGAGCTATTTTTTCTTTTATAGTTATTTTAATAGAATTCATTTCACGTTAAATCGATGTATTTGTCGCACTAAAGAACCTTTTAAGTCCAGACCCTCAATAACAGCTTTATAGACTCCGGGTTTGTCTGAGGCAAAAAATTCCACAGAAGCTTTACCATTCGCAGAGGTTAAAACATTAGGCGCCCAAAAAATAGTAGTGCGTAAATCAGGCAAAGGATTTACCGGACCATCATAAACAGGTGAATAAAACTGGCGCCCAAGGTAATATCCCTGAGGCTTAAAGGAGGCGATGCCCGGGGCAAAACTGCGTGCAGACATATTGCGCTCACCTCTTTTTGTTGTTATTATCATTACTCCCCCGCCGCCTCTGATGCCGTAAATGGCAGTGTTTCCGATACTTTTCAATATTTCTATTGTTTCTACGTCGTTCGGGCTAATAACTGAGAGAAAAGAAGGTTCAACATTCATTCCATCAACAATAAGTTGCATCGGAACAGGTCCGGAAAATGAACTCGACATATTTCTGCTTAAATACGCCACACCATTTTGAATAATTAAACCGGCTACCCGCCCCTGTAAGCAAATGGCTAAATTCTGACAGTCCTGTAAATCCGCAGCAACAAGAACGGCGTCTGCATTCCCAGCTCCATTAAGATTGCTCGACTCTTTAACTTTTGGCTTTACTTCGGTAATTTTAACTTCGGCAAGTACAATACTCCGACGGAATAACCCATTTTTTCGCATTTCGGCAAATTGCTCGCTACGATTTTTAAGATAAGTGATTAGGGATTGGTTAACGTTTATTTCTGCAGCCGCAGCATTTTTATTCTTTGTAACCGGTTGCGCCGGAATCCTGTCAAGCACAATCTCAACATTCTTTTTATCCCGGGCATTTCGGGCCTGCACTATAAAGGTGGTACTATCATTAAAACTCAAATTTTCAAAATTAAATCTGCCTTCTGCATCAGTTATCGTATCGAGTACCATACCAGTTCCTCTCGAAGTCAGCAGCATTACCTTACCTCCCACAGCAGGTGTTCCGTTCAAATTAAAAACTCTCCCACTTACGCTGATATTCCGTTCGGGCTTAAACGTCAGTAGCGGATATATCCCGGCTGTCAGATTTTTCCAGTCGAACTTTCTCCAGCCTTGTGTAAGCATCAGATTATCCAATGCTTTATCCTTCTGTGAATTAACCTCGGTAAAATAATAGTTTGGAGTTTCTATGTAGCCCTTCAGTTCTGAGCTCAGCAACAAATTTGATAATATGGTCGTCTCATTAACATCATCAAAAGGTATCTGAGATTCATTGGTAACTGCTATTGAAAACGCACCTTGCGCAGGTTTACCGGCAGAGTCGGCTGCATTCAAGGTCATTTTAATCTTTTCTCTTACGCTATAAGTTTCTTTATCCGTTGTAAAACGTATTGAAAGCGGCGAACTATGGCGAATAAACACCAATCTTTCTGCCAATGGCTGATAGGAAGAATTGAACAAAGTGAATTGTACTATGCCGGAGGGAAAACGTTTTTTGGATAGCGAGGCTGATAAAAAATTCTTATCCAATTTATTCTTAGAAACAAAATGCACAATTCCATTTGATTGCCCCACAAGTATAACTTCCTGATTGGGGATCTCAGTCACCGCGGAAACTTTAACTCCTAAATTCTCACTGTCGTTGTTATTTACTGTTAATATATATCCTGTATCAGCTGCTTTAGGCAGATCCAGCTTTTTTTCCGAACCATCTTCAAACCGAATTATAGCAGTATAGCGATTGCCCTTTAAAGGAGTAAATAAAAAACTTCCCATTCCGGCATAATCGGAGCTGAATTCCACTATTTTGGTCGCGCTGTCTTCCTGAACATATCCAGTAGCATTTCTGCCCACTCCGTCGGCTCCAACGACTTTAAAAGCAATTTTCGATCGTATATTGTTAAGTAAGGAACCGCCTTCCGGAAAAAACTGAACATCGACATTTGCAGAAGTAGCTTTTATCGGAAAAACTTTGTTTACGATCGTTTGCGAATCAACTTTAAGGGAAGTATTGATTTTTCCTGATTTAAGAATAAATGGCTGACTATTTGTAAATTTTATAAGCAGTTTGCCATTGCTGTCTGTAACACCTTTGCCTTTTAAAACACTCCGGTTATCAAGTTCAATGGCATAATTAACCTGTTTGCCGGCTAAAGGCTCGCCGTTAAGTCTGGAGTAGATAATTCCGGCGTCTACATGTTCCTTGATTCCGGTTTGAGAAAAACTATATTGTACGTTACTCACAACCTGACTCGAGAACGAGTTTCCAATTTTGAGGTTCTTATCGAAAAAATATGCCTCATCAAAATTCCGCATCCAATTGGTGTAGGCCCTTATTCGATAATTTCCTTCAGTTAGAGAATCAGACAAAGTGAAATCGCCCCATGATAAACCGGAAATAATTGGAAGCCGCAGGGTTTTCTTTATAGAATCTTTTTCATTGATGAGATCGACGTATAGAATTTTGCTTAGGCCCGACAATCGATTTCTGTCGGCATTTACAACATAGGCTTTGAACCAAATGGTATCGCCGATGCTGTAATATGGCTTATCGGTATGAATATGAACTTTCTCGGAAGTGTAATTATCGTGATACCGTTCGATCTTCAAAAGCAACTCTTTTATAGGATCTTCGTCTGAAGAAAATCCTGTAAACAAAGCTGAACATATGAGCACAGACAGAAAAAAAGCAGATGTGATTTTCATGGGATTCTGTTTAGCAACATGTTCTTATTTCTGATAATCGCATGCAAAAATAAAAGCCTCAATTTACTAAAAATGAGGCTTTAAATCTGTGTTTTTATCGTAAATTTCTAAAAAGAATTCTTCCACATCATGCTTTCAACAGGCTTGGTAGTCTTTCGGTTATACTTCGCATTTCCTTTAGAATTGTAAAAGGTTTCGATCTCACCTCCCACTTCAAAATAGATTAGTTGTCCAATTGGCATGCCTGCATAAATGCGAACGGGTTGGGTACATGAGATTTCAAGTGTCCAGGTATTACAAAAGCCAACGTCGCCTTTTCCGGCTGTGGCGTGGATATCAATTCCCAAACGTCCGGTACTCGACTTTCCTTCCAGAAAAGGCACATGGCAGTGAGTTTCGGTATATTCAACCGTAACACCCAGGTATAAGGTATTCGGCTGCAAAACAAAGCCATCTTTTGGAATTTCAAAGTGATCTATTTCGTTGTGAAGTTTCGCATCGAGTACCCTGTTCCTATAAGTGGCCAGGTATTTTCCTAAATGCACATCATAAGAATTGGTACCAAGGCACTCTCTTTTGAAAGGCTCTATGATGATTGTGCCTTTTTCAATTTCTTCTAAAATGCGTTTATCTGAGATAATCATAATTACGGAAGGTTTGGCCTAAAGTATGATTATTTTAAGATAATTTTACGCGCTATTTGAGATTCGCGAAAATGTAGTGCAAACACTTCTAATTGCGAGTTGTATTTTTAAACGACGAAGAAGCATGGCTCTTGCTTACCATAAAAAACTGGATGAAAGCACAGAATTTGCTATCTGGAAGATAGAGGAATCTGCGGAAGAATTGTATGCGCAGTTGCAACTGCGGGAGCATGAAGAAAAAGTTTTGGGTGGCCTTAACAACGGAAAACGCAATCTGCATTGGCTAAGCACCCGGGTTCTGTTACGCCAATTGCTTAACACCGACGACTATATAGATTGCCAGGTCGATGAACATGGGAAACCTTACCTTCCCGATTCACCCTATCATATTTCTTTCAGCCACTCGTACGATTACGCTGCTGTAATGATCAGTAAAGACAAACCTGTCGGCATCGATATAGAAATTATCAAAACCAAAATTGAGCGGGTAGAGGACAAATTTCTAATCAAAGAGGAAATCAATTTCTTAGACGAGAAACACAAAATCGAACATCTTTACATCTGCTGGTGCGCAAAAGAAGCTATTTATAAGCTTCAGGGCAAACGAAATGTTTCTTTTAAAGACGATATCAGGCTTCATAAATTTTCGTATGCCCCAGCGGGAAACTTCCAGGCTTTTTTAGAATCAGAACACGTATGCAAAAAATTCGATGTCTATTTTGAGCGCTTCGAGAACTATATGCTAGGATATGTTGCCGGATGCACTGACGCAGAAACAGATGTTAAGCCGGCAACCAATACACAAAAAAATGGGGAATAAAATAGTTTCTTTCCAGGACTGGGGATTGCTTGATTACCAGGAAGCATGGGATCGTCAGGAAGAGATTTTCGGACAAATTGTAAATACTAAAATCAGCAACAGAACGAATAATACAGATACGCCTACCAATAATTTCCTGGTGTTTGTTGAACATCCGCATGTTTACACAATCGGCAAAAGCGGCAAACCCGAAAATTTGCTTTTAGATGCAGAAGGCCTAAAGCAACGAAACGCTACGTATTATAAAATCAACCGTGGTGGCGATATCACGTATCACGGGCCGGGTCAAATTGTGGGCTATCCAATTCTCGATCTTGATAATTTCTTCACCGATATTCATCTTTACCTTAGAACTTTAGAAGAAGCTATTATTTTGACGCTTGCTGAATACGGAATCGAAGCAGGGAGATATCCCGGATATACCGGTGTTTGGTTAGATGCTGACAATGAGAAAGCGAGAAAAATCTGTGCGATGGGCGTTCGCTGCAGTCGTTGGGTAACTATGCATGGATTCGCATTTAATGTAAATTCCGACCTTAATTACTTTAAAAACATCGTTCCTTGCGGGATAGACGATAAGGATGTTACTTCGATGGAAAGGGAACTCGGTTATAAGCTTGAAATGACCGAAGTAAAAGATAAGCTTCAAAAAAATATCGCGTCCTTATTTGAAATGGATATGACTGCCTCATAGCAGAAACTTAGTTTCGAAAATGAAATACGAATTTTTGCTTCCTTGCTTCTTCAAAAATTTAACGGGCTTTGATTGTCCCGGATGTGGCTTTCAGCGGTCTATAATTGCGTTAATACAAGGCGAGTACATTAAAAGTTTTCAGCTTTATCCCGCAGCAATATTTATTCTCATCTTCTTGCTGATAAGTTTGCTCGGGACTTTTTCCAGTTCGAAAAACCTTTATCGGTTCAGAACATCTTTTCTGTGGTTATCTGCAATGATTGTTCTAGTATCTTATATCATCAAGATAATCGTCTATACTTGCGCATTTACCGCAGCATAATTATAGTCTTTAATTAATGTTTGTAAAAAGGCCAGATCATCCATACCCGAAGGAGACACAATATTTAAGTGCTGTTTAAACCGTGTGGCCGCATTATACAGCAAGGGGAAATTATCATTCTTGGCGAAACTGTTAATCACTTCATGAATCAAGACTATTTCAGCATTACTAAGCTCAGCAGCTTGAGGAAAAACCGGAGTATAATCATCAGCAACGGGGGCAAAAGCTACCTGATTGAAATCTGTCCGGGGTTTAGTTAGCACCAATGTTGTACCTGCTACAATATCACCGATACGTTGCTTATTTTCGGTAAGAACCATCGATATTAATGCTCCTAACTGAAAAGTAATTAAAAAATCTACTATACGGAACATCCAGCGCATGAGGTATTGCCCCAGCGAAGGCCTTCCTCCATCAAGACTTATGACCTTAATTTT
This sequence comes from uncultured Sphingobacteriaceae bacterium, assembly GCA_946480915.1. The sequence goes on along the minus strand of CAMLLO010000001.1, from coordinate 235,338 downwards.
CATGATCCGCTTGCCAATACTTTGGCCATTAAAAAAAGCTTCACAAATAATATCGTAAAAAATAAAAAGTATTGCGCACAATAAAATCAGTACCGGCAGTCTATAAAAATGCAGTCTGGTTTGCATCATCAGGTCGGATATCGTAGCTGCTATATACAGCACAAAAAAAATAGCGAGATCGATTAAACGGGCCACTATCCGCTCTCCCAATCCGGCGATTTCGTAATCAATGTCAATATTCTGCGAGGTAGTAATCCGGACGGTTTGCATGTTTAAAAAAGATAAATTCCTCTAAATTAAATTTTTTTGTCAATTTAAATCTTATACCTACTTTAAAGAAATTATTTCCTACCTGGAATTACGATGAGGGAAGCCCTGTTTGTTAAGCAAAATTCAAAAAAATGGGAAACGTATGAAAAACTACAAACCCAGGACCCGGATGAACTGGCGTCGCAATTCATTAGCCTAACTGACGATCTTGCTTATGCTAAGACGTTTTATCCCAAATCTAAAACCACCGCCTACCTTAACGGGCTAGCTTCAAAATATCATCAGTCCATTTACCGCAATAAAAAGGAAAAAAGCAATCGGTTTGCTTTATTTTGGAAACAGGAACTACCACTTTTATTTAAAAAGTACGAGAAGCTCTTACTATATTCATTATTGTTTTTTACTGCTTTTTCATGTATCGGGGCCTTATCTGCAAAATATGACGATACCTTCGTGAGGCTTATTCTTGGGGATGGATATGTAAACATGACCAATGAGAACATCGCTAAAGGCGACCCCTTCGGTGTTTACAAACAAGAAGGCCCCTTCCTTATGTTTCTGACAATAGCCATGAATAATATTTTTGTAGCCTTCTATGTTTTTGTATCGGGCATTTTACTCTCGCTGGGAACTCTTTATGGTTTGCTGAGAAATGGAATTATGCTGGGCGCCTTCCAATATTATTTTTTCAGTCAGAACTTAGGATTAAAGTCTGTATTGGTAATTTGGATACACGGAACTTTAGAAATTTCGGCAATTGTAATAGCCGGATCAGCTGGACTGGTGCTGGGTAACAGCATACTGTTTCCAAAAACATTGAGGCGGATTGAGTCTCTCAAACAGGGAGCAAAAGAAGGAACTAAGATCGCTATTGGCCTGGTCCCTGTTTTTATTTGTGCGGCCTTTCTTGAAGGTTTTATAACGCGCCATACCGAAATGCCACAGTGGCTAAGCGTATTTATACTGACTGCATCATTCAGCTTTATAATCTGGTATGTTATCATTTATCCGAATATCCTTATAAAATCACAACCTAAACTTTATGAACCAGAAGATCGAATTACGCCAGGTGCGGAATTTCAGCGAATTAGTTAACGATACCTTTGTATTTCTCAAGCAAAACTTCAAACCACTGTTAAAGTGCGTAATAATAATTTGCGGCTTCTTTTTGCTTGCATCAACAATAACAGCAGTTTTTCAGCAAATGAGGCTGATGTCAAGCCTTAGTCCCGGCGAAATCATCAGACGTCCCGCAAAAATTTATGGGTGGGAATTTGCATTTCAAATGATCTTTGCGGTTCTGTTCTATGTTATGGTTGCTTTAACGGTCTTTTCGTATATGTCTCTTTATAAAGAAAAAGGCAACCAGGCCCCCGAAGTAGAAGAAGTATGGGCAGACGTTAAATACTTTTTCTGGCGGTTTTTTGGTGCCTCCATTTTAACGGGCATTATTACTATGGTAGCACTTATGTTTTGCATATTGCCCGGAGTTTATCTATGGCCCACAATGTCTATCATTACGGCCATAATAGTGTTCGAAAATTCCAGCTTTAGTTCTGCTTTTGATCGTGGATTCAAGCTTATAAAAAATCATTGGTGGCTGACTTTCGGAGCACTGTCCATCATTGCGCTTGTGGTATATGCTGCATTATTGGCATTTATTCTTCCCAGCACTATCTTAACTACCGGCAGTATGTTGTTCAGCAAAAGTCCTGTGTCTCTTCCAGTTCTAATCTTCACCACAGTACTACAAAACGTCGCGCAGATTTTTATGTTCTTACCGTACATCGTTATCGGTCTGTGTTATTTTAGCTTAACCGAGCGTAAAGACAATTCTGGACTAATGGATAAGCTCGATATGATCGGCCAGAATAATTTCGACTCTGATCTCCCTGAAGAACAATATTAAGCTGAATGAACAAACTGACCGTCCTGTTATTATTACTATTCAATTTCGTATATTCTTCTGTGCCTGCCCAGAAGGCACATCCTTTTCGTACGGATAACAGCGTCGTAAACCTGCGAAGCTTTGATAAAACTGCCCTAAATGAATACAGGGCAGATAAACACTTCCAGTATGGTGAGGTTAAAGAAAATCTTTCACCTTCTTTATGGGATCAATTCTGGAATTGGTTTTGGAGCCTTTTCAGAGGAACGATGTCGAATGCAAAGTCAGGCGGAATATTCAAATATATATTTTTAATCCTGGGCTGTGCAGCCCTGATATTCATCGTCGTGAAGTTATCGGGCATGGATTACGAGCTTTTATTTACAGGACGGTCTAAAGGTCTTGATATCGATTATTCTGAAAATATGGAAAACATTCATGTAATCCATTTTGATGATGAGATCAATAAAGCCTTACAAAATAAAAACTATCGGCTTGCAGTCAGGCTGCTATATCTAAAATTACTCAAGCGGTTAAATGATAGCGGCAGAATAAAATGGGAGGCCGACAAAACAAATAGCACCTATATAAATGAGCTACAAGATCCTTTGCAAAGAGAAAAGTTCAGGCTGCTAACCTTAAGATTTGAATATGTTTGGTATGGAAGCTTCCCAGTTGATGGCGAAGCTTATCACAAGATAAATAACTCGTTCAGCGAGTTTTATTCTATTAGAGGATGAGGGATTTAAAAATTTATATAGCCCTGGCCACTACATTATTTATTTTTTACCTGGTCGCACAGTACAACCGGCCAACACCTGTCGACTGGAGCCCGACTTTTTCGAAAAAAGACAAAATACCTTTTGGTACTTATGTGATATATAATCATTTAAATGACATCCTCCCAGCATCAGTTATAAAACCTAAACGTGAAGCGCCGTACATAGTATTTACAGAATCCACTTTAAAATCAGGCAATTACCTGCTTATAGCTCAAAGAGCTAAAGTTGACGGATATGATTTTAGAGAAATGAGAGAGTATATGTATAAAGGCAACAATGTTTTTATAGCCAGTTTCTTGCTGAGCAGCTACTTTACGGATAGCTTGAAATTAAACGTAAGCACTGAACGTAAATTTAATTTCGATGAAAAAATCCCGGTAAGTTTTGTGAATCCAGCACTTAACCCCAATAAAAAGTATGTCTTTGATCGGGGAATAGGTGACCAGTACTTTAGCGAATACGACTCCTCTAAGGCCGTAGTTCTTGGGATAAACGGTAAAGGTCATCCGAATTTTATCAAATACCAATATGGCGCCGGAGCTTTATATCTCATGGCTAGCCCGATGTTTTTCACTAACTACAACATGCTTAAGCCGCAAGGCGCAGAATATGTAGCGAAAGCGCTGTCATATCTTCCTACTAAATCGGAGATCATCTGGGATGAGTTTTCCGCCTTAGGATCTTCGGATGACGGGCAATCGCCTTTACGCGTATTCTTAAGTATAGAACCCTTGAAATGGGCATATTTCATAACATTGTTCAGCCTGATAGCTTTCGTAGTATACGAAGCAAAACGCCGCCAGAGAATTATTCCTGTAATAGCGCCTCTGCAGAATTCATCTGCAGAATTTGTAAAAATAGTTGGACAAGTGTATTATCAACAGAGAAATAATTCAAACATCGCCCATAAAAAAATAAGTTATTTATTAGAAGATATCCGCTCGAAATACGCGATCCGGACGAACATATTAAACCAGGAATTTGCAGAACTTCTTGCCGCTAAATCAGGCGTACAAAAAGAATTTGCTATTGGGTTGATTCCTGAATTGATAAAAATAAAAAACTTAAAACAGGTAAGTGATCAGGAATTAATCACATTAAATAAACACATTGAACAGTTTCATTTGCAATCCAAAAAATAATGGAAGAACAACTTTTTGAAAACAGAATTGATTTGAGCCAGCTAAATGAGGCTGTTGAAGCGATAAGAAGCTCTCTCGGCAAAGTAATTATCGGTCAGCAAAGTATGATCGACCTGCTGATTGCCGGGATTCTTGCGGATGGACACATATTAATAGAAGGAGTACCAGGAGTAGCAAAAACACTTGCTGCAAAATTGATAGCAAAATGTGTAAACGCTCGATTTTCACGCATTCAGTTTACACCCGATCTGATGCCTTCGGATGTATTGGGCACCTCGGTTTTTAACCCGAAAGAATCTTCGTTCGAGTTTAAAAAAGGTCCCATCTTCGGCAATATTATATTAGTAGATGAAATAAACCGGGCACCTGCTAAAACCCAATCTGCACTTTTCGAAGTAATGGAGGAGCGCCAGCTTACGATGGACGGCAAATCACATAAAATGGATGAACCTTTTATGGTACTTGCAACCCAAAACCCGGTTGAACATGAAGGTACTTATCGTTTACCGGAGGCTCAATTAGATCGGTTTTTATTTAAAATTGAAGTGAAGTACCCCTCACTGGAAGAAGAAACTGAAATATTGCTTCAGCAGCATCAACAAAAAAACGACGATAAAATAAGAGAAATAAAGCCAGTGCTATCCGTAGAGCAGGTTATTGAATTGCGTAACCAGGTTCGGAACCTATATGTAAAACCTGAATTACTTCAATTCACAGCACAAATTATTCATGATACGAGGAACAGCAAATCGCTGTTTTTAGGAGGATCTCCAAGGGCCTCGCTGGCTGTGGTAAGCAGTGCAAAGGCATTGGCGGCCATGAACGGACGTGATTTTGTAACGCCGGAAGACATTATAAGTGCAGTTTATCCTGTCCTTCGCCATCGTATCATACTCACCCCGGATAAAGAAATGGAAGGTGTGACCCCTGACGAGATTCTGCATCAAATTATTCACAAAATCGAAGTGCCAAGATAATTTCAGAGTTGATTTAAAACAGTATCAAAACACAGCAATTTGAAAGATATTTACAATAAATACTACAAAAACCTTTTCCTAGGGAGCCGCTTATTTATCGGCCTCGGAACTGTAGTGTTTTTATTTCTGCTCTCCTTCTTTTTTCCATGGTTTGGGGACCTGCCTTTGTTATTTTTTCTTGTGTTGCTCTTATTGCTGATGGTAGACATTATTTTGCTTTACAGAACCGACTCAGGAGTATTTGCCCGGCGGAGTACCCCCGAACGACTCAGCAATGGTGATGAAAATAAAATAGCTATTTATACCGAAAACTTTTATGGCTTCCCGGTGAAGCTTGGAATCATAGACGAGATCCCTTTCCAGTTCCAAAAGCGAGATATTTGGTTTACAACTAAGCTAAGATCCAGTCAACAGAAGATGATCGAATATAAGCTTAAGCCTTTAAAACGCGGCGAGTACGATTTTGGTGATATTCACCTATACGTTCAGTCTCCTTTAGCTTTCATCAGTAGGCGCTACATTTTTGCTCAAAAGCAAATCCTGTCTGTTTATCCCTCATTTCTCCAAATGCAGAGGTTTCAATTATTGGCTATATCGAACCGGCTGGTTGAAGCTGGAATAAAAAAAATAAGAAGACTGGGTCACAGTATGGAATTTGAACAGGTAAAGAACTATGTGGCCGGCGATGACTACCGTACAATAAACTGGAAAGCCAGTGCACGAAAGGGCGATATGATGGTAAACTCCTATACGGACGAAAAATCGCAACAAGTTTATTGCGTTATCGATAAATCGAAAGGTATGAAAATGCCGTTTGATGGTTTAAGCTTATTAGATTATGCTATTAATGCATCTTTGGCTTTAGCGAATATCGCCATGTTAAAAGACGATAGAGCAGGTCTCATTACCATTTCCGAAAAGATTGGAACAGTTGTGTCGGCAGACCGGAAACCTTCACAGTTGAACAAAATCCAGGAGGTACTTTTTAAAGAAAAAACACGCTACCTTGAAATCAACATGGAGGTTTTATATGCAACGGTAAGACATTCCTTAAAGCAGCGCAGTTTAATTGTATTCTTCACAAACTTCGAAAGTATGTCGGGCTTGGAGCGACAATTACCGTATCTTAAAAAAATTGCCCGCCATCATCTCCTGCTAATTGTATTTTTTGAAAACACCGAACTAAAAAAATTACACGAGGAACCGGCTGAGGATGTTGAAGGTATTTATATAAAAACCATTGCCGAAAAATTCGCATACGAGAAAAAACTGATTGTTCTGGAACTTGCCCGTCACGGAATACAATCCATCCTCACATCACCTCAAAATTTAACAGTAAATACTATAAACCGCTACCTGGAAATTAAAGCACGGCAAAGCATTTAACCCAACATACCCGGCAATATAACTCCAGCTTCTTTTAAATCATCTATCAATTTGGCCTGAAAGTTATATCGGGCATCTGTAAAACCATGTGGGTTTACCCAAATATTTACAGACACTTTGTACCCGTCAGCGTCTAACAAAGATATTCCAATTCGAGCTTCCGGACTTTTTAAAATATTAGGCGAAGCTTCTATCGTTTTTTTTATTATTGGCTTAATTGCGTTAAAGTCAGTACTATAGTTCACTTTTAATTCCACATCCAATCGGCGTTTACCTTCCCTGCTTGTATTAATAATAATTTCGTTTGAAAGCTTGCTGTTGGGAAAAATGACGGTTTTATTATCGGCAGTGGTAACCACGGTATAGAATATTTGAATAGAATTAACCGTTCCTTCCTGCCCCTGCGCAATTATATTATCGCCTACACGAAATGGTTTCAATACGAGAATCAGTACGCCACTGGCGAAATTCTGAAGCGTCCCGGATAAGGCTAAACCTGCGGCAACACCGAAGGCTCCAATTACAGTCGTAAAGATAGTAAGCTGAATACCTACTATCTGCATTATTCCTATTATCAGAAAAATCTGTAGGGAAATAATTATAAGGCTTTGTAAAAATGGCTGTAAAGAAGGATCTAAATCGCGTTTTTGCATTCCCGCAACCAGTCCTTTTCTTATTAGTTTTATAAACCATATGCCAACAAACAAAATTATTATTGCTGTAATTACTTTCGGACCATTTGTCAGAAGGAAATCGTAAGCTTTGTCGTAAAATTTATCCCAGTTCATGTGGCCGGATCAGAATTTAGAGGATTGGAGGATTAACAGAATTTTTTGATGACAAATGTAAATTAAAGAGCATTATTATTAAAAGGAGTTTGAATGTTTTTACTATAGTTTGTACTTGAATTGAATACTAGCTTGTATTGAAGGCTTTTGCCTCCAAGTTTATAAGAAGCCCTTTTCAAAATTATAGGCTATTACATAATTTTTAGCATGGGCAAGATGTGCGTCCTCAAGATTAATTAATGCCTTTAATTCAAGCACCGGTTTATCTTCTATAATGAAATCAGCTCTTCTCGTTCCAACATATATTCCATCATAAAATATCTCTTGTTCTACTTCTGGAGCAAATTTTAAGTTGGCCCGCCCAAATTCAATGGCAAGACATCTTTGATATATTTTCTCCTGAAAGCCATTACCTAAGGTGTTATGAACGTTCATGGCACAACCTATAACAGCGTAAGTGAGATTGTCTCTTTCCATGGCGGGTTAGAATTTTTAGAATAATAGAATTAGCAGAATAAAGCGACTAAAATAAATAACTAATATTAATTCTGCTAATTCTTCAATCCTGTTAATTCTGCCAAAAAAAACGCCCCGAAAGCGCATAGCTTCGGGGCGTTTCTATATTCTGTGTGAAAGTCTGCTATTACATCATTCCACCCATGCCGCCACCCATTGGAGGCATGCCACCATGACCGCCCTTATCTTCTTCAGGCTCATCAGCAAGTACGCACTCTGTAGTTAACAACATAGCTGCAATAGAAGCAGCGTTTTCTAATGCTACACGAGAAACTTTAGTCGGATCGATAACACCCGCACCAATTAAGTTTTCGTAAACATCAGTACGAGCATTGTAACCAAAATCAGCAGTTCCCTCTTTAACTTTTTGAACTACGATAGAACCTTCGATACCGGCGTTTTCACAGATCTGACGAAGTGGCTCTTCGATAGCACGACGAATGATCTGGATACCAGTATTTTCATCTTCGTTTGCGCCTTTAAGGTCAGCTAAAGCTTCAACCGCACGGATGAAAGCAACACCACCACCGGCAACGATACCTTCTTCAACAGCTGCACGAGTTGCATGTAAAGCATCATCAACACGATCTTTCTTCTCTTTCATCTCAACTTCTGTAGCAGCACCAACATAAAGTACAGCAACACCGCCAGATAACTTAGCTAAACGCTCTTGTAATTTTTCACGGTCGTAATCAGAAGTAGTAGATTCTACCTGAGATTTGATTTGGTTAACACGAGCTTTGATATCTTCAGAGTTACCAGCACCATTGATTACAGTAGTGTTATCTTTATCGATAACGATCTTTTCAGCTTGTCCTAAGTACGAAAGATCAGCGTTTTCTAATTTGTAACCTCTTTCTTCAGAAATCACAGTACCACCAGTCAGGATAGCGATATCTTCAAGCATTGCTTTACGACGATCGCCGAAACCAGGAGCTTTAACAGCTGCAACTTTCAGTGAACCACGGATTTTGTTAACTACCAAAGTAGCTAAAGCCTCTCCGTCCAGATCTTCAGCAATAATTACCAAAGGTTTACCAGTTTGAACTTGTTTTTCAAGAACAGGAAGCAATTCTTTCATGCTGCTGATCTTTTTGTCGTAGATAAGAATGTAAGGATTCTCAAGTTCTACTTCCATTTTATCAGCATTGGTTACGAAGTAAGGAGAAAGGTAACCACGATCAAACTGCATACCTTCTACAGTTTTAACTTCAGTTTCAGTTCCTTTAGCTTCTTCAACAGTAATAACACCGTCTTTACCAACTTTACCCATTGCCTCAGCAATCAACGAACCGATAACTTCGTCGTTATTTGCAGAAATAGAAGCAACTTGTTTAATTTTATTATTGTCTTCACCAACAGTTTGAGACTGTGATTTCAAACTTCCGACAACAGCAAGAACCGCTTTATCAATACCACGTTTCAAATCCATCGGATTTGCGCCAGCAGCAACATTTTTAATACCGGCAGTTACAATAGCCTGAGCTAACACAGTAGCAGTTGTAGTTCCGTCACCTGCGATATCAGCAGTCTTAGAAGCTACTTCTTTAACCATTTGTGCACCCATGTTTTCGATAGCATCTTTCAATTCTATCTCTTTTGCAACAGTAACACCATCTTTAGTGATAGAAGGAGAACCAAATTTTTTATCAATAATTACATTACGACCTTTAGGTCCTAAAGTTACCTTTACAGCGTTTGCTAAAATATCAACTCCTCTTTTCAGAGAGTCACGCGCATCAACATTGTATTTTACTAGTTTTGCCATTTTCTTTTTAGATTTTAGATGTAAGATTTTAGATATGAGACTAAACGCCTCTACTAAATTCCACTTTTTCCTTTTTTAATTAATGTTTGATTTTAATGAAATCTAAGACAGTCTGAGATCTATTGTCTCAAATCTCAAATCTCTCTATAGTACCGCGTAGATATCAGATTCGCGCATGATCAGATACTCTTTACCATCATGAGTAATTTCAGTACCTGCATATTTGCCATATAAAACCTCGTCACCAACTTTAACAGTTAAAGGTTCATCTTTTTTTCCATCACCAACAGCAACTACAGTTCCTCTTTGAGGTTTCTCTTTAGCAGTGTCAGGAATGTAAATACCAGATGCTGTTTTTTCTTCAGCAGGAGCAGCTTCAACCACTACTCGGTCTGCAATTGGTTTAATATTTAATGCCATAGTTTTGATATAATTTGTTTCTGTACCCAGTTTGACACTTTCTGTGCCAAAGGCGAAAATTGAAGAATTTTGGCGTTTAACTTGTCAAAATTACATATATCAAAAAATCTGGTTGATTATTTAACAGGCTCAATGTCATGCTGTCAGTGAAATGTCAGCCAACAAAAAAGGCCTCCGGATAGGAAGCCTTTACTATGAGATTAAGCAAGATTATTTCTTTGTTGAATCTAAGCCCGGAAGAGCTTGTGGCGCAATAGGAGACGAACTCGCCGGTTTTGTAACCTGGTTCTGAATATCTTCAGTTGAAGATCCGGTTCCGCCACTTTGAGGCACTACATTTATAAGTAATACTATAACCATAAGGGATATAATTAATACCCATGTTCCTTTTTCAAGAAAATCTCCGGTGCGCTGTACACCCATAACATTATTGGAACCAGCGAAACCAGATGTAAGGCCACCGCCTTTTGGATTCTGGATTAAGATAATGAGGCCCAATAGTATACAAATAAAAATAGCCAGAATAACCAGTGTAGTGAACATGATAAATATATTAATTGAATTTCTTTTCTAATTCCCGAATTTGACCGGCAAAGTAAGCGCTTTTTTCCGGGAATTTCAAACTTAATTTTTGGTAGGTATCAATAGCTTTGTGATAAAGCATTTGATCGGTATAAATCTTTGCAAGAGTCTCAGAAACCAGATCAAGATTATCCTCTGAACTTTTCCTGGCCTTGTTTTCAGTGTCCAGCCTGTCTGCCTTAGGCGGACGAATTTGCGGATCTTCACTGATGAATTTTTCAATTATTTCGTCTTCATGGCGTTTAAGCCCGAAGCTGATAGGTCTGTTTATCTCGTTTTGAAAAACATTTATTTCTGGCTGAATATGAAAGATATTCTCCATAATCTGCTGATCAAGCTGTCCCGGGATCTGTTTTTTTGCATCTTGAGCTGGCAGATAGGTTTTTCCTGAATATGGCTGATAGGTTTCTGCATGTTCTTTTCGGGTCTTATTTAACCACCACAAAAACGAAAAAGGCATTTTATCGTCATCATATCGCGAAACAGTTCCTTCATTTATCGGGTTAAAAGATGCCATTTCTGCTTCAACAACAGAAGGATGCTCGCCATGCTCCTCTTTTTGCAAAGGGTCTATTACCGACTTATCAAAAACAAAGTAATCAGTTGAGGCAATGTTGCCGATAATTTCATTTTGTGCAGGCGCCGACCCTCCTGTTTGCTCTGCACCAGAAGATAAATCTGAGTCCTGATTTAATTCAGCACCTCCCACAAAAGTCGGATGTTCTGAAAAAGGTATTACTGTTTCAATAGTATTATCGAAGGTGTCGGAGCTGAAAGAAAAATAACTTATTTCACTTTCTACCCTTTCCGGTTTTTCGTCCTGTTGATCTTCTTCTATTTCCAGCTCTATAGTTTCGATTAGATCCGGACCTTCAAAAATGACAGGTTCATTATTCTCAATATCTTCAGTTACAAAAGACACCTGAGCGGAATCCGCCTCAGCATCAGATGATATGTTCAATTCAGGAACTATAGTTGATTCAGGAACATTGAGTTCTGGTATTTCAGCAGCCTCATCAATAGCCTCGGGTTCAGAAGAAGGATAATTTGCGTCAGCTACATCTTCTATTTCTGTTAAAACACCGTGTTCTTCAGCAAATGGTGCATTATCAAGATCAACGCTTTCCGTCAACTCCAATTCCGAAGTGTTGGCTTCTTCGCTAAGAAGCTCCCCTATTTTCAGTTCTTCTGGCTCTGCAATTCCAATGTTGGATTCTTGGGATTGTAAAGTAATCTCTTCTAATCCTGCATCGTCTACACCTTCTTCTTGCACAGGCAGGTCGTTTGTAGTTTCCTGAGAAGCGGGCTCAAAATCTTCAGAAATATGATATTCTGCCTCAAATGCCGCCTGTTCAACTACTTCCTGCAGGGTATTATCGACAAATGGAACTGAGGCTTCTTTGGCAGCTGGATTTTCAAATTCGGCAACGTTATTTATAATTTTGTAAAGCAATAACCTGTCAGGAATATAGGCCGCGGCTTTATAAAGGTAATCATCGTATTTCTCGGGCTTAAACTTTTTTAGCGCAAAAGCATACGATGTATGAAGTGGGTATGAATACGGATAAAGTGTTACCAAATCCTCCAACATACTCATATCAAAGACAGTTAAGGTGGAAGGCTTTGATATTAACCTTGAAAACTCTCTGGTATTTACGAAACTTAAATCTGCCACTTCTTAATAAAAAGATGAAACTAATAAACGCTTTACCAATTTGCAAAAGCTTTATTGAAAATATCTTCAGTAAGTCTTTTGGTTACAATCGGAATTATTTTTGGTTCTTGTGCCTGAATGGAACCATTATCGAGTGAAAATTGTTCGTATTGACTGAATTGCTGCTCAAAGCTATCCTCAGGCTTAACGGCGCTGGTAAACTTTACATTCACGGTGATAGTTAGGCGTACCAGATTGGCTCTTTCACCTGCGGTAACAGCTACGTTGGTGTAAGCGAAGTCAGTTATACGCCCCTCAAAGTGCCCGTCTGCATTATCACGTATTAAATTCAGTTTGCTTTGCGTTCTTATACGTGTTTTTAATTCTTCTGTAAAAGCCTGGCTCAAGGTAGGAACAACTAAAGGTGCTGTATTGTCAAAAAAATCCACAGAAACCGTCTTCATATTCGGAGGAATAGAAGCTCCACTAAAGCTATATAGCCAACAGGATTGGAGACCAAGAATCATTGGAACCAATAAGAGAAGCGTTTTCAGGCTTTTATTTTTCATTAATTTAAGTCTAATTCTTTTATTTTACGATAAAGAGTTCTTTCGGAAATCCCTAATTCCTGCGCGGCAAGTTTACGTTTGCCTTTATGCTTTTTTAAGGCTTTTTTAATCAGATCAGATTCTTTTTCTATCAATGATAACGATTCTTCTACCTCCTCGGTATGATGACTGTAATCGAAGTTAGTCTTTTTATCGTTTTCCGGATGATGAATTGTCACCATTGGCGCATTATCCTGCGTGGATGGCAGCTCAATATCGCGATATAGCTGATGAATAAGATGAGGGTTTTCTGAGAGTGCAGGTGCATTACCTCCGTTCTGGATAATTTCTGCCACCAGCTTTTTCAACTCTACCATATCCCGCTTCATATCAAACAAAACCTTGTAAAGTATGTCGCGTTCAGAAAGATCTTCTTTCTTCCCCTGATTTATGCGCATCGGAAGATTGGCATGTTCCTGAGGAATATACTGCTGCAAGCTGTGTACAGTTAGATTTCTGTCTTTTTCCAGAACTGCAATTTGTTCGGCGACATTTTTTAATTGCCTTACATTCCCTGGCCAGCTATAATTTATCAGCATTTGCTGGGCATCGGGATCTAATTGAACCGATGGGCTGCGATATTTATTCGTAAAGTCTGCAATAAACTTCCGGAAAATAAGGTGAATATCTTCTTTCCTCTCGCGTAAAGCAGGAATTTTTAATGGAACGGTATTTAACCGGTAATATAAATCCTCGCGAAATTTGCCATTTTGAACCGCATCAAACACGTTTACGTTTGTAGCGGCAACTATTCTCACATCCGTTTTTTGAACTTTGGAAGATCCTACCCGGAGATATTCACCAGACTCTAATACGCGCAAAAGACGAGACTGAGTTCCTAAAGGCAGCTCTGCCACTTCATCAAGAAAAATAGTACCACCGTTTACAACTTCAAAATAGCCTTTTCTCGCTTCGTGCGCACCGGTAAACGAACCTTTTTCATGTCCGAATAACTCCGAATCGATGGTTCCTTCCGGAATAGCGCCGCAGTTAACCGCAATAAAGGGTCCATGCTTGCGTGCGCTCAGTTGGTGAATTATATGTGAAAAAACTTCCTTGCCGCTACCGCTTTCCCCGGTGATCAACACAGAGATATCAGTTGGAGCTACCTGTCGTGCGATATCTATTGCCCGGTTAAGCAGAGGGGAGTTTCCTATTATACCGAATCGGTTTTTAATATCTTGTATATCCATATTTTAGAAAGGAAAGAATTAAGAGTTAAGAACCAAGAGAGCTACTTCCACTTTTCAGAATATGTTCTCTGAATGAGAAAATCATTCTGTGAACTTCTTCAATCGATTTGAGACAGATCTCCAATTTTTCTTTTATTCCATAATTTCTGCGTCCGCAAATTAGCAGTTGCGTTTCTGCTTCGTAAGAAGATGAGAGGGAGATGCTTAAGTACTCTGCAAATTGAAGATAGGTTCTTTTTCCAGAGCCTTCTGCTATATTCGATGGTATAGAACAAGAACTTCTATTAATTTGATCGATCAAATTAAATCTTTCATCAGTAGGCAGGCCCCTGCAATAGTCATAAGTTAAGTCGGTAAAATCCATTGATTTTTGCCAGACCTGCAGCTTTTTAAAGTTATGAGCCATGGTTATACTCTCTCTTTTTCTTATTTCCAACGTTCTTAATTTAGCTCCATGCCAGATTCTTGCCTCTTGATTCTAGACTCTTGGCTCTACTACCGTTCCGAGCAATGTAGCTGTAGTACATTCTTCAGCTAAAACATATGCGTACTCACCTGGTTTGTAATTATTATCTATCGGAAACACAACCATTGCGTTGTGATCGTTTCTGCCGCAATAATGCTGTTTAGATTTCTTTGAAAACCCTTCAATTAATACCTTTTGAACTTTTCCCAATTGTAATTTCAGCCGCTCGTGCGAGTGCTGCTGCTGTTTTGCCACAACTTCTTGAAGTCTGCGTAGTTTAACATCCTCAGGAATATCATCAGCATATCGCTTTGCGGCTAAAGTACCCGGCCGCTCAGAATACATAAACATGTAAGCAAAGTCATATTGAACAAAATCCATCATGCTTATCGTTTCCTGGTGTTCCTCTTCAGTTTCAGTACAGAAGCCTGTAATAACATCAGTGGATATAGCGCATTCCGGAATAATTCTTTTTATTGCCTTCACGCGATCCATATACCAGTCCCTGTCATAAGTGCGGTTCATCATTTCTAACACCCTTGAATTTCCTGATTGAACGGGAAGGTGGATATAGTTACAGATATTATCGTATTTGGCAATGGTATGCAATACCTCGTCGGTAATATCTTTTGGATGCGAGGTTGAAAAGCGAACTCTTAGGTCTGGATTTATCAAAGCAACAAGCTCAAGAAGGCCAGCAAAATTTACTTTTTCTGTGCCTTCTTCGTTTGCCCATTTATACGAATCGACGTTTTGGCCCAACAAGGTAACTTCGCGGTAGCCCTCGTTAAACAACTCTCTAGCTTCATTTACGATCGAGTGAGGATCTCTGCTTCGCTCCCTTCCTCTTGTAAAAGGCACCACGCAGAAAGAACACATGTTATCGCAACCACGCATAATGGACACAAAAGCAGTGATTCCGTTAGAATTTAAACGTACCGGACTAATATCCGCATAGGTTTCTTCACGCGAAAGCAATACGTTCACAGCTTTGTTTCCGTCATCTACCGAACCTATAAGATTTGGCAGATCACGATACGAATCCGGGCCAACTACTACGTCCACTAACTTTTCTTCTTCCAGAAATTTCGCTTTCAAGCGTTCGGCCATACAACCTAAAACCCCTACCACCAGTCCGCGATTTTGCTTTTTCACAGCACCAAACTCGCGCAATCTATTGCGCACCTTTTGTTCGGCGTTTTCGCGGATGGAACAGGTATTAATAAAAATAACATCTGCCTCACGATACTCTGACGTAGTTTGGAAGCCCATATCAGTCATAATAGAGGCCACTATTTCACTATCAGAAAAATTCATCGCACAGCCATAACTTTCTATATAAAGCTTCCGGCCATTGTGTTTTGAAGGAGCAGTTTCAAGTACTAGTGCCTCACCCTGCCTTGCCTCATCATGCTTCACAACTTCTTTGTCATCTATCAGCGGATTGTACATCGTTCTAATTTTGGAATGCAAAAGTACTATATTTTTAGATAATGACAGGTTGTCAGTTATTGATTTCATGTAAAAAATGTAAGTTTATAAGCGGGATAAATCAGCTTCGAATGCAGATAAATAAGGAAGAAAAAAGCAGGCTGTTAAAGAAGATTAAGTGGGTTGGCGGACTGCTTATCGTAATTCTGGCTATTGTACTTGGCGTTTCTGTCCATATGTATTACCAAATTGAGCCGCTAGCGGCGGCAAGACTTAAAGAAACGGTAAAAACTTCTACAAACAACCTTTATAGTATATCATTTTCCAAGCTTTCTATCAATCCCTTTACAGGAAACGTCACCATAAAAGACATCGTGCTTAAAGCGAACAAAGAGGTATATGAACAGTTTAAACGCAACAAAATAAACCCCAGTCACCTCTATGAAATTAAAGTAAAGACTTTAAAACTCAGGCGTGTACACCCTCTGAAGGTTTATTTAAAACGAGATTTGGATGTTAAGTTCATTTCGGTGGAAAGACCGATAGTGAGGGTTTATTATGAAAAAACGATGGAAAAGGATTCATCGAAAGTTGACGCGAGAACCACATGGCAACGACTATCAAAATACCTGCATTCAATTAAGATCGAGAAGGTGCTATTTAAAGAAATAGATTTTAAATATATCGACCGAAGGCTTAAAAAGCCAGAAATTAATGGCATTAAAAACTTATCGATCACCGTGAAAGACCTCTTAATAGATTCTTTGAGTCACCTGGATCAATCAAGATTTTATCATACCAAAGATATTTTAGTTGAGGTATTTGACAATCAGTTTGCCAGCAACGATGGCATGTATACTATAATGTTTGATAAACTTGAGATGTCGACATTTAAAAAATACGCAATGGTTAGAGGATTAAAAGTCATCCCAAACTATCCGGACATACCATTTTCATTAAAATGGAACCATAGAAAAGCCCGCTATTTGCTAGACATGAATGAAATTTGGCTAAATGGAATTGATTACAAAAACTTAACTGATAATCGAAAATTATATGCGTCCTCGATGCATTTAAAAGCTGCAAATCTGGAAGTATTTATGAATAAACAGAGGCCTAAACTGGCTGGAGATTTGGGTGAAAACTTTCCGCAAGCAATGATAAACCGCTTGAGACTAACATCAACTATAGATAGCATAAGGATTGAACATTCTGGCTTAAGTTACATTGAATATGATCCATACACGGCAAAAAAGGGGAAAATAGCTTTTACTGCATTAAATGGTGAGCTTTTAAACGTTACCAATGATTCTCTATCATTAAGGAAGAACAACTGGGCAAGAGGCAAATTTTCCAGTTTTTTTTATGGCAAGGGACGATTGGATTTCAATATGAATTTCAACCTTACCTCACCCACGATGGAATATAATTATTCAGGGAAACTACATAAAATGCAGGCAAAGTATTTTAACCAGATTACCCGCCCCCTGGCATTATTGGACATTAGCTCGGGAGAAGCACAGTCGGCGACTTTTTCTGTAAAAGCTGATTACAGAAAAGCTACGGGTAGTATGAAGTTAATTTATAATGATTTAAATATTGGAATATTAAAATTAAACCAAAATAAGAAGTTACAGAGGAGTACTCTCCTGTCTCTTGTAGCAAACAATTTATTGCTTAAAGAAGATAATCCATCAGAAGGTGAACCTATACGAACTGGAAAAATCAGCTACTACCGCCCCGACTCGGTTTCTTTCTATGGTATGATATGGAAAAGTATGTTTGCGGGGATCAAGGAGAATATCGGTATGACATCAGAAAGAGAAAGAAATCTTCAACTTCAATTTAAAAGCTTCAAAAACACAAATGCATCCGATAAAAAGAAACGCAAATTAAACAGACAAGAAAGACGCAGGAAACGGACAAGTAAAAGGTAAAGATCAACACCTTTTCAATTTTTTTAACATGGATTTTAATACCCTTCAATTTGAAAACTTATACTACCCTATTTCTACTCGTTTTGAATGTATGTTATGCACAAGAACGATTTATTAAAAACCTGGTATTTGAAGGCGCAGGAATTAGAGGAATCGCTTATGCCGGTGTGTTGGAGGAGTTTGAAAAAGCAAAATTACTAACCGGGGTTACAAAAGTTGGTGGAACTTCAGCTGGTGCAATAATTGCTTTAACCTTAGCTCTGGGATATAATGCTGAAGAAATAAACAAGATTATCTACGAAACTAACTTCAATAAATTTAACGACGGCCGCTATATTTTCTTCGGTGGAATACATCGGATGAGAAATAAATATGGATGGTACAGAGGCGCAAAATTTAGCAATTTTCTAGGCTCATTAATAGAGAACAAAACTCAGAATGCGGAGATCACATTTTCTGAGTTACATAAAAGGGGCTTTAAAGACCTATATGTAACCGCAACTTGTTTAAATAAACAGAAACTGCTCACTTTCTCTCACGAGACCTATCCCGAAATGAAAATAAGAGACGCGGTGAGAATATCAATGTCAATACCGCTGTATTTCGAAGCTGTTTTTATTGACAGTGCCGGGGCTGTGGTGACGAAACCGGGCAATCGCACCGATCTGGATGTGGTAGTAGACGGAGGGATAATCGGCAATTTCCCGATACAGATGTTTGATACAGTTAACGTCGCGGGCAGGAAACACAATCGGGAAACCCTTGGTATACGAATAGATTCAGACACCCAGATTGAGTACGACAACGCTTCCCGAGAACTGGCGCCAATTTCTATAAGTCGCTTCAGCGATTATATGGAAGCATTTTATGTAATGGTGCTTGAAAATCTGAATCGAAACACGCTTGATGAGCACGATTGGAGCAGAACTATTTCGGTGTCATCTGCCAATATAGGTCCGCGTGTTAAGAAGCTTTCTCCGGCACAAAAGGAAAGCTTATTAAACAGCGGAAGAGCGAGTGCCCGCAAATTTATTGAAGCCCTAAACTAATATTATGCGATGTCGGCGACTAATTTTCGGCGGTTCTTTCTGTACTTTCTCGCCCACCAGTAAATTCCCATTATCAACAACAGCAGCGGCCAAACCGAAAGCAGAGCAAAGAAACTTGTCTGCATAAAATCCCAACCCTTTTCCAGTGCCTCGTCCAACTGATAAACAAAGCCCTTTCCTGTTTCGCTTACAATGCTTTTAGAATAGAAGGTAAGCGACAAAGAACTGTAGGCTACTTTATTTTGCATAGCTAAAAACTGGGCTTCGATGGACTCTATCTCCGTGCGTATTTCAGAAAGCTTATCTTCAATAGAAAGCATATCCGTAATCTTCGAAGCTTTATTCAATAGCTCGAGGTATCTCCGCTCCAGAACCTTCTTATTATGCAAACGGGTTTTGGTATCCACATACTCGGCTGTTACGTCTTGAATACGGATATTCTTACTATCTATCTTATCTGCGGCTGTGGAAATTGCCTGAAGCAAGGCATCAAAGTTCTTCGCCGGAACCTTTAGATCCAGAGTGTATTCTTTACGATCGTCCTCAAAGCCTGATTCCGTTTCCGAAGAAATATAACCATCCAGATTCTTAGTGGCGGCAACTATCGCTTTCCGGGTTTTTTGTACATCGCTTGTCTCAAAACTTATTTCGCCGTTTTTGATGATTTTTTTAGAAGTATCTGCCAGTGCTTTGGAGACACTGATCTTTTCTCTTAAATCTTTACTTCCCACTGTACTCAAGGCTTCTTCTTCAACAACAGGTGGAAGTGCGATTTGCATTTCTTGCGCAGCATGATTTTCATCTGAACTTTCTGATTTACTTAAACGATTGCAGGATGCTAAAACAAAAGTGAACAGAACTAGAATGAGGAGCTTTTTCATAATAATAAGGTTTAATTAAAATTATGATGCCGGATATGACATATTTCCATAGACAGGATTACTTGAACCGGAATGCCTGAAAAAATCACAATTGCCTACGGAGTTATTCTGAAGTAAGCATGAAATATTATATTTGCAACTCGATACTAGCCATCAATTCGGGATGTAGCGTAGCCCGGTATCGCGCCAGCATGGGGTGCTGGAGGTCGTGGGTTCGAATCCCGCCATCCCGACAAAACTAATGAGAAATTGAGCTTAAAACGAAGATTTTAAATCCGGAGTTTTGAGCTCTTTTAGTTTAAAAGTAGGCTGTGTACCTTTCTGTGTACCTCCGTGTGTACCTTCAAAATCTAGTCGGTTTTGCTTAACAAAAACCGCGTTATGGCTACAGTAGCTATAGTTTTAAAGACAAAACAACAACTATCAAATGGCGAGTACACTGTTGCTCTTCGAGTAACACAGAACCGAATTAGAAAGTATTACAACCTAAGCACATTGGTTGTTGATCAATCACTAAACTTCAGATGCACGATTGAACAGTGGCGATCTGCTGAACTTGAGGATAATGGCTTAGGTCTGTTTCTTCGGACTGTTAAAGACTATAAACAGCTTAATTTCATTCTAGAAGAAAAACTATCCCTTGCTCAAAGTATTCTGAGAAAATATGACCAAGACGACATACCGTTTGACTTTGACCAGTTTGAACAAGATTTGCGTGGAAATCGCAACAATAAGAAATCGAACAAAATTCAGCTTCAAGATTACTATCAATCCTTAATCGATGAATTGGAGAAACAACATAAAATTGGCTTGACGACTATCTACCAAGATACGAAAAACATGCTTGCCAAGTTTAGACCTGAGGCATTGCTTACTGACATTAATGTTAAGTTTCTGGAGTCATTCGAAGCTTGGATGAGATTTGAGAGAGGGAATAAGGATACGACTATTAGTGTTAAAATCAGAAACATTCAACGTGTGATTAATATCGCAATCTCGGACAACCTTTTCAAACCAGATAATTATCCTTTCGGTGAAAAGAAATACTCAGTAAATAAACGTCTCAACAGTAAGACTCGTAAACGCTCGGTACCTTTAGATATAATTAGTAAAATCAAGGACCTGAAAGTTGAGGAAGGAAGTTCACTTCATCTTGCAAAGCAACTTTTCATGTTTAGCTTTTATACCAGAGGCATGAACTTCATAGACATGGTTGGGTTAAAATGGAGTGATATAGATGGCAACGAGATACATTACATAAGAAAAAAAACAGGACAACTCTTCGAAATACCCATAAACGAACATTCCAAAGCAATTCTCGATTATTACAAGTCGTTCCACAACAATACAGATGGATATATATTCCCAATATATAATAATGCTATTCACAAAACTGAAAAGCAACGATATACCAGGAAGAAAACAGCTATTAAAAAGATTAATGACAAGCTGAAGGATATCGCCAAACTGATAGGTGAAGAAGGATTGAAACTAACGACCTACGTTAGCAGGCATAGCTATGCTACGAATTTAAAACGGGCGGGTGTTCCTACCTCATACATCTCTGAAGCCTTGGGACATCAGACCGAGGAACAGACGCAAACTTACCTAGCAGATTTTGAGAAAGGCGTTATATCGAGTCTTGAAAGTAAAATATTTGATTTTTAGTTTAGTCCAGCGGAGTAATTATATTCCGCTGTTTTATATCTTGTAGCCTTTTAAAAAGTATGCACACCTTCCATATTCAACCAGACTTTGACAAGTTAAGAACAAATTTTAAACACCTGACCGATCAGCAATTTGAAGATCAGACGGAAAGCTACACAGCGAATGGCAACATTGTTATTTCAGAAATTATGGAAGAAGCTGAAGGCGT
Source organism: uncultured Sphingobacteriaceae bacterium (assembly GCA_946480915.1). Next base: position 213,724 of record CAMLLO010000001.1, on the reverse strand, counting down.
GAAGGTGGAATCCAGCTTTCGTGACTTGATTGAGAAACACGACTTGGTTGCCCATCAGGATAACCTCTTCTACCTAACCATTCTGCATCACGAAGCAATGGAAGAGCGATATCAAACTATTCACTTTGATTACATATCCAAAAAAAGAGTGAAGGAGTTGGCTGAACTTTTACTCTTAATCAAAGAGACTCCAGATCATAAACCAATTAATATATCAGCGAGTACACTTACTGATAAAGTATCAATAAAGGACCAATACCTTTCACGGTGGATAGTGAAGCTGATTGCTGAAGCGGTGGAGAGACAAGAGCTTCCGCTTGGAATTGCCTCGACTTCAATTGAACAACTGTTTGGAACAGACGCTCCGTTTCAAAATCAAAACCTAGATACTGATAGACTCAGACAAGCTACGAACTGTAGAATTGTAAAACCCACAAAAGCAACCAAGAAGCTTCTTGCTAAGTTCTGCTTGAGCCTTCACCCTTACCTTCAAGAGCATACCCATCTTAGAGCAGAAGAAGGAATAACGTTTTCAGATGCTCAATTAAACTTTTATTACGATTTCCTTAACATATTTCACCTTTTAGATATTGATCGGATTACCTCTGAGCCTCAAGACTACATGAGGAGTTTGTTACGGAATTATCTTAATTCACGAATCTGATTATCAGGGAAATAGAACTTTCTGAAATCTGATTTATTATGTTTCCTCCTGAGATTTGACATCTCCGCACCTTTGAGTGTCCTCTAAACAAAAGGGCATTTGAATCATGGAAATGTTAAACTCAAAAATCGACCAATCTAGAAAAGAACTTATTAGTAAACGCAAGGGAGAGCGGGCTCTAGCGTGTGAATCATTAGGAAAGCAGTTTCCAGTCGCTGGCTTATATTACATCCGGGAGTTAGGACAAGTTAACTATGTACAGGGAATTCATCAACAATTAGCCATTGTTAACTGGAGACCTGATCGTGAACAGGTCTGGCTTGACGAATTAACATTTACAATCAATCTTACTCCTTTACTCAATCCTCTTTCTAACGGACCGAAGGACATTAGCTATAAGACTCTCTTGAAAAAGATCATCAGAGTCCACAAAGCATACTCATCGAGTGGTCAGGTAGGAAATAAGATCCTGCATGCTGATGTAGCAGATTGGAAGATCATGGAGAAGTTCGATGTGCTTGACATGCTTTTAATGATATCACCCGAAGATACTCAAGCTGCTATTGAGGAAGATCTTAATAACTGGGAGAATGATACTTACTTAAATGCTGCCATCGAGGATGCAATGGCAGAAGACATTCCAGATGAGGATCCTTTAGATTTCGACCAAATTCCTGAAGATGATTATGACCTTTCACTTGTCGTAGATGATGATGCGGGGTTTCTAGACTATGAGGATTCCGATGACGACGTTCTTCCTGATGATGAATCAGAAGAAGATGAGGCAAGTGATCCTGAGGAGCTAAATAAATAAGTCGATCACTTGAAATGTATATAGTGCCTTCTAAATAGACTGCACAAAATAATTCCAGGGTATAATAATTAAACATACTTCCTAAAAAATGTCCAGGCTTTGCTTGGTTGAAAATCACAATCATGAACAGATACGATCAAACTATAGAAATCTCAAAAGAAGTTAAATATATGGCAGACATACCGGAGCTAACACCTCTGCCATCAAATGCCATTATTTACAAAACATTACCAGGCTTAGGAGCTACATGGAACGCTATTAAAGAACAGTGTAATTCAATCATTTTGTTGCCGAATGTTGCCACTGTAATCAATAAACAAAGTACTCACAAAGAGACTGATGGAACCTTTGCCGTTCACGAAGGCGTGTTAACCAAGCATATTGTTAAATACCTTGAAAGGAAGGATATAGAATTCAAAAGACTATTGGTTGTTCCTGAATCATTTGTGAAGGTAAAACGTGCGATGAAATTATTGAAAATCAACATGTACAAAGACTATCGCATCATCTTGGACGAGTCGCATAAATATTCTAAGGACGTAGACTATAGAGAGAACATACTTATCCCTCTCAATGACTTCTTTTTGTTTGATAGTAAAGTGATGGTATCTGCAACTCCCCTACCATCCACAGACCCAAGATTTGCAGAATATGGATTTAAGAACATTAAAGTACAACCAACGTTTGATTTTAAAAAGCAGTTAGATCTTATCTATACTTCAAGCCTTTTGGAGACGCTTAAAGCGCATTTTCTTAAGTTTCCTAACAACCATTACTTTATCTTCTTTAATAGCGTAAATGGGATCAAAAGCATTATAAGCAAATTGGAAATAGCTGATAATAGTAAAATATTCTGTTCTAAAGACAGTAAAAAGCAGCTAACTTCAGAGAACATCAAAAATGTATTTTCAGAATTTACAGAGACAACGGAACTTGCAACCTATAATTTCTTAACAAGTAGTTTCAATACAGGATTGGATATAATCATGGATACTATTCCTGAAGCAATCATTATATCTGACCCCCAACATGCGGATTTCTCAATCGTTGATCCATTTACTGACGTCATCCAGATTGGAGGTCGCTTTCGGAAAGAATGTAAAATAGATAGGTTAACCCACATTGTCCAAAAACACAAAGGATTTACATTCTTTACTCAAGAAGAAGCTGAGATTAGATTATCAACCAGTAAGGCCATCTATCAGTTATTAGATGACTTATCATTGTCAGCGACGCACAAAGCACGGGACAACTGGTACAAAGAGATGCAATCAAGAGTTTATCCATATGCTAACCTTTTAAACAAAGATGCAACGATCAACCACTTCAAAAAAGATAATTACTTTGATGAGGAAAAGACGAAGAGCTATTACGGAAACACACAAAACTTGATATCAGCTTATGATGCAACTGAATATTTCAATGTTGATTTCAAAGAACATATGTACACGCAAAAAGAAGATCAGCTGGTGTACCGAGGCAACAGATATTCAAAAGAGCATTATAAAAATGCAATTCACATGATGCTGCATATTTCATCGCTAGCGGGTTGTGAAGGTTATGACGATCTGGTATTCGAGCATGTTGAAAAGCATTGGCCTGAGGCTGTAGACGCGTTCTATAATCTTCCCTTAGAAACCATTGTTATCAAACATGATTTTAACCGGAGAGCAATCAACGAAGAGCTAATTAAGAAATATGCAGAACAAGGTAAGAACCAGCACGCGGTAATTGATGCTATCTATAACTCCTTCAGTCTGAATCGAAAGTATTCACGGGAGGAGATCAAACTTGAACTTCAACGGATTTTCGACCTTTTTGGAGTCACTGCTAAAGCTAAAGCGACCGATATCAAACGCTATTACGAAGCTTCACCTGCCAAAAAGAAAGTTAAGAAGGAATGGCAAAGGGCCTTTATATTCACCCGGAGAGAGTTAAACCAACATCACTTAATCCAAAGAAGATAAATTGTAACTGGACATTTTAATTGCAGGGAGTAAAAAACTGTAAGCCTTGTAAATAAAATGTCCAGATGTTTCATGAAACCGGTAGATAATATTTCGTCTTAATCTCAACTTCTTTTCTCTTGGGAACCACCCAACCGGTTCCATCTTCACTTGGTTTTAATACCATCTTTTCTCTGATCTCAGGTATTAAGGGCTTACTGCCAAAGCTCCAATCTATAAGTTTGGTATTTAGATATCTTCTCAAAACACATTTGTCAGCATTTTTAGACACGGTACTCTTTTCAATGATATAACCCTTTGATATCAATGATTTAAAAGGCTTATAGACCTGTTGATAGGTTAGTCCAAGTAGTTTAGCCATTTGATCTAAATCGTATGAACATTTGAAATCTCCCGTATTAAAAAACTGCCTGATGCAAAGCAATATTCCTTTCTCAGTACAGGTGAGATCCGTAATTGAGAAGAAACCTACTGGTAATTTAGTAGGCGCAACAATTTCATTGAAGAAATAGTAATTGGACTCCCTCTGCTTTTTCGATCTCTTAACAGTAATAAGGTTAGAGAGTTCCAGACGAGTAATCGACTGAATGATATATTTTCTTGACATTCCAGCTCTCAACGCTATTGTGTCATGTCTTGGGAAGCATTCATTTTTATCATTATTAAAGGACCTTAAAGCCACATAAGTCAGTATATCTTTATATTGTAAGCTTTGCTTAGGCAAATCCAACAGGTATGGTATCGATACATACTGTTCTCCATTCCACATTTTTCATATTCATAATTGGGTTATCAAAGTCGCCTAATGGCAGGTGTATCTGCTGTAAACCGGTTACCATATCCACAAATAAAATTTGAGAATTTTCTATAGGATACTCTAAGTGTAGAGTATTATAATCTCCCCTCTACATGGTTAGTGTATCCTACAGAAAAAAATGAAGAAATTACTTATTCGTGTTTGACCTTGTCTGTCTTACCATTTTATTGTGCATAGCAATTATCGCATTTACATCGAGAGGAGGCTTAGGACCACGATTAATATCGGTAGTAGAACCACCATTAAAGCTCCAATTTAGCTTATCAGTTAGTTTGAACAGCTTTTCGATAGTTTTATCAAGTGGGTCTTCGCGTTCAACCTCAACAACGTATCCTTTTAAAATAAGAGACTTAAATTGCCTGTGAATAGTTCGATAAGTTAAGCCAGAGCTTGTTGATATTTCAGAAATCGATTTGGAGCACTCAAACATCGAATTACAATATTCTCGAAGCAATAGCAAAATGCCCTTTTCATTTGATGTTAACGCTGTTTCATCAAAGATTTGAAGAGGTATCTTCTGATATTGACCGTCATCGTTAAACTTGTAACAATGTTTAATTCGAACTTTGCCAACTCTCCAAATATCTAGCAAACTGGCACATTCCAAACGCTGAACCGATTCTGCAATGAACTTTTTCGATAATCCAGAGCGTTTTGCAAGAGTTTGATAGCTTGGATAACAGTATTTATCTGTTGAATTATAGAAGGATCTTACGGTAACATAGGTAAGTATATCTTTGTAATTTAACCTGTACTCGGACAGGTTGTTGAAACATGGCTTTAAGACAAAGCGCTGCTTAGAATTCATTAATGAAATTTTGGTTATTTATTTAAAAGGTAAAATGATCTAAGAAAAGGTGGATCTGGATGTCGTGTCGAACAATAGGACATTGTTCTTATGTAGCATAAAGATACTAAAAAAAGGTCATTTTTCCCAATAATACAACTCTTGTTTGGAGCAGTTAAAAGGTAATTATACACTATAAACCTTGATACCTCAGTACTGTTAATCTTAAGAAGCTTAGAGCATGCTATAGCAACTATTTTTAGCCGCCCACTCGCCTGAAAATAAAAGTACCCGACTAGTAGGCAGTTTGCGAGGAACGTGCCTTAATCCATTGAATTTTAACTTTTTATCAAAATATTTAATTTTATAAAAAGGTTTTAAAATCGTATATTTGTATTACAAAGTTCAACCGAACTATTCGAGATCCATCCCTCAAAACGAGATCCAATTCCCTTAAATTTTCTTAAATAATAAACATGTTATTGGACATCAAAAAACAGTTTGATAAGTATAATCAGTTAGTAACTGATTACAACAAATTGGTAAAAAGCAACTTACCATTAAAGATAAACCTACCTAAAGAGATCAAGGCATTAATCACCAATTCCCCTTTAAAAAGCTTTGATCCAAGATCCTTTCTTCATGAAAATGGTTTGGTTTCTTCTTTCGATTTAGACAATGATGAATTTCCACGTTTTGTTGTAGAACAGTTGTCTCCCAAACTTATATTATATGACGATTCAATCCTCGTTTCTAAGTCCGAAGACCGAGCACTAAAGATCCTATCAAAGTACATTAATATCTATTTTTCATTGATGCCAATTTCCAGATTGATAAATGAAAAAGTGAACGGTGTACTATCCGACTTAAAAGACGATATTATAGATATCGACGACCATATTATAGAAATCAACGACCATATAAATAAATTAAATGACGAGATAATAGATTTGAAAGGTCAGGAATTAAAATATTAGATATACAAGCAACTTTGTTAACAAAAGGGCTGCTTTCCTTTTCAAGATAATTCTTTTCAGATTCACCTCGTGTGATAAAAATTGTTTTCACGAAGACTCTTTGGTAAAACAAAATAATCAGAATCTATCACGAATTAACTCTTAGCACTTAATATACAAATATTTGTGAAACTATTAAAACAATGAGAGAAAGCACCCCAAATGCGATAGTTCCTCTCAATTCAGATAAACTTTCAGATTAACTATTTAAACATTAACTGGCCCTGAAGTGCCTTATAAAATTAACAAATGAATTATAATGAATTTGCATGTAAAGAAACACTAAAAGATACACTACTGAACGAATTGGGGTACATGATTTGCAAGAATTCGGATTCCTTTCGATTAGCATTTGATAGCCTTTCGCATAATCGTCTTGAATACCGAACATATAAAGATTTACATGATGATCTCAAAGAAACATCAAGCACATACTTTTATAAACAGTTTATAAAAATCAGTTCAGATTATAAAATTAGCGCTGATTTTCGATCGATTTCTGATTTTATAGAAAAAGCAGAAGATTTGCTAAAAAATGATCCAATGTATTTTTTCAAGTCGTTCATTAACACCCAAAGATTGTATGAAAGCGCATTATATGATGACGAGGAGCTACTTGAAATGAAAAGCAATATCCGTTCAATCTATGAAGAATTATTAAAAGATCCTTACGACCTACTTTACTATGAGCTACTCGGTGACCGTTTCTATGCTTGTCCACAAGCATTCTGTGAATCCATAAAGCTTTTAGATGATGAACGAGGTGTTCAAAGTGTACTTGGAAGTTTTGTCGATACTTTGAATATAAATGTGAAGAAATCAAAGTGTTGTCCTTGAAAATAACTCCTATAGCTTTCTTTTAGATTTAATGTTGAGCTTGGCTGAATCAGCTGAGCTTTTCTTTTTTATTTGAGTTGTTCCATCGCATTATTTAAAAGGTAAACTGTTAAGTAGCCTTGTAAAAGACCAGCTCAACAACTAATAAATATTCTTACTTACAGCGTTATTGAAATTTGAACAATTAAGCCTCATACATGCTTTAAAGTCGATAATATTTGAAACTTTCAACAATTTGAAGAGTTTCTATTATAAAGCTGCGTGTGATGGGAGACGGGGTTCAAAGAGATAGGATAGTCGCTATTATTGATGATGACCCGCTAGATCACTTCATTTATAAGCATTCGCTTCGCGCTGTTTGTCCAACAAGCCAAGTACTTTACTTTCTTAGCGCAGCTGAAGCAATCAACTATTTTATCGAGAATGCAGATTTCGAAAACAAGCTACCAGATGTAGTTATGTTCGACTTACGAATGCCTCATATTGATGGGTGGCTTTATCTTGAAATGTTTGGAAAGTTAAAAAGCAGGTTAATAAAAAAGAGAATTTACCATTATGCTTGTACTTGTTCAATCAATAGAGAAGATGTAAATTATGTTAGTCCAAATTTGCACGGGTATTATATTAAGCCCATACTAACTCAGAACTTTCGAGAGATGTTAGATAGAAACTAAGTAAGGTGATTGAGATAAAGCGTCATCTGTCTAATCTTCAAGCAACCGTATTCTTTTAAAAGGTAAACTGTTAAGTGGCCTTGTAAAAGAATGTGCTTAAACTAAGTGGTAATGATGTGGTACTTACACGAACCATAAGAAACAAAAAAGGGCTGCACTAGTTAAAGTCCAACCCTCATCTATCTATTTACATCATCTACGATGTTGTTCTCTTGGAAAGAACATCCAATGATACAGAATTACATGTTATTCTCAAAGCTTTGTAAGTAATCTGCTTTGGAGCATATGAAACTATTGGATAAATAACATTATAGTTGCATTAAACTGCAAGTTTATCTGATTCGATTTCAGGTATAGGCATCCAACATAACACGTTAGTTAAACGCTGTCCATCATAACTTCTGAAAAAACAAGCTGGCCCCTTGAAATAATACCCAACTGCGATTCCTTCATCCTTGTCATATACAAGAACTTCTTTCATTTCATTGGGTAAACCAGTTTCCAATAATCTCCATTGCATACCGTAATTACGTAGTTATGATAAAAACGGTTGTTTGAGTATGCAAAAAATTTCAAAACTATAGCAACCCTCAATTTCCTTATTCTTCCAACTCTCGGAGTTCGACATTACGAAAATAAACAAATTGCTAAATTCACTATTATTGTAAATATGAGTGAAGATGTGGATGTTTTTGTTGTAAATGTTGATAGCCATGAATACTTAGTCATTCCAGGTGTAAGTAAGGATGATTCGCTTAAGTCTACGTTTACAATCATGCTTGATGGGGTCAAAATCGGTGACCTATCAATGGAAGGATCTTTGAATTGGGTATGGAGTGATAGCGCATTATTACCTGAGGAAGAAAACAAGATTAGCAGCGCAATAGGCATGGCTATAGAGTCAAAAGAAACGTAAATTATGTGTGGAAGAGTAGCGGTACCAGAATCAGACGTTCTTAAAGAATTTGATATAAGAGTTAAAGGTCCGGAGTGGACAAAGGATATTAATGTTCCCCCCACGGGTAAAGTACCTGTTATCTCCAATGGTGAATTGAAGGAGGCAGAGCTTTTTAACTGGGCACTTATACCTTGGTATGCAAAACCCGACCCCAAAACTGGTAAACCGATAAATAACTTAAGTACCTTCAATGCTCGTTATGATAAACTATTAACTTCCAATATCTGGAAACCAATTGTTGAGCGTAAGCAAACCTGTTTGGTTTTAGTGAACGGCTATTATGAATGGGAGGAACTCGATGAATGGGCAGATGCGAAGAAGAAGAAAAAGAAAAAGCAGCCTCATTTCATCAGACAAAAAGACTCTGACTTTACAAGCTTTGCTGGTTTATATAATATTTGGACTAACAAGGAAACTGGTGAGATTTTCAAGACATGTACTGTGATTACTCATGAGGCTGTGGAAGCCTGGGGTAAGATACACGACCGAATGCCAGCTTTCCTAACTGACGAAACCGCTAAGATCTGGCTGAACAAAGAAAGTTCTATTGAAGAGCTAATGCGAGCTATTCTCCCAGTTTCTGAAGACTTTCTCGAATCTGTAAAAATAAATATCGTTGGCGACACTAATGAATTTGAACACGTTGTTTTTCACTAATGGATTTCGGACGCGATAAGACTATAGATTTAAGTACCATTGATTTCAAGCTCCCTGACGGTGACGATGCTGTCTTGCCAGGCAATCCTGATCCGCTATTTAAGTTTTACTTGGGTGCACCGAAACACGGAAGGGATGAGTGGAAAGGAAATCTGTACCCTAGTGATATTAACGATAATGAACGGTTAACAGAATATGCAAAACATTTCAATTACTTAGAACTTAACGCAAGCTTTTACAAGATTCCCGAACCTTCGATGGGTGCGCATTGGGCGGAACAAGTTGCTGAAAATGCGTACTTCAAATTTAGTCCCAAGGTATCGCGGCCAATCTCTCACCTAAGGCGATTTAATAATGCCGAGGACGAGACTAATCAGTTTTTTGAGTTTTGTGATGCCCTTGGAGATACCCTAGCGCCCTCGTTTATACAAATGAGTGACGCATCGAGCTTTAGTACCTTCCATACAGTTGAAGCTTATTTAAAGTCCTTACCTGAAAGCTTCAGAGTTAATATCGAAATCCGCCATCCTTCCTTCTTTGAGACAGAAAACTTTAAGCGGGTTACCAATATCTTAAAGGAACAAAATGTGGGGCTTATCTTAACAGACACCAATTCAAGGAGAGATGTATTGCATATGCACTTAACCAGTACTTGCGCACAAATCAGGTTTAATGGTAATGACAATCATCCTACTGATCGGATAAGACTAGAACAGTGGAAAGACCGAATTCTTGAGTGGAGAAAGAAAGGAATTAAAGAAATATACTTCGCATTGCATCAACCTAACGACAACAGTTTTCACGAAACGGTTACGCTAGCTAAAGAGATTTTCAATGATTTACTCATATAGCACTTGGCACTTATCGCAAAAATGCAGAGTCCGAGAGCCTGATTTCTGATGCTGCACTGGCATTTTATCTCTCGGACATTCTTTGCGTTTATAAATCGCTAGCTTTTCATCCATCACTCCCTCACGCTTCCATTCCAGCATTTCAAAACTGAATTTCACACAGTCATCGATCACTTCTTTTAATTTTGAATCAGGGATGGCTTTTACTTTACTTAAGGGATGAACTTTCTTTCTGAATAGAACCTCAGCTCGAATCTTATTGCCTACTCCAGTAAAGATACTTTGGTCAATTAAAACATCAACAATATCCATATTAGGATGTTCTTTTACCTTCCAAAGGGCTTTTTTCTGATCAAAGCGCTCATTCATCACTTCTGATGTAAAATCAAATACTTCTTCAACAGGTTTATCAATAAGCTTTACATTGCTCGCATAAAAGTTCAGATTTCCATTTTTGAATTTAAAGCCTAGTGTTAATTTACCTGGCTTATCGGAGTTGATGGTAAATGAACCGAACAGCATTAGATGTACTGAAATGGTGAAGTCAGGAAATAGAAGGAGTAGTTGCTTACCATAGGTTTGGGTATTGATAAGTTTTGCATTAACTAGCTTCACTTTTATTGCTTCGGATACGGAACCCTCCACTTTCAATACTTTTTGACCTACAAATTGCTTAACATCTTCGCAGAGTACTAGTATAGTCGGTGCTTCAGGCATATGAATTAAACTAACGTTTTCATAAATAGTTTACAATCGCGCTTGATTAAATAAATTTAACATTGCTAATATATTTAGTATTTACTAGCTTTGAACATGCCAATTGTGAGGATACGATTTAAAGGGAAGATCTATACAAGAACCGTAATCAGGAATTTCCGGGGATGGTATATAATGCCATCCAAAGGTAAAGACTATATGTTCGTAAAAGACGAATTCATTGAAGATAACTATGGTTGGCATCTGTTTGGAGAAAACACACTTGATGAAGCCTTCCTTGAACAAATCGCTCCGCAGTTGGAGGAATTATCAAAGCTTGGTAAATAAAAAATAAATACACATGCCAATTATCACACTAAAACATGATGGTAGAATTTACCAACGACAGATCGAACGAGATTCAAGAGGTATTTACATCATGCACTCCAAAGGGTTGCAGTACTGGTTTAGAAAGGATGTTGATGTTAAAACGAATCATGGATGGCATCTAGGGAATGGAATGAGCCTACCTGATTTTATGATGGACCTTATTACTACTGAGTTAGAACGACTAAGCAATGAAGTAAAGCCTATAGTATAGGCTCTACTTAGTTAGTTGCATTTACATTCAGATCGTTCAACATAGCAACTAATACAACCAAGAAGATGATAAAAGCTATTTTCTTCTTGATTAAGGTTTACAAACTTTACAAGCTGTATAACCGTTAGAAATAGCCTCTTTTTTAGAAATACTGATTTTGCTTTGGCTCAGATACCTACAACTGCTAGTGTGATATTTTGCACCTGTTCTTGTAATGTAGACGGTAGTCTCCTTTTTCACAGTGATGTTTGTCTTAGCTACTTCATGTGCAAAAGATGGAGAAAGAATCAAGCTTAAGCTTGCAATTAAAATAAATAATAGTTTTTTCATTGTGATAATAGGTTAATTAAGTTTCGCAATTTAAATTAAAATATCTGATTAACAAATACTTATACTGGAAAGCTTTCAGCTCTGTTTGTAAATGCTATTAAGATTATTACTTTTAGATACCTTATACCTTCACAATGCATCTATTAAAGACATTAGTAATTACAATTGGCCTATTTTCTTCATTTAGCTCAAAAGCTCAATACATAGATCTAATTGGTTCAGCTGAAAAGCAAATACTTGATAAGGTTAGTGCAGACTATCCAACCGTAAAGAAAGATACTACTGAAGTTGGCTCAATACCTGTTTTAAACTTTGAAGACCCTAAGAAAGGTCTCAGATGCTCATTTTACTTTTATCCTAAGAAAGATGCCTGTTACCTAATTAAGAGCATTGTTCCTATTCGTTTTATGGATGCTTATATAAGACTGGCTAATACCAGATATAAGCAAATGGGTAATAACCTCTGGCAGAGTGGTGAAGTTCAAATAAGGATTATTAGAATGGGAGAACAGGTGCTCACTACTTTTACTAAACTACCATCAGGTAAAGAGATATAAAATGAATGAACCGGCCAACCAATGAAATGATAGAACAGTTTGATATTACACCTTTATCCCGAATTCAGGATCACACAGATTTTCTAAATACAATTCGAACTTATTACCGTCAAGCTAGACACTTTGATCATGTAACTCAAAACCAGGTAATGAGAGCAACAAATCGCTCAATATCACACCTTTTCGAGGACCTTTTTGCTGCTTATTGTGCCAATCTACTACCCAAAGATGAGTCACTTCTAATTCTTATTGATCCACAAATCTCCTTTACAATATCAGGATTGAGAAATCATAACGACACTAGACCTCTATTATTCAGACCCGATGTGTGCTTTCTGAAATGTGGTGTAGTAACAAAAGTATTCGAGGTAAAAACTGACATTGGATATAAAAGGACTACATTTAATGATTATGCGAAAGAATTAGCTACCACAATTGGTAGAATAAAGGGATTAGAGTGTACTATTACAGTAAACGGAGACAAGAAATTCGTGTCAATATCTAAAAGCTTAGAGCATGTTATAATCATTTTAAATGGTGCTGAAAATTCAGGGAACATTGAGGAGGCAAAGAAACTAATCAAAGAACAGTACGGTATCAATTTACTAACACTTTCGAATGGAATGCATTTAAACAATAAGTTTGAAACCTGTGATATCAAAATATCAAGCGATTTCATGTTATTGGATGCCTTGATCCAACAGTGATACATGTTAAAACCTATTTTTAACTAAATAATCTGTTAAAAATCATAAATATGGACCCGATTGACGATATAAACAATTATAAATGGGGTATCTTCTATTATAACCCTTCAGATGCACGTGCTTTAGTTCCTAAACGAGTGAGGATGATGGGTTATCAGTTGAATTATGCACAACCATTAAGTTATGTTGCTCTAGTCGCGTTTGTTGTTCTGATTGTCTTTCTAACTACTCTGATAAGTAGGTTTTAATTTCCTAAAAATGTGTTAACCACTATCTATATAGGCAAAGGGTAGTCGATTCTGAAAAAAATAAGAAATTCGTTAGATTTATTCAACCAACACAGATGGCAAAGATTCAAAAACCTACCCCTCCCCATGCGCTGAATCAAGTCAAATTCTAATTCATGACTTTTATTGGCTATTTCACTCTGAATTTCAAAATCCGTTTACCAGAAAAATGATTGGAGAGAGATAACCGGCTATTAGCAGGTCCGCTGAAGCCCCCTCCTATATCGCGATAAAAAACCAGATTGCATCCAGTGCTTTGCTTGGCATACCAGACCGCCATCCTAAAATTCCTTCCTGAATAGAAACTTCATAATCCCTGTCTGTTCATTTCAATGAATAGTGCCTGAGTTACCCAAACTCGTTGCCTTTTAAAAAGACAACTACCAGTTTCAACCACATTCTTTATAAGGCAACTGCGTTAATTCCTTCCTTACAACTGGTCAATCGCTGTAATTCCATCTGCGTTTCCATATCACTCACCCTAAAATCCATTATTTACTATGTCAAACCACAAATTTAATGTCATCTGCGACTATATCACAGCCCGTTCAGCAGCAGTTGAAGAAGCTTATCAGCACATCATTACCAAAATAATAGAGTCCCTCAGAAGCCTTGAAAATCCTTCTATGCGGACACATATTCAGATTGAGCAAACCGATGATTTTTCATACCAATTCTTATCTCCGATAGTGTATACCAAACTTTCATCTGATCACCAGACAATCCATTTTGCTAAGGACCTGGAGCTAAGTAGCTATCTCGGAATGGAGAATTACATAAAGCTTAACCGTGAATTCTTTCATGCTACGATGAAAGAGCATACAGCAATCGACATTGAAGATTGCCTTGAAGAATACGAGTTCTGGTTTTCAGAGTTTGAAGATGCTCTCCTACACCCAAACGCTATAATAACTAACGAGGACCTGAGTTAAGGTCCTCTTTTCATTTCAAACAAATTTAAAACTCATTATTATGACTGTAAAAACCCAAGACACCGACCAAAAGCTTCAGCAGCACTTAGATGCCAGGAACAAGGAGATTCAGAAGGCATTCCTTCAGATCATCGAAGCAACAAAGCCATTTCTATCACCATTTGATGGTAAGAAGTACAGAACCTGCATCCTTATAAATCATGCAGAGAGTGGTAAAGAAACCAAGCTCATTTCTGAATTCATCTGTCATTTCTGGAATTTAACTCTGAGCATGAATGTAGCAGGATACATCATGCTTTACATTTCTTATGACCAGGACTCTTTAACCCGATTTGGAGCTAGATTATATAATCGAGTTCTGAGACAAGTCTTTAAAAACACCATGAAGCCAGCAATTGAAGATTGCGTCAGAGTAAACACACCAAACAACGTTCAATCTTTCTTCATGAACAGACTGGCCAATGGTCAATCCGATTTCATCACGATTGAAATAGTGGACAAGACAAGCGACAACTAATCATTTAAAAGGCTTACTACGGTAGGCCTTTACTCATTTAACCTTTTAAAGAATGAAGAAAGAATTTCTTGAAGACGAACCAAAATCAATTATCTCAGCAACACCCAAACGTTGTCAGAAGTATTATCTCTTGGCTAAGAAGTTTGGCCCTCAGCAAATGCAAAACAACAAATCAACCGAAGGTTTGTACCATCAAATTATCAAACAAGTGAAGAAGCTCTATGCTGAGCTACCCAACGAAGCAGACAGAACAGTTTTTGAAATGAATAGAAAAGCTGATGCAACATCTGTTACCGGAATGCATGACTTTCTAACACCTTCCTTTTATTTCAATCTTGAATGTGACGTCTGGGGTAAGTACTGGATTTATTATGCATTTAACAACTGTCCGTTTGAAAGGCAGATCACAGAGTTGATTGATAAATGGTGTCTGATGAGCTACAGCAAGGTTAAAGAGCTTGAAAATTTTAGCTTATATTATAGAACGGTGATGGCTTGTCAACCTAAAGAATTTATTTTCATACTAAGCAAACATGATCTATGATTTGCTCATAAATCAATTAACTTTGTGTTAAACAAAACAGAAATACTATAAGAGAATAACATCCAGAACATATTGATATAATTAAAATATAAGCGTTAGCTTTTTGTTCTTGGCTAAGAAACCTAGGAAATTTCACAGCATACCAAGTACAGATGAGTTCACGCCCATGCGATAAGCGTGGGTGCTGACTTATTTGTGGTATGTGGGCTTCCTAGGGCCTCTTAGTCGCAACTCAAGTTCAGTCCTGCGCTTATTGTGTTTATTAACCTACCGAAGTTGGGGACTACTCGGCCACAATTAAATGAGTATTCACTTTACTAAATCTAATCACTTTAAAAGCTGTGAATTAGAATTCCCACGAAGCACAAGTTGTTCAACCGTGTTTAATCGACTGTTTGTTGATGGCCTTAGCTTTAATGACTTTGAAGCTAACCTCAAACGTACTTCTAAATCTACTATCGCATTGCAGATACCAGCCTTTCAACATTGTACACAGTATAATATCAAAGAAGATATTTGGGGCCCAAAGGAGATCCTATTACTTGCCAAACAAGGCAATGATTTTGATGCCTGTCTTGTTTATGGTATACGAGATGCTGGAGAGTTTTCACGTGTTGAAAGCTTTTTAAAGAACGATGACCGATGTCGGCTAATTCATGATAAGCCAGGAAATAGAGTATACGATTTCAACATTCATCATTGGCACCATCCAGACAATAGGAAGATACAAATAGGAATTGTTAGAGATTCTGAACAGTCTTCTAAAGTAAATCTCCTACTGAACTTTTAACAATTCATATATCAATTCACAATTAAATCAAAAAGATGAAACAACAAATCTTCTTACTTATGCTAGCAGCATGCCTGGCATTTACTTCATGTTCTAAAAATGATGATCCAACTCCGGAGGAATCAAACACAGTAGAAATAGGAGGTGCCACTTACTCAACTGTTAAAATTGGAACTCAAACTTGGACTACAGTAAATTATAATGGCGCAAGTGGTACAAACTACGACAATGGCACTAATGACCCAAAGTATGGAAAGCTTTATACTTGGACAGAAGCAAAAGCAATTACTGTTCCTACAGGCTGGAGATTACCTAGCAAAGCTGACTTTGAGAAGCTGTTAGTTGCATCAGGTGCAGTACAAGGAACGAGTGCATTCCTGGATTTGGACAAGACGAACTCTTTAAAACTTATGTCCACCTCAGGCTGGAGCTTTCTACAAGGGAATAATCAATCAGCTTTAAATATCTATCCTGCTGGACTATACGATTCAGCCAATAGTGCGTACGATTCCAAAGGCACGGTTGCAGAGTTCTGGTCTAGTACTGCAGTTGACGGATCAAACGGAATGTTCAGCTGGTCTATGGGCGTTTGGCAAGAGATGGATGGCACTATAGTGGATTTAGAAGCAGGTACTGATCATTCTAGACCTAATGATAGATTATCAGTAAGGTTTGTAAAAGACAACTAATCCAGCATTAATCAATTTTTGTAAAGGCTTCTTAGGGAGCCTTTACTTATTTAACCCAATTCTTAATGAAGTTCAATCCTGTCACGAACGAACTATTTACAGATGATGGAATGCTCATTAAAAAGCTTCATTGTCCATTGAATAAGCAATGGGAGGATCTATCTCAAGCTATTCATTTAAAAGGCAAACTGTGCGATCACTGCGAAAAGGTAATTATCGATAGTAGCCTTATAAAGGATACTGACCTGCTTCAAATGATCAATGTCAATCCTGAAACCTGTCTCAAGGTTGACCTAAACCAAGAAAACATAATCGTCACTTATGAATGATAATCCTAATAACCTCCGCATAGTCAAGACTGCTAGAACTAAAGGAGCAATCAACAAAGCAGCTAAAGTAGGCTACTGGCCACTCGTTAAACCCGTCATACCATCACCTGACATAAAAAGAAAGTTTGCAGTTCTTCAGAATTCTGAAACCGGAGAGATTGAAGTAATTAACGATTACAGAGCTACCAATACAGACATGGAGAAAGTGGTTGATTTCACTTTCTACTATCCACATCACTTTGAATCTCCTTATGCTGCGTACTTGATACCTGCTGATCTAGAAGTTGGTGAAGCTGTTTGGATTGAAGATTTGATTGAAGATATTGTATCAGGAAGTTGGAATCAGGGTGATGTTTACCGATTGGGTTGTTGTGAAGCTGTATGGGATGGTACATATTTTAAGCTTCAATGTGACCAACCATATTCAATCATTCACATTGGGTGAAGTTTGGTGCATTTTATATGTGGAAGTAATTAGTTAGTTTAGCTTATTACATGATTTATGGATTTAATAAAAGACCTCAACCAAAAACTATTCAATCTTTCTGATTACAACTTTACGATTACCGCCATTATTCTACTAATAAGTATCGAAAACTACATAATCATAGCTCATAAGTGCTCGATGGAAACTGCAGCGGCCAAAGTCTCTATGAGTGAAATAAACTATCCTATCTTAACGGGTGTCTTTATAGGTGTATTAATAATAAACTCAATTGTCATCAGAGGGTTCAGAAGGATTGTGGTACCAGCGTTGTTCCCTAAAATTTACTCATTATCCCTGAACACTCACTTAAAAGATAATTATTCATATGCAGACTTAAGAAAAAAGGCATTGTTTGAGAATAACGGAGTTATGTACGAATTTGTGGAAAACACATTGAAAGAGGCTGATAAATTAAGCAATCTGAAGTGTCTTTTAGCCACTACATCATTTGTTGCTTATATGAACTATAATCTAGGTAAGACAAACATGGTAGAATCAATAACAAGAGCTTTAACGGTTAACGATGGATTTATGAAGTTCATTGCGATTGTGATTCTTGCAGTGATGGCATTAATATATATGTTACCAGAGCCGAATATTAACACCAAATCGAATTATCAAGTGGAACAATAACTAACTTTCTACATGATATCATTTGTTTTTGAACATGAATACAATGAGTTGGTTTGCTTCCTGTGTAGTGACCGCTTAAACGACTTAAATCGATCTGAAGAGCACGTTTTTCCTAAATGGCTTCAAAATAGGTTTCACCTGTGGAATAGGAGGCTAACGCTTTTAAACCAAACCGAAATACGATATAGAGACCTGAAGGTGCCCTGTTGTACCAAATGCAACAATGAGAAGCTATCCCACATTGAAAGGGAGGTGGGTAAAGCTGTAATGTTGGGATATGACCATATTAAAGCTATCGGTGAACTCGACCTATTCCTTTGGGCTTGTAAGATATTCCTTGGCATCATTTATAAAGAACTGTTTTTACAAATTGATAGACAGGACAGACAAAAAGGTATGATAATGGATCAAGATTTCATAAAACGTTATTCCATCTTACACTTCTGGTTGCAAGCATATAATTCCAGAAAGGTATCCAACTTCTGCCCTGGCTCTATATTTATTTTCAAAACTCAATCGAGTCCGAACATCGGAGAACAATACGACTTTGTAGATGATATAGAAGAAGGGGTCTTAATGATCAAAATGAATGACATTTTGATTATTGTGGATTGTCTAGAAAATGGTGTGCACAAGGAGCTATTGGAGGCTAAATACAGTAAATTTTACGACTTCGCTCTACATCCACAACAGGCTAAAGAACTGTTTGCAATTGTTCTTTATAATGCAAAACGCCTTGCAATTGAAACAACCGTAAATTTAGTTAAAACGGAAGATGGGGTACATCACATTGTCAACTGGTCTTCTCCAATTGACGGCTATTTTCACGAGTGGGATTATGAAGTATTTCTGGATATCCATTCCTACATATCTGGCATTCCAAGAGAGATGCTACAAAAGACTTCTAACACAGTAGCGACTTTTCTAACTGATTCTAGTGGAACTCCATTGTTCTGGAAGTTAGGAGAACCTTATCCCTTATCAAAAGAATAACACATACCTAACCCAAGCTAATCGGTGACAGTTTAGGTTTTACAGCTAAAGTTATCCCAGCTCTATCCGATTGCTATATGCTCATCTTTTGCAATAAGTTGATTATCTTGCAGTCAATGAAATTTAAGAAGACCTTTGTTGATAGAGATGAGATAGATGCACCAGAAATCCTTTATAAATATAGGGACTGGCAGCTACAACATCACAAAACAATAATTACAAAGCAGGAAGTCTACTTCGCAGCTCCTTGCGACTTCGAAGACCCTGTGGATTGTAAATTAATGAAGCGTTGGGATTTGTTTGATGAACAGCAAATATACGATCGTTATCGAAGAGAGTCTGATGTGAAAAACCCTAACTTTTCATTGAAAGAACATATGGAATTTGCGATGGAGTGGACTCAGAAAGCTCCCTTTAAAGACATAGAATTTCTCAAGCAATTTCAAGAAAATCAATGGCAAAAATACAACCAACGAGTGGGAGTATTTAGTGTTACTGCTAATCCTACAAGTGTAACTATGTGGGGCAAATACTCTGATAATGGAAGAGGTATATGTGTTGGATTCAATACTAAAATGCTTTTCAAATGGTCAATTGCTGGAGGGGCTGTGAGTTATTATGATGAACTCCCAATCATTTACCCAAATGATCCTTACGAAATAGAGAGTTGGAAGCAAGTTTACAGTAAAGAACGGAAGTGGGAATTTGAAGAAGAGTATAGACTGCATAATTTCTCACCAAACCCCATCAAAAGAGATGAAAGAGTCCAACTAGTGCCCAAAGAAGCTTACAAATATGTAATATTCGGGTGGCTCACGCCAGACTCTCACGTTAACGAAATAGTAGGTTTATGTCAGTCCATCAATCTGAAGGTGTCTTTTAAAAGGTTTGATTTAGAATCTAAATCACTAATTAATATCCTAAATTAATGTCATCCCAACCCTCAGCCCACCCTCATTGCGGCTTATCGAGGGATGAACTGAGGATTGGTCTTCAATCTCTGCATGATTGTTCGGCAGGTGCTTTCTACTCAAGGTACTGCCGCAATTAGCCCACCACACAACCCATGCAGGAAGATAGGCATTACACATGGCTGTGCTTAGCATAAAGAACGCCAGATGTCAGTTTCGTAAATAAGCTTTTCAAGCACATTCACTCAACTTGCTCAAACCCTTCAAAGACGGTACATTTTATTTACTGGCCTTATACTCTAATACCCCTGGGAAATAAAATGTCCTGGTCTTTCCTTCGCTTCGCAATCTGGCATGCTTTATGCCTTTAAGCAGAGCCATGTTCCATAAAAGCTCCTGAATCTTTCCACTAGCTTCACTGCGTTCTGCAAATGGAAATCTTCTCGCTTTTCGTATTTATGTGCTCGCCTGCTGGTCGCAAAACACAGCACGAGTTGTCAAAGCTTTTGATTTACCCTTCTTAGTCTCTACGTCAAAAGCATCGCCAACTGTTTGTGTGAACATACATAGGATCGCCTTTGCAGGCTTTCCTCCTATGATGTTTTGCTCCACTCGCAGGACGGCTCGCGAGGAAGGCTGGTGCTAGTTGGATGTTTTGAAGAAGTAATTATATTTAACTTCTTAAATCTGTACCTATGTTACGAACACTTGCCATATCAGCGTTCATGCTTCTAATCTCATTGAATATCTATTCTCAAGACCCTTTTAGTAAGCTAGATAAAATTCAAATAGATAGCATCCATATTCTTAATAGTAATAACAAACTTTATTCATTAGGTACCCGAAATGACTTAAAAGCAACTTGGGGAAAACCAAGAATTAAAAAGCAAGAGGATGAAGTACTGGGTGGTTATGCCTATTTCTGTTATTATAATGGTGCTGAGTTTTATTTCAATGAACAATCATTTGAAGCAGTGACCATAACAACTTCGCAAAACAAGGTGCTGCTCAATGGCAAATCTTATACTGTTGGCGACAATATTAATAAGTTGAGATCTCACTTTCCCAACTCTTTTAAAAAACGAGAAGCTAAACCGGAGGGAGGAGGAATACTTCACTTGCTTATGTGTAAAGATTCGGTGATTTTCGATGCCTCTATAGCCTTCAGCTTTGATAGCAACAATAAAATCAGAGAAATAACCTTAGCTAACGATAATAGCTGATCCTGTTATATAGCAAACCTCAATATATAGTAGACGCCATTCACGAATGCTCTCTCTGCTTTGACCTTGTTCTCCACTCGCAGTCTAGGCGAGCGATTAACGTGTGTGCTATTTCCTATAACGAAGTTTGAAGCTGTATTAAAGAGGTGATAGAAGTACAGTTCATTTGAAGTAAGACTTCAATATCTCAGAGACACTTTTCGCATCTTGATTCCTGTAATTAGAGCCGAAACTCTGTTTCCTTTTTGTGTTATACTTGATTATGCCAAGGTCTCGAAGCCGATTCTCAAGAATTACACAGCTGACTTGAAATTTAAATGCTAGTTGAGTAATTACCTTTTTGAATAACAGAATGTTATCTGGATCATCGTCTACATAAATAGACCCTCGATTTCGTACACCATGTTCTACTTGCCATAATATCAACTGCCCTAATATTGACTTTCTTGGCATTATAAGCGAAACGGCAAATTGGTTTGCCTGCCACTCTATCCAATGTTTCTCACATTCCAATAAATGTCTTTTAGTCATTGGATCGTAAACCGAATCGTTTTGTGCATCATAAAGCTCCTGTGATATTCTGAGATGTTCATGTAAAAAGTGATGTGCGATTTCATGTGCACAGACGAATGCATACGAGCCTGAGTCAACTATTTCTGGATTAATATATATGATTCTGTTCGAACGATCGTAGTAGCCATTTAAATGCCTCTTATCAGATGACATCGGTTGATCCTTCATTATTGACACTCCATGCGTCTCTTGCATGTAGTCAATGAATCGAGCTAATGGAAAAGGCTTGTAACTTGTAATTATTGAGTTGTCAAATTCTTCTATGATATTTGTGGTAATATTATCAATTATCTCTTTTGATAAATACTCTAATCCTTCCACTGGTTTACCAAGCTCATCCCAGTATGGCCGAAAGTTAAGTTGGCCAGATAGAAAATCTTCTATCAGCTTATCTAAATCGGGTGTAATTCGTTTATCTACGAGGTTGCCAATTTCCTGAAGCTTCTTGGCTTGATTAATTGAGAAATAGGTTGGATTATCGACCAAAATATTACGTTTTCTTGATTTGTTGTGAAGGATAATATTTACATTATCGATTTCCTTATCTACATGAATAAGCATCAATCCACGGTTCTTAGCTAATGTTAAAGCTGACTTTTGTAGCTTATTAGTGGTAACGAACACAGCCTTTACATACTCTCCAGCAACTTGTCTCACCTTCATAATAAACTCTTCGACATCATCCGCAGGGACTACGTGTTCATAATCTTTGCATTCTATCAGGTAGAGGACATGGCAGCGCTCCGCTCCAGCAGGCCAAACTTCAATACTTAAATCAAAAACAATATCACTTTCTCGGTCTTTTGAGAAGTACCGTGGTTTCTTGAGCACTCTGCAACATTCTGGCAAAAAGCCAAAACTACCATCTGATAATGATCTGTTAATAATTTCAAATACTCTACTTTCAAAGAGGTCACCTTTTTTTGTGGTATTCATTGTAAGCTAAAACATATTCAGTGTAAATTTAAGAAATAACATAATTTATAAAATGCAACTTATCAACACTTTAAAATTCTAAAGCAACTTTCAAAAATTTAAATCTATGGATCCAGCAAAGTACGGTTCCATGTTGGTTTTAGCCTTATTACGGGTAATAAATATATGTTGAAATCTATTTCTTGAATTCACACTGGTGTACAAGCTGGACCAAGCGACTTTGAATAACCATAATGATTTGCTAATATAGCAATACCTAATATCACAATTAATGAATAACTACTTACAATTTAATTGCCTTTTCAGGCTACTACTTCTTTCATTCTCTTCGAGTTTATATAAGATTGAAGAAATCACATAATGCTGACGAGGGTTTAAACATGAAGCAGATCCCCAATATTTATAGAATCGATAAACAGCATTATCAGTTACGTGAGTTAGACACTGTTGAAGCAGTTATCGAAAAGATGATAAATTTGCAGTTTCAAAATCTCGGGTATAAGAGGCGTTTTCTTATAACTGACACCAAGCATACTCAACTTGACGACATTCGATACTTTCTTTATCTGTACAATTCGAATGAGATTGTATCTGATTGGAAGGAGTTTTTACCGAGTGAATTAACTGCTGACCAAAACTTTACACAGCAAAAGCTTTCTTTAATAATCTTTATCGACACGGAGCGCGACCTTTTTGTAGTAGTTGGTGGCGGTGCCTTTCAGGTTGTACTGCCCTACTTAGACCAATCATTCGGTCTTAATACGTATGCAAGAATCATGCAACCTGAAACTGATGAACTAGCATCCATTAAGTCGCGAGGTATCACCGGGGCTCGAGCGGGTATGAATGAACAGTTCCGCGATAATTACAAGATAATAGACTTCATAAAATTTGGAAAAGTACCACAAGAAATCAATGTCCGCCTAAGTCCACAAATTACAGACCTGCACTTTCAATATCTTAAAGCTAAGCGAAATGACCGAATTAATGTGACAGTAGGGAAAGGATTTAAAATTAAGAAGGACATAGACTTTCCGTTGCTTCATACAATCATTAATGAACTTGTAATCATATCAGAATTAATTCCCTCTGATTACTTAAGCTCTTATAAAGAAATTAACGATAGAGATTTTATTGATAATACCCTTCAACCAATTTTGGTTAAATCTATATGGGATGATAGCAGTTTGTTAAGAAAATCCGAGCGCTATGCCGCTAACCGCTTCCAGTTTGATTTTTGTAATCCGAATAATATTGATAAGTTTTATGAGGCTGACTGTTATAAATTAAAAGAAAAGTCTGAGAATGGCGGATATGTGGTTTTTAAGGAAGTAATTGACAGAGATGACATTTATGATGAGGTTATTTCGACTGCAACTGAAAAATTTGGAAACGACTTCTTTAAATTTCGCGCTTATCTACAAGGAATTCGTGTATGCTCCATGAAACAAGGTATTCAGACCGTTGCATCCGGCTTTCTCTTCCATTTTTCAACTGAGTTTATGGTTGAAGGTAAACCAACGTTCTTGATAGATACAAAATGGTACCACTTACGTGATTCATTTATAAAAGACTTGAAAATAAGCACACAGCATGTATTGACCTCTTATGCGGCACCATTGTCAATACTCCCGTTAAAATGGGATAAAGAGACTTTGAGAACAGAAGGTGAATATAATCTACTATACCGTAACATGCCGAATTACTTAGTCGCAGATACTGTCATAGTCCAAAACATTGAACTGTGCGATATAATCCACTACGATGATTCAAATTTGTATTTGATACACGTGAAGTACGGGTTTACTTCCAGGCTGAGAGAATTAGAAAACCAGATTAAGATTTCAGCACGACGGCTTAAAGACACACTTGGGACAGAAGATATGGCTTTCTTAGAAGAGTTATATAATAAGCTCGTAGCTAAGCAATACATTACTGGCTTTACCATAGATGAATTCAAGCTCCTTTTTCGAAAAAAAATATACTACGTGTTGGCATTCACCTCGCACCTACAAGAAGATTTGAAAGTAAAAGACTGTATAGACAGATTCAATTCAAACATCGCAAGGTTCTCTCTAATTCAGTGCTCAAGTGAAATGAGAGCAGACTATTATGATTTGCTAACCTTCCAGATTCCAAGATAAATGATAAGAACTGTAGATTACAATGGGACTGCAAATGTCATGTAAATAAATAGACAGTGAAGTAACGAGCAATACTTAGCATTTCAGGAGACAGTTAGAGCACAACACCCAGGTCAGATACTTATGGATGTGGAATTTCAATTATTCAATCAGCTGAAGTGAGAGCTATTTATTTAAAAGGCTTACGTTGTAAATTAGCAGGTTGAATCATGAGTCAAATTTCGTTATTACTTGGAGCTGGCTTTTCTGTCAATAGAGGCTACCCTACTGCTGTAGAACTTAACACCAAAATAACAGAGCTAAAGCCAACTGATTTTACGATAAGTACTAGTGGCGCGTTTGCCTGGTTGCATGGCAAGCCTGATCCATTTAAAAAAAGCACTAGTTACTATGGGTCAAAATTGTTTGTTCTGGAGTATATAGCGTTTTATTGTCGGCAGAATACCTTTGATTATGAACAGTTCTATGATGACTTGCAAGCAAAACTCAAAGGAGAAAGTGTAGAGGAGGAGTTTGGCTACTTCTGTAATGCGTTTAAAGAAATACACAATATACAAAGGGATATTGGAGACATTCTATTCGAAGCTAACAAAATCTTCAATCAGATAATTTCAGCACTGATAAAGGATAGAGACGGAAATAAATATTATGACACGGTGAGCCATGGACATCCTAACTGGAGGAATTACTCTGGATTCACAAGATGTTTAGAAGCTTGGTCTGCTAGTGATATAATTCACGTGCACACCTTAAACCATGATTTATTCTTCGAAACTCTAAAAAGTTCGGATATTCTCAAAGGCGAACTTGATGACGGATTTACCGAGCTTGGTTCTCCCTTTTATGGTGAATTAGATGGATCCAAAGTTCGTCTTAGATATTTTACGAATTCATTTCAAAGTAAATTTAGACTTTACAAACTTCATGGAAGTCTCGATCAATACCCTTTTCATTCTCAAAATGGAGCAGTTGAATACATTAAAATAAGATATGGAGTTAGTTTAGAAGATCTATATAAAGAAGTTCTTAACGATAAAGATGAGCTTTCATACGATAACGACTTTACAAACTACCATTCAGATTTCTTATCTGGAACCACATCAAAAATCCTTAGATACCGAGAGCCAGCATACTATGAGCCTATTTTCCAACACTTTGAACAAAACCTAAGAGACTCTACTGTTTTGATTATCATAGGCTATGGTTGTGGTGATTCAGAGATTAATGACTTAATCGACAAACATTTCCCAAAAAACCGGGAGGTTTATATAGTCGACCCATTTCCTGGTGATAAATCTCAAAACCTTCGCATAAAATTAAATGCAACATTGATTACCAAAGATCCTGATAACCTAAGCATCGAAGATTTTCAATAACATTTCCTTTTTTAAAAGGAGATAACAGTGGCGAGTTTATAGCGCTACACACTCATTTGCAAGGTACATTATTAAACGAACAAATAATAATTGAACCAGACTACAACAATTGGTTATTATCATTAATAGTTTACACAAAGTTAAGCTTTAGGCTGCTGAAGCGTCCAAAAGATTGCCGAGCATAAACCCACAAAGCCCCTTCACAATCCATTTATATCGTTTCCTTTTGGACTTGATTGCCTAAAGCTCAGGAGAGTTCCAAATTAATTCAAACGAATATGGAACAAACTACATGGGAAGTTGCCGAGGTGCAGCTCATTTACAAATCAAAGGTAAAAGCATCAGAACGACCTAAGATCACCAAGTCAGCAGACGCATTTGAAGTACTCAAGAAGCATTGGAATCAAGACACAATGGAATTTGTTGAGGAGTTTAAAGTAATGCTTCTGAATAGAGCTAATCGCGTTTTAGGGATCATTGAAATTAGTACTGGTGGAATGTCAGGAACTGTTGCAGATCCGAAACTAGTGTTCGCAGCAGCATTGAAGAGTGCAGCATCATCAATTGTGTTAGCACATAATCATCCCAGTGGAAATCTGAGTCCAAGTCAAGCAGATATTATTTTGACCAGGAAGTTGAAGGGTGCAGGAGAGTTGTTAGATATTGTAGTTCATGACCACATCATTTTGACTAGTGAATCTTACTTTAGTTTTGCTGATGAGGGGTTGATGTAACTAGGAGTAATTCCTATATTTACCCGTGTACCTTTTCGTGTTCCTAAAGAAACCACGGAGAGCTATATAAGCTTGATTATTAACAGATTAATTTACATAACAGCAAAATCGGCTAGTTATGGGGTGCTGGAGGTCGTGGGTTCGAATCCCGCCATCCCGACATGAATATCAAGGACTTATGATTCTAAAATCTAGGTCCTTTTTTTTTGGGAATCCATTATTATTCATTTGGTGTAGCGCAGAATGAACAATTCAAGGATCAGATTCAAAAGTTGTAGTAGAAGAGGAAAAAGCTTGGTTTTGAGGTTTAAAATTTTAGTGCATATTCTGCCATGTTCTTCTTAATCTGATAATTCCAGATGGTGTCTCTGATTATTTCAAACGGCTAGCCCATAATCACAAAGGAATATAAAGCGGCGACGGTACCTTAATTTGGATACTTGGCACGTAGTAATCCGCAAAGGAGAAGCCGGTGAAGAGGTAATATTTAGCATCACTTAGATCAATGATGGCTATGCCTAAGGCAATTGCCATCTCCCGCTGGTAAAGCATTTTTCCATTGCCTTAAACGATTTTGGGGATGTCCAGGATCCTACCAAGCAGGGGACCTGTTCGAGACACGTTCGGACCAAGTCCACTAATTAGTGGACTTGGTCCGAACCTGGTACCTATTTGGTAGCGCTCATTCCCGTAAGAGGCACTGCTTTTTTCGTACCTTATCTTATTCAAATCTAAGGCAAATTCTACGCGATGTCCTGACAGCTCGTCTGAGCTTTTTTACTTCCTAACATTTTACATACAGGAAAGGAAAAAATCGAGAGCATCCACAACTTTTGGGTCAGATCCCAATTCAAGATCGGAAGAGACAGCCCGCCCTTAACGGCCAGGCACCTTATTGATCTTATATTATTTAATTCACAATCCCTTTTTTATATTGAACCGGACTCATTCCTGCCTCTTTCTTGAAAAGCCTCGAAAAGTAAGGAGGGTTTTCAAAACCCAAGCTATAGGCAATTTCTGCTATGGTTTGATTAGCACTTTTCAACTGATTCTTTGCTTCGGAGATCAGGAATATATGAATGAGCTCGATAGCTGTCTTTCCGGTCTCCTGCTTCAATAAATCACTTAAGTATTTAGGCGAAAGGTAAAGCTGATCTGCCATAAAGGACACAGATGGTAAACCATCTTTTTGCAGTAATCCCTTATCGAAATAGGAAGATAAAACTTCATTGAATTTAGAAACCGTTTTGCCAGAAAACTCAATCCGGTTAACAAACTGCCTTTTGTAAAAGCGTTGGGAATACTTCAAAATTGAATCAATGTGTACCAATATAATATCCCTGCTGTACTCGTCCTGATTCGTGTAGTACTCCGTTTCCATTTTCCGAAACAACTCCCACATCGTTTGCTCTTCTTTCGGTGATAAGTGCAGCGCTTCATTCACTTCGTAATCGAAATACGTATACTTTTTAATTTCCGAATGAAGATTATGTCCGGTCAAAAAATCTTCATGGAAAAAAATTAAGAAACCGTCTTCTTCAAGCTCCATGTTTTTTATTTGCACCACTTGTCGCGGTTTCACAAATGACATCGATCCGTTATCATGATCGTACTTGGTTCGTCCGTACAAAAAAGTGCCCGACTTAAGCTTCTTAAAACCAATCATGTAAAAATCGCTTGTGAATTCGCTTTCGCCTACCGAGCACCTGTGATCGCACTTATATAAACTGAACAATGGGTTTTCTGGCAAAGCAAAACCATTGGCTTTATGCATTTCTGTCAAACTTTTGAAGTGTTTCATCCTAATATCTAAAAGCAATTCCGGCCCAAATGAAACCGGCATTGCAAGTTAATTAAATGATTGTTGATTTTTACCCGTGAGCTGCCGTGGCCACCTCTTCCCATTGCTCCCATTCTGCTAAACGATCTGCATAAACTTGCTTAACCCAAGGAAATGCCACTTTGCCCAGAAAAAGGCGTAACGGAGGATTTTCTGAATCAACCAGTTTTAAAATGGCATTTGGTGTAGCTTCCGGATCCCCAAAAATATCGGGTGTCATACCAGCGTTAAACGCCGCTTTTACTGGCTGATAAGCCTCAATTGCCTCCGCATGTTCCGCAGATGTGCCGCCCCAGTCGGTTGTAAAACCGTTCGGTTCCACTAGCGATATTTTAATTCCAAAGTCTTTTACCTCCGCAGCCAGTGTTTCGCTCAAGCCCTCCACAGCAAATTTCGAGGCATTGTAAATTCCCAAAACTGGCGCTGTCACCAATCCCAGTACACTCGACACTTGAATAATATGACCGCCTTTTTGTTCTCTCATGATAGGTAACACGGCCTGAGTAAGCCAGAGCGATCCGAATACATTCGTTTCAATTTGCTCCCGGGCTTGTTTTTCTGAAGTCTCTTCAATGGTTCCGAATAGGCCATATCCGGCGTTATTTATTAACACATCTATACGTCCGAAATGTTCTTTTGCCTGTTTGGTAGCAGTAAAGGCCGCATTTCTATCTGTTACATCTAGCTGAATCGGATAAATTGAATTTCCGTATTTTTGAACCAGGTCTTGTAAATTATCCAGATTTCTTGCGGTTGCCACTACCCGATCTCCGCGCTTTAAAAAAGCTTCTGCCCAAATTTTTCCAAATCCTCTGGAAGCACCGGTAATAAAAATTGTCTTTTTCATTTTCTTATATTTTGATACCACAAAACTAGGCTAGCATGCTTGGCTCCACGTATACAAAAGTCTGTAAGTATGATACATATTGCTAATTAAAGGAGTCGTTTGATTTAAAAAACCGAGTCTCAATTATCTTTCAAAAGAAGGCCTTTGTATTTCAACTATTGATACAATGGTTTCAGTAGGTCTCATCATTTCGGTCCAAACTCTCATTGAGTATATTATCGAGGGAAACAAGTTCGGTTAGGTGGATCAATTCGCTCCCACTCAATATACTTTTACCAAGATATACCGTTTCGTTATAACTCTTATCAAAAACAGCTCGAGCGGTATAGTGAAAAGTCATTTCAACCAACGAGATTAGTCAAAGCATTTCTTTTGCCTGATATACTCTCCGATGTCAAACAGATGCATGAAATCATATTGAGCGATATCTGCGGGGGTATTTATAATGTTAAGATAATCAATATCTTCGACCACTGAATTCCCCCTTATAATGTGTCAAGCATGATATAACTCGGACTTAAATACTGGTTCCTATTACTCTCATTTAACTCGGGATAGCAGTCTGGCCATCCCGAAAAGAACTCTCACCTTACTGGGAATTTTGGGCTACTATTCGTTTGCTTTCAATTCTTATAAGGTAATTAATTCCACAGGCTTGTTTTCGGGTATTTGGATTTAAAAACTTCGGCTTTAGTTTTGTGGTGCTGGTATTCAGAGAACTTGCCACAAGTTTAAAGGGAAGGCCCAACTGCTCCAGTTTATTTTTTCCTTCGTCGTTGGTATATAACCATAATTCCTGTCCGTACCCTGCCTTGTTACTTATTTCATCGATTTCTATAAAAGGAAAAATGTTAGCTGAGTAAAAATCGAACGCATAACTATTGGTATTGAACTTGTATACGCTACCATGATTGATTTTTCTTTCGGTTAATACTTTGGCAAGTACTGGACCTGCCTGATACCGAAGCAGCTTGGGGTAGAAGTTACCGTTCAGAAGAACGTTCACTAAAATAATACTCAAGGCCGAGCCAATTACAATTTTCTGAAGGTTAGATTGTCTGCTAACTAAATTTTGAAACAGGGCGACTAACAGAAAGGCCGACAGCGCTATAATGAGAATCGAAGTTAGTGGAAATATCCACGTATTTAACACGATTGCAACCAATATACAGCCTCCGATTACGATATATTGAAATTTAAGAATTAATTTCAGATGGCCAAATCGAGACTGGCTATACTGCAGTTCTAGCAAGGCTCTCGCTGTAATAATGCCAAAAAAAGGAAACAGTACATTTAAATAATGAGGGAGCTGATAACCAGCTGTTGATAAGATGGTGAATATAACAAGTATGGTCCCTAAGGTAAGAAATTCTTGTCCGGCAACGTAGCGTAAGCCATTTTTTATAAAATAAAGCAGCTTGGAAATAATGGCATAATAGGTAATAAATGCCCAGGGCAGAAAGGCCCACAACATAGTATGAAAGAAAAAGAATGGCTTCACTTTCCCTTTCCCAAAGCTACCGCCATCAAATCGCTCAGCACTTTGGCCCAACAAAATAAATTTAACTCCCGAAAGGTGCGAACTGCCCCTGATTTCCTTTTCAGGATGCAGATCGAATTGGATGTAATAACAATACAAAACCGGTGAAATGAAAATGGCTAACAGCAACAGAGTCATAAGCCATCTGACATTAAACAGTTTTTTCCAATTTCTTTGATACAGGATTAAAAAAAGGACTGCGATAGCAGGCATGGCCACACCGATCATTCCTTTAGTCGAAAATCCCAATGCCATTCCCAGCGCTCCTAGCACGTAATTATACCACTTGTTACTATATACAGCTTCACATAGCTGCCATGTGGCGAAAATTATAAAGCCGGTAAGCATGGCATCCATACGGACATCATTATTTGCAAGAATAAACGCTTGTGAGCTTGCGGTAATCAGCGCTGCAAGCATGCCAGTTTCGGCGTTATAAAGACGTTTGCCCAAGCGGTAGGTAGAGTAGATTCCAAGACAGGTGATCAAAAAAGAAGGTAACTTGTAGGCCAGTGCCGTAACCCCAATCATGTTGAAAAAAGTCGCGGCCGTCCAGAAAAGGAGATGCGGTTTATCCAGATAGTCATTTCCTTTGCTTAAAAGACGGATATAGTCATGACTACGCACCATTTGAAGGGCAATATCGGCATGATGACTCGCGTCCTCGTCCATAAGTGGAACAAGCAGTCCCAATACATAAACAAGTCCCAGAGAAATAAAGAGAAAGATATATTGTTTCGGTTTAATTGCTGTTGTGATCATAATATGCTTACAACACAATTTTTCCCCTATCTATCTTCTAGAATGAAAATCGTAAACGGACTGAGTATTTTCTTTACATTCTCTGCACAACCCGAAGTGACCGCGGCTTATGTCGCGATATGTTTTGCAGTGTTTGATCTTACAAATCCGAATAATTGATTTGAGGTCGCGGCCCCGTTCGACCAACCATTGGTAGCGGATGACTAAATCACCTAAAAACCGAAAAACTCTAGAAGCTTATTTTACAATATTCTTTGCGTCAAATTTTCCCGGCAAGGCCGATTTCCCCTGCAAATTAAACATGTTTAGGCCATTTACTCCATAACTTTCAATAACATGGGCATAATAAGCCGGACGATTTTCGCCCCAATTAACCGAGCTGTTGCGAACGCTTACAAGCTCCGCTTTATCCAGGTAAAAGCCCGAAGTATTTGCTCTGACCATTCCCTCAACAGCACTTGGGCGGCGATCATAAATACCACCAGGCAAGTTTGTGGTTTTGTTGATGGTTATATCCACCTGATCAAAATAAATTCCTGAGATCTTATCTGCGGATTCGCCGCTTACGTAAATACCGTTTTCACTGGTGCATTTTATATTGCTGAAAGTAATATTCGACACCTTACCTACTCGGCCTTCAGTTGCGCCTTTGGGGAAACGCCAGTTAGCATCTTTATGATTCGCCTTGGCACGACGATAAGCTGTAATATAAATGGGTTCGGCTTTGCCCCACCAAACATCGGAGAACAAATGCCCCTCTACAATCATATTCGAGAAAATAACATCTTTAACCACTCCTTCATCACGATTTTGAATTCCAATTCCGCGGTTACTTTTTCGGATAATGCAGTTATTAACAAGAATATTCCGGATTGTATCCATATTCTCTGACCCGATTTTGATGGCGCATGACCGTGATGTCATGGTGCAATTTGTAACGGTAATATTTTCGCAGGCGCCAAACTCTTCATATTCACGGCGATTTTTGAAACAGATACAGTCATCGCCCGACTCGATATAACAATTACTGATACGGACATTTTTGCTGTGATCGAGGTCGATGCCATCGCTGTTGCGGATTTTGAGGCTGTTTAAAAGGGTAATTTCAGATATCGCAACATCATTGCAGCCTATCAGGTGAACAGTCCAGTACGCTGAATTTTTAAAAGTAACATCCTTTATCCTGATATTTTCACCTCCTACAATGGTCAATAAATGTGGTCGTGGGTCAATTATATTAAAAGGTTTTAATTCGTACGAATCTTCAAGTTCTGCACCCATAAAAGAAATGCCGTTCCCGTCAATAATTCCGCTGCCTGTAATACTTATCCGGGTAACATTGTTTCCGCCGATCCAAATGGTTCCTTCGCCTTTATTCTCGCGAAAAGCGCTTTCTGTATATACTTTTTCGTCGGGATTGGCTAAAAGTTTGGCACCATTTTCAACATGCAGGTCCACATACGATTTCAATTTAAAAGGACCGGCTAAAAAGGTGCTTCCCGCAGGTACTATCACTCTCCCGCCTCCTGCTAAAGAACATGCGTCAATAGCTTTTTGAATGGCAGCCGCATCATCATCTTTTCCATTGCCTTTGGCGCCGAATTCACGAATGTTATAAATCTTTTCAGCTGTTTTATCCGATTTAAAAGAAGTTAACAGGATTACTGAAAGGAGAACAGATGCAATATATTTTAAACTCATATTTATTTATTAAATCCTTTTGGCTGATGTTCTGGTTTACCGGCCCAGTTTAGTACAGGCTTATCTCTTAGAAAAAACTCGAGCGTGCCCCCTTTCATTATATCTGCATAACGAATGTAATTGTACGGATAACACTTTCCATTTAGCTTTATTGACGCGATATAAACTGACCTGGGTGTTTGCTTATGACTTATTAAACTGAAGCTTTTTGCTCCTTGTAATTGAATAGTAGCTTTATCAAACAGAGGCGAACTCAAAAGATATTCGTTTGAAACAGGATCGACGGGATAAAAACCGAGTGAGGCAAATACATACCAGGCGCTCATTTGACCGGCATCATCATTGCCGCTTAATCCGCCTGGGCCTTCACTATATTCCTCTGCCAGAACTTTTCTGACTTCTTTCTGAGTTTTCCAGGGCGAGGCAGTATAATTATACATAAAAGGAATCTGGTGACCCGGCTCATTTCCGTGCCAATATTGTTTTTTAGCAAACAAGCTATCTAAAGAGTTTTCAAACTTATTGCGTCCTCCCATTAAGCCTGCCAAACCCGGCGCATCATGAGGAACGTAAAATGTATATTGTCTTGGGGTACCTTCAGTGATGTAAAATTCGCGGGTATCCGGAAGAAAAGGGTTATAAAAGTTCCCGTCGGAAAATCTTCCTCTGCTCAGACCAACCGAAGGATCGAAAGTATTTTTATAGTTTAAAGCCCGCTTCCGCAAAACCTGGTAATCTGTGGTTTGGCCCAGTGCTTTAGCCACCATAGCAAGGGCATAATCATCATACGTATATTCGAGCGTACGGCTTACCTGTTCTTTTGTATGATAAGCCTCTTTTACACTGTCTTCGAGCGGGATATACCCGTATTTCAAATACGATGCCAGCGCCCGGCGTCCCTTTCCATTCAGATATGACGCGCTGTCGGCAACTTCAAACGCATTTTTCCGCATTAGGCGATAGGCTTCATTTACGTCGTAATCCCGTATACCCTTTGTAAATGCCGATGCAATAAAAGCAGTTCCATGATCGCCAATCATGGCCGCGGTGAAACTATTCCAGCAGGGGAAAATCGGCAGCCAATCGCCTTGCTGCCCTTTTAAAACCATCGACTGTACAAAGTTATTTACCAGTGTAGGATTTAAAATTTCAAACAGGGGAAGCTGGGCCCTGTAAATATCCCACATAGAAAAATCGTCGTAGTAATCGCCTTTGGCAAGCTGCTTTAACTGATAATTTCCCGAGAACTGCGGATAAATTCCATCAACATCGTTATACAATCTCGGATGCTGCATAGAATGATACATGGCAGTATAAAAAATCCGCTTATTCTTTTCCGAACCATTCACTTTAACCTGGCTCAATGCTTTTTGCCATGCTAAATGGTTCTTAGCCCGTAAATCTTCGAAATTCCAATCAGGAATTTCAGCCACCAAATTTTTTCGCGCACCATCGATACTGCTAAAAGAAGTACCGATTCTTATCCGCAGCTTTTCACCTTGTTTAAGCACAAATCCCAGGTAAGCTCCGAGGTCCTTTTTATCGCCAACAGAATTACCTGACAGCAATTGGCTACCACTGTAAACTCCTGTTTTACCAGGCTGCTTTTCGATGTTGATAACGAAATAACCGCTAAAGCCGGCAGGCTGCCCCCATCCCTGGTAAATCCGGTGTACGGGATTATAGCCATAGATCTCGCCTTTAGCTACATCCACAGAAATAAATCCTTTATCCTTATCGCTATTGGGAGTAATTAACAAATACACGCTATCGGTAACTCCGCTTGTAAACTGCATCATGGCGCAGCGCAAGGTTGCGGTAATTTCTGTAGTTATATGATGTGAAGGCAAGTTGACTTTATAATAAGCCGGGCCCGTCACTTCTTCCTTATGAGAGAAAGTCGCAGCATATTCCGAAACTATAGTTTTAAGTTTGCCGCTGATGGGCATAATGCTAAAGCTGCCATAATCCTGTGTACAGGAACCGCTAATCCAATGGGTTCCGCGAAAGCCGCTTAATAAACTATCTTTATATAAGTAAGGCGGCTGACATTTTATTTCGGTGGTGCGGGTTTGTGCGGTCCATTGCGTCATTCCAAAAGGCAAACAAACTGCAGGAATGGTATTTGCATTATGTTCTGTGCCACTTGAGTGTAGCAGCGTTGCCGCCACAGTGCTTGCTGCGGTTCCTGATAATGGTTGCACATACTGGACCCTGTTTTCAGTTTGAGCAAAAGTGCCGAAAGATAGAAAAATGGATACGATAAGGCAGATTGGTATGATCCATATGTTTGCGCAAGGAGAGTGCTGGTAAGCTGTCTTCATTAACAAGTTTAAATAAGGCCACATCTATCTCTTAAGATTATTAAGCTGTTGCAAAAACGGTTAGTCTTTTCTGTCGTGTAACAGTCTAGCAGCATCTCCGAATTTCCTTACTTTTAATTAAAATCCACCCGAAAGCCGAATAATTATTTACTTAACCGATTTCGTAAAATATTATCAGAACTCAAATTGCAGCTTGCATTTATCAATGACTGGAGAAGAATTTTATTTAGTCAAGGTCGAATTTCTTACCACCAGCGTTGAGGGAATGACCAGACTTTCATCATTCAAATCATGCAGCTTTCGCTCCAGGGATTTAAATAAAATAGTTGCTGCAGCTTTCCCCATCTCAAACGCGGGTTGAGTAATGGTTGTAAGTGATGGATTTAATATTGCTGCAGTAGTAAGATTGGAAAAACAAATCAGCTTAAGGTCCTCAGGAATTTTAATTTTTAATTCCTCGCAAACCAGGTAAACTTCGGTAGACAGTTTTTCAACAGTTGCTACTATACCGTCTGGTTTATTTTTACCGCGTAATACCTTTGATAATAGTTTGTAATTCTCAGCGACATCATTTGAACACTGAATAATATCAGATACTTCTTCTTTAATATCATAATCCCGAAGAGCTTGTTTGTATCCTTCCATTCTTTTAGAACTGATTGAAAGACTATCAGAAATAGAAAGGATTCCTATTTTCTTACAACCGCATTCAATTAAGTGTTTTGTTGCCTCATATCCGGATTCATAATCATCAGTTGTAATTTTTGCAGTGTTTATCTGTTCGCAAACCCTGTCAAAAAAAATAAGCGGCACCTGGCTGTTAAGATTCAAAATATGTTCAAAAGAATCGGTTTCAGCAGTTATCGACATGATCACCCCATCTACTCTTCCTCCCTCCAAATCCTTTAAAATTGCCTGTTCGCGTGCGAGCTTTTCGTGGGTCAGATAAATCAAGGCATGATATCCTTTTTCAAGGGCAACAACTTCGATTCCATTAAGGGCCAAAGAAAAAAAGCTATCAGCCACTTCTGGTATAACCACTGCGATGGTTTTGCTTTTTTTCCGTCGCAAACTACCGGCATACGGGTGTGGTACATAATTCCATTCCCGCGCCAGGGCCATAACCCGCTCCTTGGTATTGTTACTGATTTCATGACTATCGCGCAATGCTTTTGAGATCGCAGCGGTAGAAAGATTTAGCTCTTTAGCCAACATTTTGATGGTGACTGCACCCATATTCCGGTCCTGTATTTAACGCCTTAATATAGTCAAATATCCCAATTTTACTTAATCGGTTAAGTAAATATTTAAGGGAGAGTTCGAGAATCTGTGGGCCAAATGTCTGAACTTTAGTCTTAATAACTGACTGACCATTAAAAAATATAGCATTCATGAGTACTAACCCAAACAGTGCATCCGGCGAAGAAAAAATGCCCCTGTCCAGCCTTGATGAATGGGAAAAAGACGTTCTACAACGCTATCCCGACCCGTCGGCTATTAACAACGAAAAGAAAGAAGAGGAGTTCAGAAATTACGAAGAAACCGTAAAAGACAGTGTTAAGGAATTTTACCGATTGAATCACACCTATCAAACTTATGATTTTGTGATACAAAAAAAGGAAGAGTATTTAAAATTCAATAAAAAGGAAATGCCCGTTTGGAGCGCTTTTGATTTTTTGAATCAATTGGTAGACGACTCAGATCCTGACACGGATTTAGACCAAATGCAACATTTGGTTCAGACCTCAGAAGCCATCAGAAATGATGGTCATCCCGACTGGATGGTATTAGTAGGTTTGATCCACGACATGGGTAAAGTATTGTGCTTGTTTGGCGAGCCGCAATGGGCCGTGGTGGGCGATACCTTTCCGGTTGGCTGCGCCTAT
Source organism: uncultured Sphingobacteriaceae bacterium (assembly GCA_946480915.1). Next base: position 175,793 of record CAMLLO010000001.1, on the reverse strand, counting down.
TCAGACAAAATTGTTTACCCCGAATTTTTTAAGGAAAATCCCGATTGGCATAATAAAATATACCAGGATAAACTAGGCATTTATACCGAAAACTGTGGTTTAGACAATGTCCACATGTCATGGGGACATGATGAATATGTGTATCACATGATGAAAGATTACATCCCCGAGCCCGGCTTATACATGCTTCGTTATCACTCTTTTTATTCGCAGCACAGAGAACACGCCTATAATCATTTGATGAGTGAACATGACCACGAAATGTTTAAGTGGGTAACACTTTTTAACCCCTATGATTTGTATTCGAAAAGCCCGAACCAAAAAAGCTGGAACGAATTAAAACCCTATTACGAAGACCTGGTGGCAAAATACTTGCCTACAACCCTGAAATTTTAAATATTACTAGTCACCAACTTTCTTATTATTTAATTATCAAAGTCCAAATGAGTAACCAATTAATTAATGAAATTATGAACCTAACCTTTACAAGTTATGAGATTTAACATTACATGCTTTAAGCGTAGCTGGCTATGTCTGCTGCTCTTATTAATTATCCAATCATTTAGTGTTGTAATGGCCCAAAATGAGCGAAAAATTACCGGTGTAGTAACCGATAATCAAAACATGCCTGCTATTGGCGTAACTGTTGCAATAAAAGGAACAAAAAATGCTGTTGTAACAGGAGTAGACGGGTCCTTCAGTATATCGGCAAAGGAGGGCAGTACACTTGTATTCACCTCAATTGGCTACGTTACCAAAGAAGTGGCTGTAACCAGCAAAACCAGTTATAAAGTTATTCTTACTGAATCCAGTATGGCCCTCGCTGACGTCGTGGTAGTTGGGTACGGACAGAGTTCACGAAAAGCTTTAACGAGTGCGATAACTACTGTAAAACCAGAGGATCTGAACAAGGGGTCTATTAGCGATGTTGGACAATTGCTACAAGGGAAAGTACCGGGTTTAAATATAAGTACCAGCGGCGATCCAAATAAACCAGCAGCTGTTATTATGCGAGGTGCATCAACTGTAAACAGTCCAGGGGCACCATTTTATGTGATTGATGGTATTCCAGGAGCCGATATTTCGGCTGTAGCACCAAATGATATCGCATCCATAGATGTATTAAAAGATGCATCAGCCACAGCTATTTATGGTAACAGAGCTGCAAGCGGTGTAATTATGGTTACTACCAAAAGAGGCAAGAGCGGACAACCACAAGTAACCTATAGCGGCTTTTTTGCCACTGAAAATGTTAGCAATAGTCTGGATCTAATGAGTGCCGAACAATTAAGAGCGTATGTTACAGCCAATAACGTTGCATTTTCTCCAATAGACGATAAGGGAGCTAATACGAATTGGCAAACTGCTATCCAAAGAAAATCAGCATTCTCACACAATCACAACTTATCGTTTAGCGGTGGGGCAGAACACAGCACTTACAGTGCAAGTTTGAACCTTATTGAAAAACAAGGTACATTAATTACCAGCGATCTAAAAAGGGTAATCGGGCGTTTAAACATAGAGCAAAAAGCTTTGCATGATAATGTAAAATTTGGCTTGAATATTTCTAACGCAAGTAGTAATGCCACCTATGTTCCATTGCAAAATATTGTTCTTTTACAGGCAGCTAAGCATCTTCCGATTTCACCTGTGAGGAACGAAGATGGAACATTTTACGAAAACCTGAATACTACAGGCTATTTTAATCCGGTTGCAATTATTGATAACGCACAAGACGCAACGAAGTACAACACATTGATGGGAGGTTTTAATACCGAAGTTAAATTACCATTTAGCCTGACTTATAATGTAAACTTGTCTTATCAAAGAACATCCTCAATGCATGGTGAGTTCTATGGAAGTTATTATGGAAAATATCCAACATCTAACTTCTATAATAATCCGGATCCAGGTATCGGGATAGCCCATACTCTTATAGGGGGGCTATTTGGCACAAATGGTTCGGCACAAAGATCCTCTTTCCAAAACACAACCAAAACACTGGAAACATTTTTAACATGGGACAAAAAGTTTGCAGATCATTCAATCAATGCAGTAGTTGGATATTCATGGCAGGATAATACTTATGGGGAGGGCTTCCAAACATCTAGCACTAACTTCCCGACTGATAACATTGGTTATAATAATCTTGCACTTGGCAACCCATATGCTATATCAAGTTATAGAATAAATACAGGTGCGGATCTCACCTTTGGGGAAACCCGGATGATATCGGATTTTGCCCGCTTGAAATATAATTATAAAGACAAATATATTTTACAAGGCTCTATTAGAAGGGATGGTAGCTCTGTTTTTGGTGAGAATAACAATTGGGGATATTTTCCTTCGGTAGCTGCAGCATGGAGTATAAGTGAAGAAGGGTTTATGAAAAATCAATCTATTGTTAAAGATTTAAAGTTACGGGCGAGCTATGGTGTAACTGGAAATTCTCAAGGGATAGGCGCTTATACCAGTAAATTAGTTTATGGAATTAGTGGCACCTATTATAACAACGGTGTTCAGGCAGCTGCATACGGCCCGATTCAGGGCTCCAATCCAGATTTAAAATGGGAAAAAACAGCTACCAAAAATCTTGGCCTTGACTTTGGTGTGTTAAATGGAAAGCTAGGTGGATCAATAGATATTTACGATAAGAACACTACCGGCATGCTTTTCAACTATGCAGTATCGCCTGCCCTGGTGCCCGGTGGTAGGATTTGGGCAAATGGCGGAAGTATAAATAATAAAGGTATTGAGCTTGCATTAAATGCAACTCCGATAACCACCAAAAACTTCAGTTGGTCTACCAACTTCAACCTTGCTAATAATAAAAATTTAATCACCAGCTTACAGGGGCCATATGCAAATGGCGACTCGGTTCGTTATTCAGACCCTGAAGGTCCGGGTCAAACAAATGCAACACTTCAAATTTTGAAAGTAGGTTACCCTCTGGGCCAGTTCTTTACACTAAAATACGCAGGCAAAGATGTAAATGGGGTTTCTCAGTTCTATAAAAAAGATGGAACAGTAACCTCAGGAACTGCAACTCCAGGCATTGGTACAGATTATTTTTATTTAGGTGATGCTCAACCAAAAGTATTAATGGGCTGGAGCAATACATTAAAATATAAAAGCTTTGATCTGAATGTGTTTTTCCGCGGAGCATTTGGTCATAAAATCTTTAATGCCACACGAGCCGATCTTTCCTACGTGACCGCAGCTGCCACTAATAATATTTTGGCAAGCGCAGCGGATGACCTGATGAAGGACACCAAAAATTCATACTATTCTGACCGCTATATTGAAGATGGATCATACATCAGGTTAGACAATGCAACTCTTGGTTACAACATTAAAAAATCAATTAAATACATAAACAATCTCCGCCTCTATACCTCAGTAAACAACCTGTTTACAATCACAAAATATTCAGGTATAGATCCGGAAATAAACCAAGGCGGAGTTGCACCGGGTATTGATTATAATAATTTTTATCCTAAAACCCGTACCGTATTATTTGGTATGAACGTTTCATTTTAATTATAACGAACATGAAAAAAATAATAAACAGAATAAGCTGTCTAGCTTTAATAGCCGGAATATTCTCTTCCTGCCATAAAATAGATCTTGAAGTTACATCGGAACTTACTCCGGAAGTATATCCTCAAACTGAAGCACAATTTAGCTCAGCATCGGGACCAGTTTATATCAACTTAAGAAGTGAATTTGCTACCACGTATTGGTTTCTACAAAGTTTATCTACAGATGAAGCAGTATTACCGCATTACGCTGCCGATTGGGTAGATGGTAACCGATACCTGGAAATGCACAGACATACCTGGACGAAAGACAACGGAGTAGTATCGAGCGGCTGGTATTATCTAAGTAATATGATTGGTACTGCAAATCAAACTATTTCAATTATCAATAAATCCGCTCCCCCCAGCGATTCTAAAAACACTGGTTTGGCTGAGCTGAAGACCATGAGAGCTCTCGCTTACTTTATGATGATGGATCTTTATGGAAACGTTCCCTTAGATACCTTATATGGAAGCACTGAATTAAAGGCAAAATCGCCCCGTACCCAAGTCTTCACATTTATTGAAAGTGAATTAAAAGCCGCAATTCCTTATTTAAAATCAACCTCAGGAACTTCTACGTACGGGAAACCAACGCAATACATGGCCTATGCTATGTTAGCTAAGATGTATCTTAATGCTGAGGTATATACCGGCACTCAAAGATATAATGATTGCATAGCAGCCTGCGACATGATAATAAACGCGGGAGGAGGCTCCCAATTTGCACTTGAGCCTAAGACAACATACCTGCAAATGTTCTATCCAACAAATGGTCCTGCTATGAAGGAATTTATCTTTGCTATTCCATTTGATGCTTCTACCTCTAACGGATATATGTTCTATGCGCGTTATGATTTAAACCGAAATTTAGGAATCCGCTATTCTTATTCTGGTTCTACCCCTGGCGCATTTACCAATCCCATAATGAATGGAAATACGGGCAGTGGCCTCGTAAATAACAAACCTAGCGGGCCGCGTTCTACTACCGACCAATATTTCGCTTACTTTAATGACCCCAATGATATAAGGAACAAACAATGGCTTAGTGGCTTGCAATATTGGCCAGATGGAAGTCCTATCATGGTGAAAACCACCAACCTGGGTTACGATCAATTTTATACCGGCCCAAGCCCTGCCGCAGCTTTCACTTATCATCTAGCTCTATCGCCTCTAGGCACTTCGCGGCTTGGCGCAACATCCTACGATTTAGGAAAAGATGAAAAGGCATGGAACACCGGTACAAGAAACATAAAGTTTATCGCAGATTATACAAACCTGATAAACAGGAACCAAAACAATGATGTACCACTCTTCCGTTATGCTGATATTATTTTAATGAAGGCGGAAGCGATACAAAGAGGCGGCACCCCGACCTTAGGTGCTACGGCTTTGTCCCTAGTAAACTTACTAAGAGCAAATCGCACAAGTTCTGCTGCTTTAACCTCTGTTAGCTTAGAAGATATTTATGCCGAACGATGCAGAGAGTTCGCATGGGAAACATGGCACCGAAATGATATGATCAGATTTGGAAAATTTGAAAACAGCTATGGATTAAATAAAACTAATACCGATACCTATCGCCGAATTTTCCCGATACCAGGTACCGCAATAGCCACAAATCCAAAACTCACACAAAATCCAGGATATCCTAACTAAGAATTTTTGTTCCTTGGTTAATTTGTTAGTACCCGGGGATTGATAATCCCCGGGATTTTTTATCTTCAAAGAATGAAACGAATTTCTATAGGATTGATATGTTGTTGGTTAGTTATACTTTCTGTATCTGTGTGCGGACAGGTGCTTATAACTGATTCGGCGACACAATCTTATCGTGGTAACCTGCTTATAAAAAATCCTTTCGCACTCAATTTTATCGCCATGGGCGACTGGGGACGCAATGGTGCCGACCACCAAAAACAAGTTGCTGCGCAAATGGGAAAAACTGCAACCGAAGTTAGAGCCCAGTTTATAATCGCTACCGGAGATAACTTTTATCCAAGCGGTGTAATTAGTGAATACGATCCGCTGTTTAAATATTCTTTCGAAGATATTTATACTGATTTTTCTTTGCAATGGGACTGGTACCTTGTCTTGGGAAACCATGATTACAAATCTAATCCCGATGCGCAAGTGGCCTATTCAAAAATCAGCCGCAGATGGCAAATGCCCGCTCGTTATTATTCAAAAAAATTCCCGATAAATGGAGACACCACCCGACAGGTGTTAATCGCATTTATTGATACCAATCCTTTAATACCCGAATTTTATCAGAATGCAGAATACGGACCAAATGTCCGCAGCCAGGATTCGACCAAACAAAAAAACTGGCTTAAAAAAACACTCAGCGATTCCTCTCCTAATATAAAATGGAAAATTGTGGTAGGGCATCATCCGATGTTTACCGGCGGAAGCAGAACTGAAGGCTACGATACAAAAGCCATCCGTAATTCCTTGAAACCGGTGTTTGATAAATATAATGTTGATGTTTATTTATCAGGACATGAACATAGCCTTCAGTATATTAAACCAGCAGGGAAGACCCATCATTTTATTTCAGGTGCCGCATCAGAAAAAACTCCGGTAAAGGTGATTCCCGGCAGCAAAATGGTTGCCTCAGATTATGGTTTCATGCTTTTTTCCGTTAATACAGACCAATTGCTGATGCAAACCATTAACGACAGAGGTGAAATTATATACTCCACCATTATAAAAAAGTGATAGTTCTGATTGATTCTCAAAGCACATATGATCGCCAGTTTAACTGACCCAAATCCTAGTAAAGCTATTTCTGATGCACCCGGAAATAAAAGCACAAGACTTTTATCTCTTGATGCCTTACGCGGTTTTGATATGTTCTGGATAATAAGCGGAGAACAAATTTTTCATTCCATTGCCAACACTATTAAAGATAAATATTCTCTTAGCCGCAATCTCAGCGACTGGACAATTGCAAGTCCTGATAATTTATCTTTTATTGAAAAGCTATTTATAGGTATCAGCAATCAACTACATCATACTCCATGGAATGGCTTTACTTTCTACGACATGATTTTTCCTCTGTTTATTTTTATAGCAGGAGTATCAATGCCAATGGCTTACCGAAACCATCTAACCGAAAATGGCACGATTAAGAAAGAGTCAAAGAGGCATCTATATACGGGTTTGGCCAAAAGGACTATTATACTCCTCCTCTTGGGAATGATAATAAACGGGGCACTAAATTTTAATAACTACCAGGATACACGGTTTGCCAGCGTATTGGGCCGTATTGCACTAGCCTGTTTTTTTGTAGCCATTATATTTCTTAACTGCTCATTAAAGTCGCAATTAATGTGGTTCGCTGGGCTGCTATTAGGCTATTGGGCCATCATGAGCTTAGTACCCGTACCCGGATTTGGCGCCGGCGTGTTAACTCCGGAAGGAAATCTCTCTGCTTATATCGACCGGATCTTACTACCGGGTAAATTGCATCGCACGGTCTACGATCCCGAAGGATTGCTATCCACCATACCAGCTATTGGTACGGCCTTGTTAGGTATTTTCACCGGCACGTTTTTAAATTGGGATTCACGCGACTTTAGTCCTATGAAGAAAACTCTTTCACTTTTTGCAGCCGGAATTGGCTTGTTAGCACTCGGAGTATTATGGAATCTTGTGTTCCCGATAAATAAAAATATGTGGACAAGCTCTTTTGTATTATTCGCAGGAGGCTGGAGCGTTTTATTATTCGCTTTATTTTATTGGATAATCGATGTTGCCGGATATAAAAAATGGAGCATGCCTTTTGTCTGGATCGGCACCAATTCTATTTTGATCTATATGGCCGCACATGGTCTTATAAACTTCGAATCTACTTCTCAATTTCTATTTGGTGGAATAATAAATCAATTAGATGGGGCATGGCAGCATGTACTATTATGGACCGGAGTATTAATCATTCAACTTATACTTTTAAAGTTTTTATATTCAAGAAAATGGTTTCTAAAAATTTGATACTATAATTTAATAACGACAACCCAAAAATGAACCAATTACAAACCGCAGACTACATAGTCTTTTTTGTTTATTTCATTGCCGTATCTTCTTACGGGTATTATATCTATCATAAAAAGAAATCAAAAAACCTCAGTTCAAAAGATTTTTTCCTGGCCGAAGGTTCGCTTACGTGGTGGGCAATCGGAGCATCCTTAATAGCCTCCAATATCTCTGCCGAGCATTTTATCGGTATGTCCGGGTCTGGTTTTGCTCTCGGTCTGGCCATCGCCACATATGAATGGATGGCGGCAGCTACCTTGATCATTGTGGCTATTTTCATTATTCCGGTGTATCTCAAGAATAAGATCTTTACCATGCCTCAATTCTTATCCAGAAGGTACAATGACAGAGTGAGTACCATAATGGCCGTTTTCTGGCTCCTTGTTTATGTATTCGTTAATCTCACCTCCATTATTTATCTCGGAGCTTTAGCTATATCCTCTATATCTACAATCAGCTTTGAATGGTCAATCGTGGGGTTGAGTGTTTTCGCAATGATTGTTACACTGGGTGGCATGAAGGTTATTGGTTATACCGACGTGATTCAGGTTGTGGTATTAATTTTAGGGGGCCTGGTTACAACCTATCTGGCGCTTACCTTACTATCGAGAGAATATGGATTTGGCGACGACATTTTTCAGGGCCTGTCAGTTTTGCGAAAGCAAGCACCTGAGCATTTCCACATGATATTTCATTCCTCTGATAAATACTATAAAGAATTGCCGGGTTTGTCTGTGCTGTTTGGTGGTATGCTGATTAACAATTTAGCGTACTGGGGTTGCAATCAATATATTGTGCAGCGGGCATTAGGTGCTGATCTGAAAACCGCACGCAGCGGAATTCTGTTCGCCGCTTTTTTAAAATTGTTGGTACCGGTAATTGCAGTACTTCCGGGGATTGTAATGTATGTGCTGCATCATAAAGGATTGTTTCAGGCGGAAATGTCTGATGCCGGAATTGTTAAACCAGATCATGCCTATCCAACATTAATGAATTTGTTGCCTGCCGGTTTAAAGGGAATCGCCTTTGCGGCGCTTACTGCTGCCATCGTGGCTTCATTGGCGGGCAAAGCCAACAGCATATCCACCATCTTTTCGCTCGACATCTATAAAAAGTATTTTAATAAAGATGCCAGCGATAAAAAAATGGTTCACGTCGGAAGATGGGCAGTAGTTATTTCAATGACCATTGCGGCTATCGTTACTCCCTCGTTAAGAACGCTCGATCAGGCTTACCAGTTTATTCAGGAATATGTAGGCTTTATATCACCCGGTGTACTTGCTATCTTCCTTCTTGGCTTTTATTGGAAGCGCACTACGGCAACGGCGGCCATGACCGGCGCAGTGCTAACCATCCCGCTTTCAACGGTTCTTAAATTTCTCCCGGTATGGACGAGCGGAGCTTTTCCGGATCTTCCGTTTTTAAACAGGATGGAGATCGACTTTGTGGTTATCGTGCTTGTTATGATGTTGGTTAGTTTGAGCAGACCTCAAAAATACAATGATCCGCATACCATTGAAGTCGATACATCTATGTTTAAAATCACAACAGGATTTGCCATCGGTTCAGTTCTAATTATGGGAATACTGGCCGCATTATACACCGTTTTTTGGTAATTAAATTCAGCATACATGAAGATAAGGGCACGTTTAGTTTTAATAATTGCTGTATTTTTCTCGATATCACTAAAAGCACAGATCAATCCTGAAGCTTCAAGGCAGCTGGTAAAAAGGATTTTACCTGAGCACTCTAGCGCATTTATTCTTGAAAGCATCATGCCCGAAAATGGCAAAGATGTATTTGAGATTGAAAGCCGGAATAATAAGATTGTTCTGCGGGGGAGTAATGGAGTTTCTCTTGCCTCCGCTTTTTATTATTATCTCACAGAATATTGTCATAGTCAGATAACCTGGAACGGCAGCAATTTAAAAATGCCTAAAACACTGCCCAAAGTTTCCGGCAAAATTCATAAAGCTACTCCTTACGAATACCGCTATTATTTAAACTATTGCACATTTAATTACAGCATGAGCTGGTGGGACTGGCCTCGCTGGGAAAAAGAAATAGACTGGATGGCGCTTCATGGCATCAACATGCCGCTGGCAATTACCGGCGAAGAATATACCTGGTACTTAGTTTATAAAGAAATGGGATTTAGCGACGAGGAACTTAAAGATTTCTTCACTGGTCCCTCTTATTTCTCGTGGTTTTGGATGGGCAATATTGATGGCTGGGGCGGTCCCTTGCCACTAAGCTGGATGAAGAGCCATTTCGAATTACAAAAGAAAATTCTGGAAAGAGAACGCTCTCTGGGAATGAAGCCAGTTCTTCCGGCATTTACAGGCCATGTGCCGGCAGCGTTTAAAAAGAAGTATCCGGGTGCAAAATTAAAAACCACAAACTGGACGAACGGCTTTGCTGATACATATATTCTGGATTCAGAAGATCCCATGTTTGCTGCTATTGGGAAACGCTTTTTGCAAAAACAGACAGAATTGCTTGGAACCGATCATTTATACTCGGCCGATACATTCAACGAAAACGAACCACCATCAGATGAGCCCGAATTCTTAAGCAAGTTAAGCGCCAGAGTGTACGATGGCATGCATCAGGCAGATTCGTCAGCCATATGGGTCATGCAGGGCTGGTTGTTTTATAGCGACCGCAAATTTTGGAAACAACCTCAAATTGAGGCCTTACTCAAAGCTGTGCCCAATGACAAAATGATATTGCTTGATCTTGCGACAGAAATTGAGCCAGTATGGAAACGAACAGATGCATTTTATGGCAAGCCATGGATATGGAACATGCTGCATAATTTTGGTGGCAATACCAATTTATTCGGGAGGATGGATGCGGTAGCCAAAAATCCCTCAAAAGCATTGAACGACCCCAAAAGCGGTAAAATGGCAGGTATTGGCCTCACTATGGAGGGAATAGAGCAAAACCCTGTTCTGTATGAATTGATGATGGCAAATACCTGGACTCGTGATACAATCGATCTGGAAATCTGGTTACCAAAATTTGTAAAGAACCGCTATGGAAACAATAACCCCCAGGCCTTAGATGCCTGGGATATTTTAAGAAAGACCGTTTACAGCGTACCTGCTGATAAATACATACGGGATGGCGCCGAATCCATTATTCAGGCCCGCCCAACCATGGACTCGCTAACCCGATGGACCAAAACGACTTTAAACTATAATCCTAAAGATTTACTGCCTGCATGGGATGCTCTGATCAAAGCGGCTAATGACTGTAAACATAGCGATGGTTATCAGTATGACCTGGTAGATTTAACCCGGCAAGTACTGGCCAATTATGCTTTACCTCTTCAGCGAAAATTTGTTGAAGACTATCAAACAAAAGACTTGCAGGCATTTAATAAACACAGCAAAGAATTCATCGCTTTGATAGACGATATGGACAAGCTGCTTGCAACAAGAAAAGATTTTCTACTTGGCCCATGGGTTGCTGATGCCAGGAAATGGGGCACCACTGCAGAAGAAAAAGCACTCTATGAAATGAACGCTAAGGATTTGATAACTCTGTGGGGTGATGCAAATAATCCTTTACACGAATATGCATGCAGGCAATGGAGCGGTTTATTAAGTGATTTTTATAAACCCAGATGGCAAAAGTATTTTACGGAGGTAACGCAATCATTAAAAACCGGACAATCAATAGACCAGGAAAAATTCAATAAAGAAATTTCTGAGTGGGAATGGAAATGGGTTAATCAACGGAAAGATTATCCAGTTCTAACTGCAGGAAAACCTGTTGAAACGGCCATACAATTACATCAAAAATATCGCTCACTGATAAGCAGTGCTCACAAGTAACAGTACACCGATGCTTTTAAAAAAAATTAATAGGTCAAATTTAATCAGATACTATTTTAGCTTCCTGATTTTATTAACTCCTGCAATCTCGTTCAGTCAGTACCACACCTATGTAGATCCTCTTATCGGTTCCGAAGGCGATGGCAATGTTTTTATTGGCCCCTCCTGCCCTTACGGGATGGTAAAACCCGGACCAGATTGCAGTAAAGCTTCCAATAGCGGTTACTCGCCAGATATGGGCAAAACAGTATATGGCTTCAGTCAGATACATGTAAGCGGCACGGGCGGTGGCCCAAAATATGGAAATATTGCTGTAATGCCCTTTGCCGGAGATTTTGAATCCATTCAGCAGGAATCTTTAAGAGAAAACGAAAAAGCATTATTAGGTTATTACAGCGTCCGGCTAAAAAAGTGGAACATACAAACAGAAATAACGACCTCTCCGAAAGTTTCATATTATAAGTTTGGATTTAACAGCGATGCCAGAAAAGCCGTAAAAATAGACTGCGGGGATTTCTTAGGCGAAACACCTGTTCCGGATGGAAGAGAAGCCCAGCAATTTGTTGGCTCTGAAATAGAAATGATAAGCGATCATGAAATACGTGGCTACACTAAAATAAGAGGCGGCTGGAATAACGGCTCAGCCTATACGGTGTATTTTACGGCCATTTTTAACAGCCCTTTTACTTCTTTTAATACATGGAAAGGTACTCAGCTTTCATCGCAGAAAACCCAGGTTGATGATGGCAAGAAAACTGGTGCCATGCTATTTTTTGAAAACCTTCAGGGAAACAAACTTGAGATGAAGGTTGGAATATCCTTTATCAGCACATTAAAAGCAAAGCAAAACATCGAAACTGAAGTGCCGCATTGGATCTTTGAGCAGGTACTCAAAGAAACACAAAGCAAGTGGGAGGATATCTTAAAAAGAGTTGAAATTGAGAAAAGTACCAGCCCTGAGTATAAAAAGATGTTTTACACTGCCTTGTATCACACCATGTTAATGCCTGTTGACCGTACCGGCGAAAATCCTCTTTGGGAAAATAATGGTCCTTATTATGATGATTTTTATGCTATTTGGGATACATACCGTTCATCTAATCCGTTAATTACCTTGGTTACACCATCCCGGGAGGTAACTATTGTAAATGCATTGTTGCAGATTTATAAACGCGACGGATATATGCCAGATGCAAGAAGCGGCAATAGCAATGGTCGCACGCAGGGCGGATCAAATGCTGAAGTGCTTATTGCAGATGCCTATGTGAAAGGTTTGAAGGGAATAAATTACCATCTTGGACTCGAGGCGATGTTAAAAGATGCAACTGTTCCACCGGGAGGAAATGAAGAGAAAGAAGGCAGAGGCGGACTCACTGATTACAACAAACTAGGATATGTTTCCACAAGCTTCGTACGATCAGGCAATCGCACACTGGAGTACGCTTACAACGATTATTGTCTTGCCACGGTTGCAAACGGTCTGGGAAGAAAAAATGAATACTACCGCTTCTTTAAACAGGCAGACAACTGGCAAAATCTCTGGAGAGACATCAGCGACAACGGCGCCAGAGGATTCATTATGCCTAAAGATGCCCGGGGAAACTGGGTAGACAGCATTCAATGTGACATGAATAACGGAAGGATAAATTATATCCCTTATAGCCCGCTTGCTCAGGACTGGCCGACCTGCGTATGCTGGTGGTGCGGATTCTTTTATGAAGCCAGCTCATGGGAGTATTCTCTGAGCGTTCCGCATGATGTAGCTATGCTGGTTAAAAAATCTGGAGGAAATGAAGCATTCAAAAAGCGGCTCGACGTATTGTTCGAAAAAGATTTGTATAATGTGGGCAATGAACCATCCTTTCTGAGCCCCAACCTATATCATTGGATTGGGAGGCCCGATTTGAGTAGCGAGAGAATCCAAAAAATTATCAATACCAACTTCAACAGCTCGAACAGCGGCATTCCTGGAAATGACGACTCCGGCGCAATGTCATCGTGGCTGGCTTTCCATATGATGGGCTTATATCCTAACGCGGGACAATCATACTACCTGATAAACGCTCCCTACTTTAAGAAGACGGTTATCCACCAGGAAAATGGAAAAGACTTCGTAATAACTACAAAAAACCTCTCAGAAAAAAACAGATATATCAAATCGATAACCTTAAATGGGGCGCCTTATCATAAATCCTGGATCGAACACCAGGATATAGTAAAAGGAGCCGAGATGCTTATTGAGATGGATTCGAAGCCCTCCGCTTCATGGGGCACAACACAACTTCCCCCGTCAAAATCAAATAAATAGGTTCCAGATAAGGACATTTTGAGCACATATGAAAAAATTACTATCACTTCTTTTCCTGTCAGCTGGCTTATGTTCGGCACAAACGCAGAATGAATGGGAGAATCCTAAAATCATAGAATATAATAAAGAAAAGCCACACGCTTCCTTTATGCTATTTGATAATGCAGCTGATGTTAAAGCTGATGATTATAACAAGTCCCGATGGCACAAATCATTAAACGGGACATGGAAATTCGTCTACACAGCTAAATACGCTGACCGTATTCTAGATTTTTACCGCACAGACTTTCCTGATAAAAACTGGGCCGACATTCCGGTACCCTCCAACTGGGAACGCAAAGGATTTGGTATTCCGATCTACACCAATATCACTTATCCGCATCCTAGAAATCCGCCCTTTATCGGGGAGAATAATCCCGTGGGAACATACAGAAAAACTTTTACTGTTCCCGAAGGATGGGCCGGTCGCGAAGTCCTCTTACATTTTGGTTCCATAACTGGTTATGTCCAGGTATATGTAAACGGCGAAAAGGTGGGAATGAGTAAAGTTTCTAAATCACCTGCAGAATTTAATATTACCAAAAACCTTAAAACCGGAGAAAACCTGCTTACTGTACAGGTTTTTCGCTGGCATGATGGCAGTTATCTTGAAGACCAGGATTTCTGGCGGCTTACAGGCATTGAAAGAGATGTGTTTCTCTATTCCTTACCAAAATTAACCATCTGGGACTTTTTCGTCAAAGCCGACCTTGATAATCAGTACACGAATGGAATACTTACAGCAGATATCGATTTAAGAAGATTCTCGGGTGCTGCAAGCAAAGCCGCATCTGTAACGGTTGATGTTATCAATGCTGTGGGAAAAACGGTGTTCAGTCAGCAAAAACAAGTATCTATCTCTTCCGATATAAACACAGTAAACTTTAGCGGCACGATACCGAAAGTGGTCCAATGGAATGCTGAACATCCTAGCCTTTATGATTTTATCATCACCGCAAAGGATGAAAGCGGCAATCTGCTCTGCATCACCGGCTCAAAGATTGGATTCCGAAAAATAGAAATTAAGAATGCTCAATTCATGATAAATGGAATGCCGATTCTTTTCAAAGGGACCAACCGGCACGAGCATGATGACGTAGAAGGGCATGTCGTAAGTCGCGAATCTATGATTAAAGATATTAAGCTGATGAAACAGTTTAATATTAATTCGGTACGAACGAGCCATTATCCAAACGATCCTTTATGGTACAAGTTATGCGACCAATATGGATTATATCTGGTAGATGAAGCAAATATAGAAAGCCATGGCATGGGAGTAGAAAAAGAGGGCTTAGACAGAATTCACCATGTTGCCTATCTCCCCGAATGGGCTCCTGCCCACATGGATCGCATCAATAGGCTTTTGGAAAGAGATAAAAATCATCCTTCGGTAGTAATCTGGTCCATGGGAAATGAGTGCGCTAACGGACCTGTGTTTTATGAAGCCTATAAATGGATAAAAAGCCGGGACAACACCCGGTTTATTATGTTTGAGCAAGCCAAAGAAAACCGGAATACTGACATTGTCGCCCCCATGTATCCTGATATCAAATATATGGAAGACTATGCTGCTGCAAAAAAAGAACGCCCCTTTATTATGTGCGAATATGCACATGCAATGGGCAACAGCAGCGGAAACTTCCAGGAGTACTGGGATATTATTATGAGCAGCAAGCATATGCAGGGTGGCTTCATTTGGGATTGGGTTGATCAGGGGATGAAAACATCTACTCCTGATGGGCGGACCTACTGGGCCTATGGCGGGGATCTGGGAGGATATCATCTTCAGAACGATGAAAACTTTTGCGCGAATGGGCTTGTTTCCGCAGACCGCACTCCTCACCCGGGCCTTTACGAAGTAAAAAAGGTGTATCAAAATGTTCTATTCAAACAAAGGGATTTAGCAAGGGGGATGATTACTATTCATAACCTGTTTGATTTTACAGACCTTTCGAACTATAGTTTTAAATGGGAGCTATATCGCAATGGCGAAAAAGTCAAGGAAGCACCCTTTAATGTTAATCTCGCTCCTCATCAGCGAAAAGATGTGCAAATAAAAATTCCGGCAATTAAGAGGGAGGGCGAATATTATTTAAATGTCTTTGCCTACACCAAAAAGCCCGCAGAACTGCTTCCGGTCGGCCATGAGATTGCCCGTGAACAGTTTAAGCTATCAGGAGACTATTTCGCCTCAAAAACAGCCACAACCGGTGGTCTGAAAGTGTCAAAAGAAGCTGATCTCATAAGGTTTAAAGCGGGTGAAATTGAGGGAGTGTTTGATACCAAACTGGCAAAGTTTAATACCTTGTCCTCTAAAGGCACTCAAGCTATACGGCAATTCCCTGAACCCTATTTTTGGCGAGCGCCCACCGATAATGACTTCGGAAACCAAATGCAGGTAAAGTCCAGTGTTTGGCGTGCTGCGCATATCGATCGCATCATAAAAAATGTAACCGTTGGCGAACAAAATGCAAGTGGTCTGCCAATAAAAGTTGAGTATGAACTTGCGGCTATCGCCGTTCCTTATACGGTCGATTACCTTATAAAAAATGATGGCTCAATTCAGGTGACGGCTTCAATTGATATGTCTGACCGGAACCTGCCCGAACTTCCGCGGTTCGGAATGCGCATGGAATTACAAAAAGAATTTGATAACTTATCTTTTTACGGAAGAGGACCTTGGGAGAATTACAGCGACAGAAATACATCTTCATTCATAGGTATTTACCAGGACTTGGTGAAAAATCAGTTAGTTCCTTATATCCGTCCGCAAGAAAATGGCTATAAAACGGACGTCCGCTGGATTAAATTGACAAATGCGCAAGGAAAAGGTATTGAGGTTACCGGCATGCAGCCAATAGGCTTCAGCGCACTAAATAACCTTTCAGAAGATTTCGATCCGGGATTCACTAAAAAGCAGCAGCATCCTACTGATGTTAAAGTGCGCAATGAAGTGTATCTGAATATAGATTTAAAACAGCGGGGAGTGGGCGGTGATAACAGCTGGGGAAAACTACCACATGACCCATACAGGTTGCTTGAAAAAAAGTATTCGTATAGCTATATTTTGAAATTGATAGATTAAGACTTGTGTAACGGTAACAATATTCCTCATTTCAGAGTTGGCGACTTTTAAGACATTGTACCACCTTTGTCCTGGGCAAGGGTATGTTTAATCATTCTTTGGTATTGTAAACCAAAACTTACTTCCCTGATTTAATTCGCTCTCGACACCAATTTTTCCTCCATGCCTGGAAATTATTTCGGAGCAGATGTATAAACCCAAACCGAAACCCGAAATCTGCAAACCCGACGAATCAACACGGTAGTACCGTTCAAAAAGATGAGGAATCTTTTCCTTATCAATGCCTATTCCAAAGTCGCGAACTGAAATTTTCACCTCGTGTTCGAGCTTCTCAATATTCAGTTCGATACGTCTGGACTGAGGTGCATATTTAACTGCATTATTCACCAGATTGGCAATAACCTGTTCAATTTGCCTGCTGTCGGCAAATATCATCACATCCTTGTCGCCAGACAATACCAATTCATAAAAACCGTCCAGCCGTATGTATTCGCAGCAATTATTTATCAGTTCGCTGGGATTAAACCAAGTTTTATTTAACGCCAATTGGCCTTCTTGTATCTTGGTAACATTCATTAAATCATCCATGAGATGAAGTAATTTATTAAGATTCTTGGTAGCCTTACCAGCCAATAGACCTAGCATGTCCGAATTAGTTCCAGCCTTGATATATCTTTCCATCAATTGTAAAGAAGCATAAAGTGAGGTTAAGGGGGTTTTCAACTCATGACTTGCTATACTTATAAATTCATCCTTTCTCCGCTGCACCTGAAACTCTTCCGTTACATCCTGTAAAATGCCGCTAAATCGTTTTGGCTTGCCCGTAAAATCGAACATTGCTTTCCCTTTAGCCTTTACAATCCTTTCAATCTGGTTAAGAGGATCTACAATACTGTAAATTATATTAAGGGTCCCGTCAGAACCTTCGCTTAAGGCTTTCTGAATTGCTTCACTTACCCTTCGCCGATCTTCTTCCTTTATGAACTGAAGTAGTTTCTCTAAATCAATTTCCTCATCAGGAGGCATTCCAATCCACGACTTCATACGATCATTCCCTATAAGCTTATAGGTTATAGGATCCAGATCCCATGTACCCAAATCGGCAGCGTCAATAATAAACGCTAATTCATCCTTGGCGCTTTCTAACTGATTATAAGAATTTACTTTTTCAGTGGTCTCATTGCAAATCACCAACACACCTGCTGGCTTCCCCGACTCATCGATCACTTTACTGTAGCCGAAAGTCCAGTAAACATCTTCCAGCTTATGGTTTCGGTAAATTGGGATCAATTGATCTTCACTCCAGGTAGATTCGCCCCCGGCCATCACCTGGTCGATTAAGGGTTTAATTATTGGCCATATCTCAGGCCAGCATTCTTCTCCCCGCTGACCTAATGCATCGGGATGCTTACCAAATTGTCCAAAACTTGGTCTATAAGCATCATTATAAAATTGAATAAGATTGGGGCCCCACCATAAAAACATTGGGAACTTTGAATTCAAAATGATACTCAATGTGGTTAAGAGACTTTGCGACCATGTTTCAGGCGGACCGAGAATTGTTTTAGACCAGTCGAAAGATCGGGTAAGCGCTCCCATTTCGCCCCCACCTTCTAGATACTGGGTATAAGACACCTGCGAACTTTCATTGAAAACCATAAAGAAGCTATTAAAATGAGGAACTGTTAATTGGGTTTGAAAAAACCTGTGAGTCTATTTTTCAGAAATCCAACTATATATAATTCATATTTTATCAATTTGTTTTGCTTTATTTATATCCGTTTAAGAACGAAATAAACGTCCACTGATGCCTCGATAAAAAGTCCATCATCTTATCTTAAATACCTTTAGCCAATCGTGTCCTTTATTGATCAGAGTGTTTATCCGAGGCGTTACAATAAGTTTCGGGAAAAGTAACAACTTAACAATTTTACCTTTAAATTTGCGCCCTAAAGGTTTTTCAAACCCGATAAGCTTC
This sequence comes from uncultured Sphingobacteriaceae bacterium, assembly GCA_946480915.1. Next base: position 156,925 of record CAMLLO010000001.1, on the reverse strand, counting down.
AATGACCGATAAACAAAAAAATTTCGTGATAATCATTTTAGTTATCGCAGTAATACTATTAATTGTCTACAATCATTTTTATTCGAGTCCATCTAAATTCCCCAACCCTTTACAACAAAGAAAATACTAGCGCGACGCGATCTTGTATTCACAATATGAAGCAATTTCCGATTGCATAGAAAACTGAATTTATCGTAAATAAAAAAACCTTCCCCAGAAATGGAGAAGGTTTTTCTACTTTAATAATATCTCGTTCTACCAGTATATACCGTAGATAGCTACAAGTAATCCAACAATGATTAGTGAGCCTACTGCAAAGCCCGTAGTAGTTTTAAACATTTTTGTATCAACTTCTAATCCGGTTGGACGAAGACCTTTACTGTTTTCAATCATACTGATGATGTACATACCTATGATACAAAATACGAACACAAATCCCATACGATCAAGGAAAGGAATTTCAAAAACGCCATTTACATCTACGGCAAAGCCCATAGGTGCAAGGAACGAAAGATCTACCATTCCCGGAAGGAATTTAAGCAGCAAAGACATTAAGAAACCTCCAACAGTTGCAAATAAAGCGGCATTTGAAGTTGTTCTTTTCCAGAAGAAACCTAAAATAAACATGGCGAAAATACCCGGGGATACGAAACCTGTATATTCCTGAATGTACTGGAATCCACCTTTTTTATCAATACCTAAATGCGGAGCAATGATAACACCCAGAATCATCGAAACTATAACAGTTACTTTTCCTGTGATTACAAGGTTTTTCTCGCTTGCGTTCACATTAAATAATTTTTTGTAAACATCAAGAGTAAAGATAGTAGCGATACTGTTAGCCTTACCAGCTAAAGAAGCAACAACTGCTGCGGTTAAAGCCGCAAAAGATAAACCTTTCAATCCTGTAGGAAGAAGATTAAGTAATACAGGATAAGCTCTATCAGGAGTCAGCTCGCCATCATGCATCATGTCGGTTTGGAAACTTCCTGCGCCTTCTCTATATAATACGTATGCCGCGATTCCGGGTAATACTACAATAACAGGCATTAATAATTTAAGGAATGCTGCGAATAAGATACCGCCACGTGCAGTTTTTAAATCTGCACCTAATGCCCGTTGAGTGATATATTGGTTACAGCCCCAATAGTTAAGGTTTACAATCCACATACCACCAACCAATAAGGTTAATCCCGGAAGATCGATGAAATTAGGATTACTGCGATCAAAAATCATATCAAAGTGATCGCTGGCCTTCGTCGCCATTAAATTGTATCCGTTAAGAACTCCAATTTCGCCATAATGCTCGGCAACCAGGTTTAAAGCAAGGTATGTTGTTGCTAAACCGCCAAGAATTAAGAAGAATACCTGGATAACATCGGTATAACCAATAACCTTCATTCCTCCCAAAGTAATAATGATAGCAAAAATTGCCAGAGCATACATACATGCGGTTAGGTTAAGGCCAGATATACTGTTGATTGCCAGGGCGCCCAGGTAGAGAATAGACGTTAAGTTAACGACTACATATAATAAAAGCCAGAATACCGCCATAATCATGGCAACCGTTCCATTATAACGCTGATGCAGGAACTGAGGCATGGTAAATATCTTATTTTTAAGATATACCGGTATAAAGAAAACCGCTACAATTACCAATGTAATCGCGGCCATAAGTTCGTAGGTTGCAATTGCCAAACCCATTTTAAAACCCGAACCACTCATACCGATAAACTGCTCGGCAGAAATGTTGGAAGCTATTAACGATGCTCCGATTGCCCACCAGGTTAAAGAGCCTTCGGCAAGAAAATAATCTTTAGAGCCACTGCTTTCAGATTTTTTCTTATTATAGATATACAAGCCGTAGCCTGCTACTATAAGGAAATAAATAAAAAATACAATGTAATCTTTAGTGTCAAGTGTATTCATATTGGTTGGTTCTATTTCATTTTATGTTAAACTCATTGCTACCCGGCATTAAATGTTCTTTTTACTTAGTGTAAGATAAACACTTAATAATTACGGTGCTCAAAGTATAAATATTTATTTAAACTTTTATATTTTTTTTTGAGGAGAAAAATCATTGAAAATGAACCAGTTAACGCAGCTTTGACAGCACTTTTTTTGAAACTTGCAAGATAGAACCATGCCGAATTCCCGTAGGAAGACTTATTTTATCGGAAATATCTGTCCAATTGTGTAAATCCGATGACATTATTGCACCGTATTTGTGTGAAGTATACTTATCATAATACACAACCCAGTTTTTGCCGATTTTAAGCGTGGTCGGACCTTCGGCCCATACTTTATCAGTGATCGGATCACTTGCTTTAGAATAAGGCCCAGTAAGATTATCAGCGAAAGCTATTTTTAAATTCTTCTGAGCTGGTTCTTTGGTTTCATCTTTAAAAAACATAAGCCATCTTTTACCATCTCTCACAATTGTGGCATCGATAGAATTGAAACCCGGATCATAAAGAAGCTTTGTGTCGCTGAATGTTTTAAAGTCTTTGGTTGTTACATAATAAATGCGATGATTATATCCTGCATCCGCAGCTATCTGGGTCTCGGGAAAGCGGCCCGTAATTGTTGTTGCCCAGTAAATCATATACTGTTTATTCTTCTTATCGTAGGTAATTTCTGGCGCCCATGAATTTCTCGCACCTTCTTCATGCTCCATTACCGGGATATATTTTTGTTCCGACCAGTTTATCAGGTCTTTGGAACTTGCATAACCAATGCCTTTGGCTGTCCAGCTTACGGTCCATACCATATGAAATATGCCGTTCTTACCTTTAATTATGCAAGGATCGCGCATCAGTTTATCTTTACTAAGAACTGGTTTCAAAAAGGAACTGTCTCCTTTGAGGGATTTCCAGTTAAACCCATCTTCGCTGTAAGCCAGGTGCAGGCCATCTTCACCATTGCCTTTAAAATACGAAAACAAGTAAGGAGACTTTTTCTGCGCAGAAAGCGATAGGGCTGCACACAGAAAAAAGGTTAGAAATAAAAGCTTTTTCATCAATGCTATTGTGGTTTAAGGGGGATAAATATAAGTAAATTGTGTTTCAAAAAAATTTAAGCATCAAAGACACTGAAGTTTTACATCCCATTTCAGTGAAAGTTCCTGAAGCGCCTTAAGCACGCCTGGGTAAAGACTGAGGCCATTCTTCAATTGCTCTTTCTTTAAGAATAAGGCTCTTTGTCCGGGTAGGCGTACCTGATCTCCGGATCGCCTGCATTCACTACTTAAAAAGTCTGTTTCTGATTTAAATACTTCTGAACCACCAAAAGCCCCCGGGTTAATTAGTTGAATAAATACGGAAGCAGTCCATCTGTCGGGCTTTTCTGCCCGGCCAAATCCTCCCAATGCGTTGGTGAGCGCTTCAATTAAGATTCCCAGAGCAAAACCCTTGTGACCTGAATCGAGTCCTCCGAGAGGAAGTATCGTTGCCGGATGTTCATCAAAAAATCTCGCCGGATCATCCGTTACATTCCCGTTCTTTTCCAGCAACCATGGATGCGGTAACTTTTTATCTTCATCGTAAGCGCGCTTTACGTAAGCATTAGCAGTGGTCGACATACTCACATCCATAATAATAGGCTGCCCCTTTGCGGGAATTCCTGCGGCAAGAGGGTTCGGACTATACACACCTGTAGTTCCGCCGAAAGGCGCGACCGTCCGGTTTCGCGGATCGGAACAAGAAAGCAAAATCATGAAACCTTTAGCCGCCACTCGTTCCAGGTAAGCGGCCAAACAGGCTATGTGATGACTTTTTTGGATAACTACAGTTACAACAGGATGCTCGGCAATCCGATCTAGAGCCAGATCGATTGCTTTGTAAACAAGCCACGGCCCAGGCAAATAGTTTCCATTCCAAGTAATCGCAGCCCCTGAATCATTTAAAATTTCAGGCTTCCCTTTTTTAAGCATGTTTCCGTCTTCTAGCTCTTTAACATAAGATGATAAAAACTGAAGGCCATGAGTAGTATGCCCCATGAGGTCTGCTTCGACCAAAATCTCTGCAACAATTTTGGATTTACTTTCTTCGAGTCCGGCCAGAGTTAAAACCGAAGCTGCGAAATCTATGAGATGATTTGCATTAAAGCGCATGAATGAATATCAGAATTTTACTGATACAAGAATACTTCATATTGTGGAATAATATTTACTGATTTTAATCCGCCTGCTTGTTTGCCCTTCAATGGCTCGCGAACTCCCTCTTCAAAATAAATTTTCCGTTCGTCGATAAGTGGAACAATCTGGAACAGGAGCTTTTTCCCGCGGAGAGCATTACCGAATCTTTTTAGACCAATAGTCATCGGAAGTCCGGAATAGAAGTCATCCGCAATCAGTTTTCCGTTAAGATAAGCTGCGCCGGTATCACCTGTATAATCTAACTTTATGAAAGCATCGCTCAAACCATTCAGGGTAGACGAAGGCAGCTTTACTTCATAATACTTTGCGCCCTCAACCGGCTTTAAATTGGTTTGATACTGCGGACCCGGGCTGGAAGCAATATTCAGGGCAGGATTGCGATCATCAATAGGCAATGCCCGTCCTTTATTCAGAAAAGGCTTTATATCTGTAATTTCTTTTACCTCTGCTTTAATATTTTTGACTGGAAGCTTTAAATGATACACTGAAAAAATGCCTTCGGCTGATGTTTTGATCTTACCCGCGCTAAACCGCGATTTCGGCAAAGCCGGATACACAGCAAACTCGATCTCGGGATTCCCGATGCTTTGAAAACGAATTTTGTCGTTGAAAAAAATCAGATCATTATTTGATATAAACAGATGTTGAGCACCGAAAGCAATGCCTTTCCAGGCATTTAATGCCTGCTGGTTTGTTAGCGTAAGTATTTTCAAAACTTTCCCGGTTTTAAGAATAAGTTTCATCGTGCAGTTTGTGCCGGGTTTGCTGACTTTAACAGTATATGCTTTATCCTTTCTGATAAGTGAAGCATCATGCAATTCTGCGGTTTGGATATCGGCTTTATCAAATGAAAATTCCGGCAGTATTCCCTCCGACGCGAAAAACACATATAAAGGCTCTGCACCTTCTAAAAGACATATAGGCTGTGCTGTGGAATAATTTAAGTTCAAGCCATCCAAATCCATATTAAATGGAAAAATCAATTGCAGATTACTTCTTACCTGAATTGGGGTTTGAGGAAATTTGAGTACGCTGTCTTTCAGCTTTAGGTGAAATTGCACCTGAGCGATATCCTTCATCTGCAGCTGGCGCTGAAAATTGCTGACAAATACAAATCCACTATTTTCTTTGGAGCGAACAGACATGCGTAAGGTTGTATTGTCTGATGTATTTTCGGGTCTGCGATCTGGAAAGGAGGTGCTGTACTGAACCAGTCTGTCTCCAAACTCATTCAAAAAAGTGTGAACTAGTTTAAATCCTCTGTAGGATGGACGTAACTGTCCCCACTCGCCTATCGGAGCCAGAAAATCGTAACTTATGATGGGATAATCATTGGGATATTTAGTTGCTTTTGATTCCTGAAGTGTCGACAATTTCCCGATAGGGTTTGAACCTCCATGAAACATATAATAGCCCATTAAATTTGCTCCTGAACCAACTTTAACATAGGTTAAAGCGTTCACGTCATTAGCTTCAATTATTGGCCTGCGATGATAAGTAATCTGATTGCCGCCACCCATTTCGGCGGTTGCATATGGATAGCGATAGCCCTTATAATCTGCTTGCAGCTCATGCTGACCTAAAAGATCGCTGCCTATTGCAGGATCGTTTCTGAGCGCACCGAACATGTAATTTTCAGAGAGTGCTAATTTGGTAGTTTTTTTATCCCATGGAGCTTCCGGATAAGCTCCCCAAACAGGAATTAATTCATCCTGCTTTTGATTAGAACCGGGCCAACCGGTGGCGCTGTAAAAAGGAACATCTATACCGGCCTTTAGGGCAAGCTTTTTCAACGTGAGCATATGTTCTAAACCTGCCGGATTATTGAACCGGTATTCGTTTTCAATCTGGGTGCCTATAACGGGGCCACCATCTTTAAAACATAGCCCCTTTAGCTGATGAGCAATTTGGCCGTAGAACTTTTCTACCGAGGTTAAATATGCCGGATCATTCTTTCGGACATTACCCCGCTTTAACAGCCAATCGGGCAAGCCTCCATTTCTAACCTCGCCATGGCACCAGGGACCAATGCGTGCGAAGAAATAAACATTGTGCTTTTTACAGAGTTCGGCAAAAGCTCGAAGATCATTATCGCCAGACCAATCGAATTTTCCTTCCTCCTCTTCATGATAAATCCAGAAAACATAGGATGCGATAACATCAATGCCTGCTGCTTTCATTTTCAAAATAGATTCTTCCCATTGCGCTCTGGGATAGCGAGAGAAATGAATTTCGCCCATTACCGGATACCATGGTTTCCCGTTTTTGATAAAATAAAGGCTATTGGCATCGAGAGTTTCCCCCGAAGGGCTTTTATTCGATCCTAATTTTAGATGGCCTGAAATTATTGGAGAACCAGCCTTCGAAATATCGATTGTATAGACATTGAGCTCGTCTAACTTCCATAAAATAAGGAATGGAACAAGAACTAAGAACAGCAAATAACCTTTTTTCATATATCGAAGTGATGATAAATTAAGCTTTAAATTAAAGGTAAAACACAAGCGCCCGTGATTATTTAAATAGTATCCGTCGTATTCTTTATATGATTAGCAAGTTTCAAAGCAGTTTGTGCGCCCTTTAAACTGTTGTTGATCTGGAGTGCCGAATTTAAAGCATCTTCGCTCTCTGAATATAATTGTAAACCAAGGCATCCTAAACCGATCAGGTAATAGCAATGAGAATTATTTTTTAACTGTAAATCATCCTCGAAGATTAAGAGATCGGGTAGTGATACAGCGAAATAATCTATTTGCTGTTTTTGATTCAAATGAGTTTCACCATATTCTTTTAATTTACGGAAAATCTCATCTGCCCGGCGCCGCTCGCCTAATTTTTGCCAGGCCAAGCCCTGGTAAAACATTTTATCCGGTTGCTGATCGTTATAAAACAAAGCTACGCCCGGTTCAGACATACCTATAGTTGCCTTTTTAAAATACTCAATCGCTTTTTCAGGTCCATTGGCTCCTTCACTGGCGCATCCCAACCAATAAAACACATCGTTCTCTAATGTCCCATAGAGTTTTCCTTCTCCGAGATTGGTCGGATATTTTTGAGCCTCAGTAAGCAGGAGTATAGCATTTTGATAATCCCCGGCATAGACATTTTTTTTAGCCATTTCAACCAGGCTGTAAACGTATTGATCAGAAACTTTACCTTCTCCTCCCTCCCATGGATGAAACTTTCTAGCCATAATGAGGTTAAAAGCTTTCTCGTATTCACCCAAAAAGTTATACAAACTCAAACGCTCAAGGTACAGGTCGTCTCGTTGTTCTACTGTTGTTAGATGTTCTTCTAAAAAAGCTAACCGCTCTTCTGGTAATTTATTTAGCCGTTTATATAACTGGTCAAGTTCCATTAACACTCTGGCATCCGTAGTATCAAGGTAAAAAGCCTTCTCAAAATATTTTAGAGCCTTTTGATGATCGCTTTGCTTGTTGTAATAAGCTATTCCAAGATTTCTGAATACGGTTGGAAAGTGAGTTGCTTTTTGTGCTGAACGTTCCCAGCTTGCAATGGCCTCATTGTATTGCCTTTTATCGTACCACAAATTACCAAGATAATAAGGTGCCATGGCATCTTCCGGATTGGATTCCATTGCAGCCTGCAGGGCAAATATATCTTCCAGCCGGTTAGGGAAACATAAATAAGAGTCTGCAGCGGACGCTTTTTTGAAATGAGTTAGAGCTAAGTCAGTATTACCCAGAAGCTGATGAAAATATCCAATGTGATAATCCACCATGGGTGAATAACCATTTATATAGCTATGCGAAAGCAGATCGATAGCTTCATTAAATAGTCCAGCCGACGAGTAGTCAAGAGCATACTCAAGTAAATTATTTGAATAAGATCGTGATAACTCTAAGAATTCCTGTAGCATGTTATATGAAGTATCATCACGCCCCAATGCTTTATAAGAATACATCTTTTCAAATAAAGTGCCTAAATTAAATGGATCACGTTCCAGCGCCTCGATACAGGCTATAATTGATTCTTCAAAGCGCCCGAGCTTTCTAAAAATGGCAGATTTTAAAACATAGGCCTTACTGTTTCGCGCATTTCTATCTAAAGAATAGTTTACATGCTCCAATGCCTCTTCAAAATCGCCTTTGGCAATATCAATTTGTGCGAGCGAAAAGTAACTGCAATCCTGCCAGCCACTGCTCCACGCAGCTTTGTAAAAAGCAGTATAGGCTTCATCAGTTTCACCCAGATATTTTAGAGATAAGCCTAAATTATAATAAGGCTCACTATCATAAGGATTAGGATTGCGCTGGGTTAATGTGTCAATTGCTTTACGGAAGTAAGCTTCGGACTTATTAAACTGACCCCTTCTTAAATACCATACACCCAGTGCGTTATTATTTCTAACATCTCTCGCATCACGTTTTAAAGCTTCTTCATAATACGGCACCGGACTGAATGTAGCATGACGGTATTGCTCCAAATGCTGACCGGTTAAAAATAGTTGCTCATTGTTTTCTGCATCCTCTGGCGCCATTGCCGGGCTGGCGGCATCAGGCATGTCATTTTTCCTGTTTTTTGCCGGTTCATACCGGATTATCTCCTGGTCCGTTGACGACGAAACTATTACGAGGATTTCTTCTTCATTCCAACTATCCGTAAACTGAACCTCCCGATGAAAAACATTTTCCGGACTCATGTTTGCAACTTCTTCAAAAACCAATTTATTAGAAAGAAACACTTTTACTTTATTGCCGCTTTGCGCTGAGGTAACGTGAATTTTTAAAACAACTATATCCTTCAGCTTTTCAATATTTACCAGAATATCTTTGGTAGCATTTTTTACTAATCCAAGTTCATGATAAGGAAGAAAATACTGGGTAAATGATTTTTCTTCATAAGGCATTAACCAGCTAAAATCAGGCTGATTATCGGTAAACATTCCCGTCATTAATTCAATATACGGGCCATCTTCGTCGGTTAAATTCCTATCCCATGCCTGTCCAAAATCACTATGCCCCCAAGTCCATTGTTTCTTCCCCGGCGATACATGGTGATTGGCTACATGCAATACCCCTGCACGGGAATCATGCTCGTATCCGCCCATAAAATCATATTCAGAATTTATAGCCATATAGGAAGTTGGAACAGGAATATTTTTGTACCATGAAATATCAGTACCGGGCGAATAATCTACCTTGTAATACGTTTCCGTAGCAATTGGAAAGGATGATACATCTCTTTTTCCGTGATCATATACAGCATTTACATCAGGCGGGAAAACCGACTGATAATAATCATTTACTTTAACCGCTGGATTTGCCCACCATAAAAACGTTTGAGGAAGATTGGTACGATTATACAGCTGAGCCCTTATTTCCAGATATGCTTTATCAGGATATAAAGTAAAGCCGGCCATTCCCTTGGTACGAAACATTTTCTCTACCTCATTTACCCAAACCGTTTTACTGCCATCGTCATTTTCGGAGATAGTAAAATCCACTGGTTCGAATGTGCTTGGGCGATGATGCTGCGGCCAGTTAAATTCGATACCGCCAGAGATCCACGGACCAGTTAAACCTACCAATGCAGGTTTGATAACCTGATTATAATAGATAAAGTGCCGCTGCTTAATTTTATCATAAGCCATTTGCACCCGTCCGCCAAGCTCGGGTAATATCATTATCTTCAGATATCTGTTCTCCAAAAACAATCCTATATATTCTACATCTTCCTTTTCATCATAAATTTTCTCAACAACAGGGTTTGGATATACTACACCGCTGCTTCCCTGGTACACCCTTTTCTCAAAAAACATTGGATTTTTATCAGGTTCACCAATACCATATGTGGGAATGATCACACTTTCGCGCCAAGCTTTTACTATAGTGTTCATGGTATCGTTAATGACTTACAAGATTTAGTTCCAATTCTTCCAGAGTCTGCCCCTTGGTTTCTTTCACGCGCTTTTTTATAAAGAGAAAGCCTAAAAAGCAGATTAGCGCATACATGTAAAATGGCCCATAAGCCCCTAACTTTTCAGCGAGGATAGGAAAGGTGAACACCAGGATAAAATATGCCCCCCATAATGAAACGATGGCTACTGATGAAGCCACTCCTCTGATGTTGTTTGGAAAAATTTCTGAAATTAACACCCAGGTAACCGGCGCAAGGGATGTTGCATACATACCTATCGCCAGCAGCACAAAAACCGACACATAACCTGCTGAGGCATGACTTTGTAAAAGATAGGCCAATACAATATAAACTATGGATAAGCCGAGTGAACCAATTAACATTAAAGGCCTGCGCCCCAGTTTATCTACCTGCCACATAGCCACTAAAGTAAATACCATGTTAACAATGCCAATAGAAACGGTTTCGAATAACTGGCGGTCGAGATCTGCACCTACCGATTCAAAAATTGTAGAAGTATAATTAAATACCACATTAATTCCACATAATTGCTGAAATACGGCGAGGGTTATACCGATTACAACTGCCGGCCTTACAGCTTTTTCAAACACCGCAGCGTAAGACTGCTTTTTAGCGCCCTGCAGTGATCTTTCAATATCACCCAGAGTAGAATCAACATAGGCTTTGGACCCTATTTTATTCAATACCCTTTCAGCTTTTGCAGGATCTCCCGCTTTAACTAACCAGCGGGGGCTTTCGGGTAAAAATATTACCCCAATTAAAAATAAAATAGCAGGCACCGTTCCTAACCCAAACATCCATCTCCAGGCATCTGGTCCATTGTCAGACAAAGTATAATTCACAAGGTTAGTAACCAATATTCCGATTACAATGGTTAACTGGTTAATGGCTACATTTCTTCCGCGTATTGAAGCCGGAGAGACTTCTGCAATATACATCGGACTTAACATAGAGGCCATTCCTACTCCAATTCCCGCAGCAAAACGCATCATAACGAAAATGCTTAAGGTTGTGGATGAAGCCATTCCTAATGAAGAAACTGCAAAAATTGCTGCTGCCATCATCAATCCTGGTTTACGGCCGTACCTATCAGCAAACTTCCCTGCAAACAGGCAACCCACAATACAGCCTAAAGCCAATGAGCCGGTTAAAAAGCCCTCCCACCAGGCATCTAATAAAAACTCTGTTCGTAAAAAGGGTAAAGCACCCGATATTACAGCGAAATCAAATCCAAATAAATATCCGCCCAGTGCGGATATAAAGGATATACCAATTATGTAGCTATTATTATAGCTTCCCGGATCTTTAATCATTGACTTTAGGTTTATTTTGGTTTGAATTTGGTTTTAATTCATCCGGACTATCTTTTGTAAACGTGTCAAACGACTCTCTTGAAGGATTAACAAACACATCGTTAATCACATCAAAGCTTACCTGATCCCTGGGGTTGAACTTATCTGAAAGCATGTAATTTTGAAGACTGCTGAATAATTGTTTTGCAGCTGGTTTACTTTCCAGATCGGGACGTAAATCCGCACTCGAAACGATGAGTTTTCCGTTTCCAACCTTCGCCTCATAAACCAATGCCAGGCGGCGGTTTAAGAACCAGGTATCAATGGGCTGCACTAAAGGCTTAAAACCGACTGGAAAATCTTCCAGGATCATAACCTGAGAACGGTTGGCAATTTCCCACCATTGCAGATCGCTGTAATAATCAGTCGGGAAGTTCGCAAAGGCCGGACTCTTCGATTGAACAAGCATTCCGGTTACATGTGGCGGGCGCATTTTAAACCAGGAAGTATTCCAGAAAACAGGAAGGAAATGCATGGCTACTTCTTTGCCTTTTATCACTTTTCCGGATGCATTTAGAAATACTTTTCCACCTTTATCCAAAACTTCCTTGGCCTTTTCGTTTAACTGGTTGGTATAGTAAATTGCAGGATTTACAAATTCTTCTTTAACAGGATAAACCCAAACATCCCAATCGTTAACAAATGAAGTATTTTCTACCGAAACTTCCAGATTTAGCTTACTAGCCTCCGTAATTGAAGAAAGCGGAAACTGTATTTTTCCTACCGGGATACCATTTCCAAATGCAATAGTTTGAGGCGGAAACTTACCACTGCTGTACATTTTGCCTTCAGCATCTTTGATTGTCCAGCTGATAACCGCGTTTTGCAAATCTGACTTTCCTGAATGGAAAAGCTCCACATCTGCTGTTAAAATCTCATTATTGCTGAACACGAATTTGGGTAAGCGCGTAAGCGGAACAGTGCTGTTGCAAAAGCGATTAAATTCTTTAGCAGAGATATATCCTTTTTCTTGCCAAAATGCATTTAAAACGCCTACTAAAGCGGTCCCCTGGCCGGGAAAATCCTGTAGTCCTAATAGCTGAAAACCATCGTATCCGGGCGTGCGCAGGGCTTTTTCAATTTCGTTTTTATAGCATAAAGCCTGAAGCTTGCCCGACGCCATCAGGAAATCCTGAGGCTGATCAGCCATTCCGCGGTCGGTCAAATCTTCTCTGAAAAGTTCGAAATTTTTCGCCCGGTAAACACCTGTATATTTTTTTATCTCTTTAAAATCAGGAAATACACACCATTGCCCCATTTCATGAGCAACAAAAGGCACTTTGAATTTCTCTATACCGGCGCTATAATCCGACATACTTTCCGGTCTTTCATTCCAGTTTAAACCCCTTACTCCGGCTCTTACCTGAAACTCTGCATTTGGGACTATCGGCCAACTGCCGCCGACAGACATTCCGGTGTACACTCTGCGGCTATCCTTTTGCTTCCAGTAATCAACAAAAGCATTTAAATATTGAACCTGATTACCGGCGGGCTCGTTCCCGGCAGAAAGCATGGTAAATGAAGCATAATTGCCATAATTCTTGGCCATGCGATTGGTTTCGTCATAAATATATTTATCAACCGGCTGCCCCAAGCCAATTTTTGGACCGTGATTTGGCCAGCTAGGTCCTTCGGGCTGAAGATAAAAGCCAGTTTTATCGGCCGCAATAAAGGCTGCTTCTGGCGGGCACCAGGAGTGAAAACGCATATGATTTAGCCCATGGGCTTTGGCAACTTTAAAGATTCTTTCCCAGGAAGGCACATCCATAGCGGGATATCCTGTTAAAGGAAACTCACAATTATTAACAGTACCTCTTAAAAAAACCGGTCTCCCATTTATCAAAAAAGAGCCTTCCTTAATCGAAAAATTCCGCATCCCAAACTGAACAGTTTTCGTCGATGGTTGTCCGGACTTAGGTTGAATAACAGCGTTAAGCATGTACAAGGCAGGATCGAATTCATCCCATGTAAGCATTTTATCGCCAAAAGGCAGATTCATTTCGATCAGAACTTGCTCACCTTTGCGAACGTCATAATTTGTAGAAACGGTTTGAGTTTGATGTTTTTCCGTTGTGTTAAAGCTTTTTGCAGAGATGTTAATTTTTCCGGCAGCGTCTGCACGACTGCTATTTTGGATGAGCATTTTTACCTTTGCAGTCTTATTTTTCAAATCAGGGAAAACCTGAACATCCTCAAAATAAACCGGCGACCCGGCATTCAAGCTCATTTTACCGATAATGCCGTTCCAATTGCCTTGTGTGTGATCGGTAATGCTGTGCGAATCGGGGCCAACATTGATTTCCTTAATACGATTATCAATTCGAATGGTGATGCGATGTTTGCCCGGTTTAAGCATGTTGCTTAAATCATATTCATGTGCTGCAACCAGCGAATTTCGCATTCCAACTTCCCTGTCGTCTATCCATACGCGGGTTTCAATATGTGCCCTTTCGAGGTACAGCACAATCCGCTGTTCCTTCCATTTTTTAGGAATATTAACTTCTTTCTGATACCAGGCGGCTCCAACATAATGTTTGGCCGGAGTAAGCCAAAAGGGTATTTTTATATTTCCTTCTTGTCGGTATTTCGCTAAACGCGGGTTAAAATAAAATGAACTGTCGTATATACTGCCCGTCCATTTAGTTTTCAAAGTTATATCATCACCTTTAAGATTTTCTGCCATAGAACCAGGCAGCTTAATGGTTTCTGATAGTGAATGTGAGAACCACCTTTCCTTAACGCCCTTATCCTGTGGGTCGGTTTGAAACTTCCACTTCCCATTTAAGGGCAACGTTTGCTTGCTAGTGAAAGAGCAAAAAAGAAGAAACAACACAAGGCATGTACTGTTGAAACCGATGTTTTTATTAAAAATAGTCATTTTAGGTTTTGAGTTTATTAAGCTATAAGCCCAATTTACAAAGGCTTTACCGGTGGTTTAAATCAGTGATTAAAGTTGATGGGAATTATACATAAATACAATAGACTAATTTGCTGATAAGATGGATTATATTCTCATTCAGATATCGCATATTAAATATTATTCCAATCTTTATATAAATTTTTAAAGAAAATTATCATTGACTGTCTTCACAAAGAAAATAAAAGAAGGATTTGTTGGACAGAAAATGATTGTTCTGCCTCCAAATATTAAAAGAGCTATTCAAAACCAATCGCTAATAAAAAATTTTTACCTCACAGATATTGGTTTTTATCCGAGTGCCATCCATCACCACAGGGAAAGAAGGCAAGGAATTAAGCATTATATTTTAATTTATTGCACAGAAGGGCAAGGGCAAGTTTTCCTCAACACAAAAGAATTTACTCTATCGCCAAATACGTATTTCATTATTCCGAAAAACGTCTCGCATTCTTACAAAAGTTCCGAGACTGAGCCATGGAGTATTTACTGGGCGCATTTTAGCGGAGAGTATGCGGATGATTTGTATAAAAGAACCCTGGCAGACGATCAGCCAAAAGTTCATGCCATACCTTTTGATGAAAACAGGATTAATCTTTTTGATCAGATCTATTCTATTCTTGAGCACAGTTATGAAGTACGTGAGATGGAAATTTTAAACTTCAATTTTCTGCATTTAGTCACTTCGATGATTTATTATAAACAAACACATCCCTCAATTTATGATGCCGATGCGACAAGTAATTCTATTACTTATATGAAAACTTGTCTTCATGAAACCTTTACGATCAAGCAATTGGCTCAGCAGCAAAATATTTCCGTTTCTCACTACTCAAGAATTTTCAAACAAAAAACAGGCTCCTCACCTATTCATTATTTCAACCAGCTTAAAGTTCAGAAGTCATGTCAGTACCTATACTTTTCGGATAAAAGTATTAAAGAAATCTCTTCAGAATTAGGATTTGACGATCCCTATTATTTTTCAAGATTATTTAAGAAGTTTATCGGAGTGTCACCGGCGAAGTATAAACTTACACATCGAAAATTTTGATTAAGCCCCTTTGTTCAATCTACCCCCAAGACGAAGCCACCAACATTAAGAATTGAACAGCGCCTTACTTCTAAATCCAACCTTTTTTTAACCTCCAATAACAAAGCTTTTCTATTTATTAAATACTATGCAACCGATTGCATTTTATTCACTTTTTTATATCTTAGATTTTTCTGTTCCCGAATTAAAAACAGTACTATTGAATGAGTCCTGAGAAAGAAATTACCATTTATGATATTGCTAAGTCGTTAAACATTTCTACCGCAACAGTAAGTCGCGGGTTAAAAGATCATCCTGCCATCAGCAAAACCACGAAAAAAAGGATTTTCGATGCCGCAACAGAAATGGGCTATCGCGCTAATTCTTTAGCAAGTAATTTACGACTTCAAAAGACCAATACCATTGGAGTAATTGTACCCAGATTAAACAGCAGTTTCATGTCGGACGTTATTGCGGGGATGGAGAAGATTGTCAACAACGCGGGTTATAATCTCATAATAAGTCAATCACTTGAAACTGCCAGGAAAGAGATTGAAAGTTCATCAACTATGTTCAACAACAGAGTCGATGGATTATTGGTTTCCTTAGCATATGATACGAAAAACACAGATCACTTCGAGCAATTCATCAAAAAAGGGATTCCTGTAATTTTCTTTGACCGCGTATTTAAACATAAAAAATGTCCGAACGTTGTTATCGATAACTACAAGGCAGGTTATGAACTTACTAAACATTTAATTCAAGAGGGTGCGAAAAGAGTGATGCACATTTCTGGCAATCTGTCTAAAAACGTTTATGCCGACAGGTTTAAAGGATATAAAGAAGCCCTGGAAGAATTTAATATTCCATTTACTGATGATTTATTGATAGTAAATAATCTAAGTGCGACCGAAGGAACGGATGCGGCTGTAAAGATATTAAGTATGGAACAAAAACCGGATGCCGTATTTGTTGCCAATGACAACTGCGCGGTTGCCTGCATGCAGGAATTAAAAAAGCAGGGCATCAAAATTCCTGAAGATATTGCTTTCGCTGGATTTAACAATGATTCCATTTGCGGAGTAATTGAACCTAACTTAACTACCGTGAATTATCAGGGCGAGGAAATGGGAGAATTGTCTGCAAAAATCCTGATCGAACATTTAACTAATAATCAGGAACTGATCCCCGGCCATACACATTTGTTAAATCACCAGCTTATTGTCCGACCCTCTTCGTTAAAGAACAAGATAGGGCCATCCTGATCATCGGCACAATCAACGCAATTTTTTAAGAAAAAACGAATAAGAATACATAGATGAAAGAACCCATTCAACAAGAAAATCAAATAGCAATTGTAACCGGCGGAGCTTCGGGTATAGGATATGCCATTGCACAGGAATTTGTAAAGAATAATATCTACACCGTTATTATCGGTCGGGATAAAGAAAAACTGCAAACTGCCAAGAGTAATTTAGGAGATCTTTGCGAGACAATCTCCTTTGATTTAGGCAACCTGAAACAGATACCGGAATTAATAAAAGATATCACAAACCGTCTGGGGAAAATCGATATCCTGGTTAACAATGCCGGAATCAATATGAAAAAAGAATTCTGCGATGTAAGTGACGAAGATTTCATGAGTATTATCCAAACCAATCTGATATCTATTTTTGCCATCTCTCGCGAGGTAGTAAAATCTATGATCCCAAAAGGCAAAGGATCTATTATAAATATAAGCTCAATGGCTTCTCAGTACGGTATTCCGAAAGTCATTGCCTATACCGCTTCAAAATCAGCTTTAGATGGAATGACCAGGGCAATGGCGGTGGAACTATCACCAAAAGGAATCAGGGTAAATTCGATAGCTCCGGGTTTTATTGCGACAGACATGTCGGCTAAGGCACTAAACAATGATCCCGAAAGGAAACAAAAAGTTATGTCGCGTACACCTATGGGATATTTAGGCGAACCCGCGGACATTGGCACCACAGCTGTTTTCCTTGCTTCAGATGCGGCAAAGTATATTACCGGAGTAATTTTGCCGGTGGACGGTGGAAATTCAATTGGATTTTAAGTCAAAGCAATTATCATAAGAAGATGCATTTAGAACAAACAATGCGCTGGTTCGGTCCTAACGATCCGGTTAGTTTATCAGATATCAAACAAGCCGGCTGTACGGGAGTTGTAACGGCCCTTCACCATATTCCTGTAGGCGACGTCTGGACGGTAGAGGAAATAAAAAAACGTATTAACGAGGTTGAAAAGGCTGGATTAACCTGGTCGGTAATTGAAAGTTTACCCGTACATGAGGATATTAAAAAGCATTCCGGCAATTACCTCGATTATATTGAAAAATATAAAACCAGCATACGAAACGTAGCGGCCTGCGGCCTGAAAGTTATTACCTATAACTTTATGCCGATTCTGGATTGGATGCGTACGAATTTAGAATCCGAAATGCCCGATGGAAGCAAAGCGCTGCGTTTCGAAAAAGCAGCCTTTATGGCATTTGATCTTTTCCTCTTGAAAAGACCGGGGGCTGAGGAAGATTACACTCCTGAAGAATTCGCTAAAGCCAAAAAACGTTTTGATGAAATGTCTGGGAATGAAAAAGAAGCGCTGTTTAAAACCGCCCTTCTGGGCTTGCCGGGTAGTGAAGAAGCCTTTACCATTGATCAAATATTAACAGCGCTTGATACCTATAAAGGCATCGATGCAATAAAGTTAAAAGAACATCTTTTTTACTTTCTGAAAGAGGTTGTTCCGGTAGCTGAAGCCGAAGGAGTTAAGTTGGCCATTCATCCGGACGATCCGCCTTATCCAATCCTGGGCCTGCCACGGATTGTGAGTACGGAACAGGATGCTGTTGAATTACTTACGGCAGCACCTTCACCCGCTAATGGATTATGTTTTTGCACCGGCTCATTTGGAGCACGACCCGATAATGATCTGCCTGCAATGCTCAAACGTCTTGGCGATCATGTTCATTTTTTACACCTGCGCAGCACGCAACGCGATGAAGAAGGAAATTTCTACGAAGCCAACCATCTTGAAGGTGATGCTAACATGTATGAGGTGATGAAAGAAGCTGTACTACTAATGCGTAGAAGAAATGTCTCCATCCCGATGAGGCCAGATCACGGCCACCAGATGCTGGATGATTTGAAAAAAACTACTTACCCAGGGTATTCTGCAATTGGTCGCTTACGCGGGCTAGCGGAGTTACGAGGGCTGGAAATGGGGATTGCAAAATCCTTATAGCCCGAAAGTTTATAAATAAAAATGGCCGGTTCGAATTCGAACCGGCCATTTTTTGTTTAATTCGGATTTAAAACTTATTGAATTATAATCGTTTTCGACTGAACGAAACCATTCAAGCTAATACGAATCACGTAAGTGCCCGCCGGCGATCCCTGAAGCTTAATTTCTTTCTCATAAGCTCCGGTTTTGATATCATTGATTGATTTCACCAATGCACCATTTACATTGTAAACCGATATGGAAACTTTTCCATTCTCTGTGCTGTTTAGGCTCACCTTAAAATTACCATTGGATGGATTCGGGTAAACACTCATCGACTCTGTAGTGGAAGCTAAATCAATTGCAGTCACATTTGCTGTACTTAAAACTCTGGCCTTGTCACCAGCCTGACCGTTTTGCACCCGTGCTGCATTGCTTGCCGCTGAACTATTTCCAGCAGCATCGACCGCTTTTACCGTAAACTCATACAGGTTATAGCCGATTGGGCGTTCTGCTACATAAGTCGTACCGGTGATAAGTGAGGTATTCAACTGAATGCCATTTTGATAAACGTTATAGCCAATTACTCCAACATTATCTGTTGAAGCTGTCCAGCTTAAACTTACCTGATGTGCCGTGGTTTTATTGGCAGCCAGATTCTGAGGAACACTAGGTGCCTGAGTATCCGGAGTAGTTACAGAAACATTTGCAGGATCTGAAGTATTGCCTGCATTATCCGTGGCAACAACGGTAAAGGCATAGGTTACAGATGAACTTAAGCCAGTTACTGTAAAGCTTGTTGCTGTACTTGTACCTGCTAGTGTGCCGTCTTTATAGATCTTATATCCGGTTACACCGATAAAATCTGTTGAGGCTGTCCAGTTTAGTGTCGCTGTTGAATCTGTTGCGGTTGCAACTAGATCGCCAGGAACTGTTGGGGGAATAGTATCTGGAACTACCGTTAAGAGCTGGCTCACAGGTGCCGCAGGCAAGTACTCAGCATTTCCTGACTGGGAAGCCGTAATTGTACTTGTACCAACACCCACAATTTTAATCTTGTCGCCCATTACAACAGCTACACTGGTATCAGAACTACTATATGAAACAGCTAAGCCTGATGAAGCCGAGGCCAAAGAATCAAGATCCCCCTCGCCTAGAACTTTCTCGGCGATAGCGGGGAAAGTGATGGACTGTTCTTTTGTAGGTATGTTAGCCTCCAAACTTATATAATCATACATAATGTGATTACCGATGTAGGAAGTTGATGGCATCAATAAGGTGATAGTATTCTCGCCAATCTTTAACCTGCTCATCGGTATTGTAATAGATTTGGTAGAATACTTCGCATAGTTTGCCTGGCGAAGAAGGGCATTTCCACCTCCATTTTCCGGATAGAAATAACTAAAAAGTTTACTTTCGCCGTTCACATAAATCCATTGTTGAGCATGATCAGCGCTGGCATAGGCAATATTAAGTGTAGCGTTTCCTGTTAAAGGCGTGTTAGGAGGGAGTATAAAATTCAGGCGCCATTTCCATTGCGACAGCTTACCATCCGAAGCGATGTAGGGTGAATGAGCGTATGGCAGTGCGCTGCCCCAATTTTTATCTGCGACATTGTATTCAATGATATTACTGAAGTTATCTGCAAACTTGTTGTACGCAAATCCCTCCATATATTCCCTGTGGCCAAATTTAAATTCATCGGCTGTTCTATTAGGCACACCAATTTCAAACACGAGGCTACCATTATTTCTGGCGATATTCCAGGTTACATTGCCAAGGTTTGTAACACCACCCTCGGTAACGGTTACATTTTGCTGAGAGTAGTCGCCTGTAACACCATCGCTATAGCCAAAAAACGAATAAGTTCCTGGGCGAACGTTCGGTATAGTAAAATTACCTTCAGCATCTGTTTTCACCCAATACTGGTAATTTTTTGATTCCTGTTGCCATTGGTTTGCAGGATTACTGAGAATGGTAACCCCTACCCAGGCATTCTGTCCTTTAACTTCTGGTTTAAATGGATCGTTAATAATGAACTTTCCACTAACACTGCCTCTTTGTTCCTTCAATGGATACTGAGCTGTATTTGTAAGCCAGGAATATGGCCACTCGGCTTTTTCCTTCTCTACACGTGCTTTTGCATCCGCCCAGTTTAAATCACCTGTTGCTTTTGTTGATGTGTAAATTAAGTACGGTCCATAAATTTTAGTCCAGTACTCACCCTGGTCTACCGTCATACCCTGCGCATTATAATGCACTCCATTCATACATGAATGAATGATTCCTGCTGCCGCATTTAACTCATGATAGGTTGGACCTTCATTAAAAAACTCAGGACTTCCATACACAAACCAGCTGCCAATATTATTAACATCGCTGGCGTGTCCGTAAACCAGATCCTGCCAGAAAGATGGGGTAGCATATTCGTATTTTCCATCATAGGTTCCGGCCTGAACCCCAGTGTTTAATTTCACAATTTCTTGGATACCTGTCGGCGATGCCTGAGAAAAATCATACAATGAAGGCATTTGCCAGTTCCTGATAGAATCGACATAGATCTTTTCTGCCAAATAGTTATTTGTATTTTTCGGATCGGATGCAATCCACATCACCTGTCTCCAGGAGCCCATATCAAACGTTGGATACTCTGCTTTATGTTCTAATATGGAGTAAGTGTAAATCCCTGTATCGCCTCTTTTCAATACATAATGAATGTCAGCATCGCAGGGAGTAACATTTGAACCTGGAGTGAAAGGTCTTTTAAACGATACGTCTACGATATCGTCCTCTTCTGTTTTAACTGAAAATGTTGCACCGAAAATAGTTTCAAAGCCTTTTGAGGTAGTAAAATCGTAATAAGTCCCCTTTCTTGAAGCACCTGCGGTATTTAGTGTTTCCACGCCATTTACTTTTAAAGAAGTGATGTTACTTGTCCATTTTTCAATCCGAGCTTCCAGATACTCGTTTTTTAGAATGATGTACTCAGGATATTCCGTAAGTAAACCGTTCGGATTTTGTGGGATGCTAACTGAGGTAGCCGAGCCATCATAGTTAACAGCCAGCGTTTTTCCGGCAGTACAGGTTATTTTTCCACCGGCTATATAATTGTTAATGGCGGTTCTTTTATCTCCATTAAGCTTCAGCAATCCGATGCCACTAATAAACACGCTTCCACCGGCACCGATATTTAAATTTCCCGGTACATTAACAGCGCCGCCTGTAATTTTCAAACTAGCGGTTAAACTTGCGCCATTAGCTACGTTTAAATCTGTTCCTGCATTTAAAGAACCTCCGCTTACCATCACAGTAGCATTGCTTCCGGCAGAGCCACTCGCAAGAGAAAATGCTAAACGACTGCTTATTTTACCGCCGGTGATATTTAAATTAGCCTGTCCGTTCCTGCCAACTGTGACAGCGCTCCTAAGGTTAAAATCAGCGGGTGAGCTTACAGTAATATTTCCGTTTAAGCTATCGCTGTTCCAGGAGTATAAAGCCCCTTTAACCGTCAACTTGGCCTGACGAGTCGTATTAAAATAGTTAGCACGATAGTTAGTATTTGAAGCGTTACCCCCGACATGAATGCACTCGTACGGATTTCCTGCTCCTACTATGAGCGTTCTGGTACCTAGCGAAGAAAAATTGATGGTATTGTCGCTCCAGTTATTCTTGTTGAAATAATCTGTGCTCACCCCGCCTACCCAGTAAGTAACCTGGGCTGAAGCCCGTTCCAGGCATAAGCTCAAAAGGAGCGTGAATAAAAATGGCATTACCAGAGCCCAAGAGGGTTTTGGTAGCCTTGATGTTTTGAGTAAAAGTGTATTCATATAATTTAATTGATTGGTTGTTAAGCGAGAGGGACACAGCGCAATTGCTCAGACAAAAAGCCAGATGAGCTGATACTAAATAATATACTTGTCCAATAAGATAAAGCATACTCATATAATTGGGTTAGGTCTAATGATATGGGGTATCATTAAATAGCTTTGTAAATTTATTGTTATACTGACAATTTATCATCCTGAGCCATCCTGCTTAGCCTACATTTAAGTTAAAAAAAGTAGATCAAAAAAAATAAGTCACTCATAATGAGCAACTTATTTTTAACTTAAAAGAATTAAAAAAGGGACTAATTCACGACAAAAGCATGATTACTGGTAGCTTTACCCAGATTGACTTTGATGTAATAGATGCCGGCAGGTATCCCCTGAAGCTTAATTTCTTTCTCATAAACTCCGGTTTTGATATCATTGATTGATTTTACCAATGCACCATTTACATTGTAAACCGATATGGAAACTTTTCCATTCTCTGTGCTGTTTAGGCTCACCTTAAAATTACCATTGGATGGATTCGGGTAAACACTCATCGACTCTGTAGTGGAAGCTAAATCAATTGCAGTCACATTTGCTGTACTTAAAACTCTGGCCTTGTCACCAGCCTGACCGTTTTGCACCCGTGCTGCATTGCTTGCCGCTGAACTATTTCCAGCAGCATCGACCGCTTTTACCGTAAACTCATACAGGTTATAGCCGATTGGGCGTTCTGCTACATAAGTCGTACCGGTGATAAGTGAGGTATTCAACTGAATGCCATTTTGATAAACGTTATAGCCAATTACTCCAACATTATCTGTTGAAGCTGTCCAGCTTAAACTTACCTGATGTGCCGTGGTTTTATTGGCAGCAAGATTCTGAGGAACACTGGGTGCCTGAGTATCCGGAGTGGTTACCGAAATACTTGCCGGATCTGAAACATTGCCTGCATTATCTGTGGCAACAACTGTAAAGGCATACGTAACAGATGAACTCAAGCCAGTCACTGTAAAGCTTGTTGTGGTGCTTGTACCGGCTAATACGCCATCTTTATAGATCTTATATCCGGTTACACCGATAAAATCTGTCGAAGCTGTCCAGTTCAAGGTAGCTGTTGAATCTGTAGCCGTTGCAGCTAAATCTCCAGGAACTGTTGGGGGAATAGTATCCGGCACAACCGTTAAGAGCTGACTAACAGGCGCCGCAGCATTATACATAGAATTCCCGTTCTGCGAGGCTGTTATTGTGGTGCTACCAACACCCGCAATGTGAACTATTCCATTAGAAATTGTCGCTACACTGGTGTCGGAACTGTTGAAAGAGACAGCTAATCCAGAACTTGCAGTAGCCGACACGCCAAAATCCGGCTGACCGAGAACTTTCGCCGGAAGGCTGTTAAAAGTGATGGTTTGAGTGTTTTTTACGCTAGAAAGTGCTGTGACTTCAGATGCTGGCAAAACGTAATTGTAAATCCTAACTTCATCCAACATCCCTTTGTAAGGAGCTGGTTTGTTTGTGGAAGCCAAAAACTCAAGTTCACCAATATTTCCAAGAACCAAGGCACTCGCCTCACCTATACCGGAATTAGATTTGGCAATACTTATTGTTTTTACCAGAGAGCCATTTCTGTATAATAACATTTTTTTTGCCGCCACATCTCTGATCACCACCACATGTACCCAAGAATTGGTAAAGAAAGGTGTGCCGTCTGTCGACAACTCATCCTTTCCACCACCACCTGCGTCATTATCATCGTCAAGAGCAAACCTAAATTGCTTGTTTTTGAACTCAATGTCCATTCGCTTACCCGTTGCGCCCGTTGTTGCATTTCTGGTGATGGATCCTTTACACAACAAATAAGAACTGGTATTATTATCGGGAGGCAGCAACGCAGCAGGAGCCTTCATCCAGAATGAAATGGAAAAAGAACTTTTATCCAGAAAGAGTTGATCTTTATTTGGAATATTAACCACATAAATACTTGGGTCGGCTGTCGCGAAATCAAGTCCGTTTTTAAGTTTCCCTGTAACACGCACACTGCTGTTATCGCCGTCGATGCCTAAAAAGCCTGTATTAGCATAAGCGGTAGAATCAATTACTTTATTCCCTTCCTCAGCGGTTTCGTCAAAGGCATAATAACCCACTATTCCGGTTGGAATGATTCTTTCCGTTTTGAACGACCAAGGCGTACCAGTTGTAGTGCCTTTGGAATTAACCGCATCGATCCGCCAAAAGTAGGTAGTATTATATGCGAGGTTACTTACCTGATAGGAAGGTGCAGCGGCATACGCAATGTCGGCTTGTTTTACCAGGCTGGCAGTGTCTGTTCCCAAATAAATCGAATACGTAACTGTATTGCTGCTTCCTGTCCATTTTAAAGTAAGCTTACCAGATGTTAGTGAAGCATACTGGTAACCATTTGCAGGGGAAGGATTAGCGGGCACCGAAGGTGCGGAAGTGATTTGTGGTGTTAATACAGATGCAACTACACTATATGCAGAAACATCTGTACTGCTAACTGCTTTCAGTCGATAGTAATAGGTTTTATTTGGCAACAGTCCACTATTATCAGTATAACTTACCGCATCAGCGGCAGGATGTGCAATGTCTGTAAATGATGTGCCATCAGCAGAGCGCTCAAGAACAAAATTCACTTCATCATCAGAATTATCTTTCCATTTAACAACAACAGTACTGTTTGGCAAGGGTGTATCCTGAGATGTAGCGGTCAAAGTTACCGATGAAGGAGGTTTTACAAATGCAGGAGGGATTGTACTGGTTAAAGAGTTTACATACACCTCGATGTTTAAGTATTCAGGAGATGTTGAGCTAAACGCCACAGCATCCGTTTTATCATTTTTATTTAATCCGTTACTATCTTCCCAGACATCTGGCATACCATCCTTGTCGGTATCAGATGGCGCCGGGGCATTAAATACGTCGCCCAAACCGCCGTTTGATAAAGGAAGATCTGATTCTCTGTACACATAATATCCTTTTGTGCCTCTTGACACTACTTCATCAATCATAAGAGCATCCACCGGATCGCGGCGGGGATAATTAGAACCCCCATTATTGATTATATACTGATAGGCATCCAGAGCCGATAGTGCCGGGTTTGCAGCTGGATACGCAAATGGCTGAGTTTTAAATGCATCACCGCTAATTCCAGGATAACCAATTGAGTCGAAAGGAACTTCTGAACCATCTAAAACACCATCCCTGTTATTGTCAAAAAAGTTTCCAGAACCATACACATTAAATGTTCCCGTTCCGCGGGAAAAGGGCGTTGTTTTACTAGGTGGGGTTAAAGGGCCGCCAACAAAGTAATTATTAATGATATTTACTTCTGATACACCTGAAGAACCTCCCATAATATAGGCATCTCCAGACCAGCCGTAATCTAGATTATCTCCTAATCGATTGCCATTTCCCCAATTGTAAACAACGTTGTTCACAAACTCATTTACTCCTTTTACCTTTGGATTACGGGTTTTATTACTGATATATAAATTTTGGATCAAACTAACCTTTCCCCCATCAGGAGTTTGAATTAAACCGCCTGCGGAGTGATTTTCTCTATGAAGAGCCTGTCCTATAATTGAATTCTGGATAGTAATATTGTCGGGTGCACTTCCTTTGCTATCCCAGTTAATGGAGAAATTTTCGTCCATTCCCCAGGTTACAGACATGTGATCAAAAATGATATTTGATCCATGAGCGAGTCCTGAGGCATCATTACCCGAATTGTTTGTAGCACCCAGTCTTACACGTAAGTATCGGCAGATGGTATTATCAGCTCCTGTAAAAGTTACCCGCTTGTTAAAGAAAACGATTCCATCTCCCGGAGCGGTTTGTGCAGCAATGGTAACATTCGGAGAGACCACAATATCAGAAACCAGCCTTACAATTCCACCCACCGTAAATACAACAATTCTTCCTGGCTTACTCACTGCATCCCTGAAAGACCCGGCACCACTGTCGTTTAGATTACTGACAATATATACCTCTCTTGTAGCTGCAGCCCGGGCCCCCATGGCAAAACGCCCAAATCCCTGGGCATCCGGAAAAGCAAGTGTTTGTGATACGGCTGTTTGAAAGCCAAGACATAAAATGGCCATTAAAAGCAACAAATTACGCTTCATGTTTAAAGTAGAAATTTCCATATGTTATTTATTGGTTATTTTGTTTTCTCGATAGTATGCAGCAGCTTCTGTCAGCAATTGGTTTGGCACAAGAAGCAGGTTTATATTAGCTAACCTAGGACTTCTGATAAAAATTGGCAACCTGTAGTGTTATGGTTCGCAGATAAAGTATAAAACATCTTTGTAAAAAAAGCATTACACACAATTTTAGGCCATAAAAAAAGCCTTCCGGATGGGGAAGGCTCTGTAAAAAATAATGTTGATAACTAGAAGATATATTTGGTGCTCAAAAAGTTGGAATTATCGGCACTTACAATTTCATTAATAAGATGTTTGTTATTCTCATTAAGCTTTGTAGCCACTAAAGAGCGTATTGAAAATGATCGCAAAGCATCTACCACAGATAAAGTTCCTTCGGCACTATCCTTTCTTCCTGTAAAGGGAAAAACATCGGGTCCGCGTTGGCACTGGCAATTAATATTTACCCTGCTGACTTGATTTACTAATGGGTCAATTAAGGATGCCACTTCATCTGCATCATTACTGAACACACTCACCTGTTGTCCGTGAGTGGATTCGATCAGATATTGAATTGGTTCTTCCACATCATCGAAAGCAATTACAGGTATTACCGGACCAAATTGTTCTTCGCGATACAACTTCATGTCCTTATTTACCGGATAAACAATCGCAGGATAAACGAATGATTCGCTTGTTTCACCCCCATTTTCATTTACTACACGTGCACCCTTTGCAATTGCATCGTCGATACACTCTTTCAAATAGGCTGGTTTATGTGGCTCTGGAAGCGGAGTTAAAGCAACGCCCTTTTCCCATGGCATACCAAATTTCAACTTTTCAACTTCTGTGGTTAGCTGACTTAAGAATTCGTCCACAATATCTTTGTGAACAAAGATGATTTTAAGTGCTGTGCAACGCTGACCGTTAAATGATAACGAACCAAGAACCGTTTCGCTTACTGCTAATTTGATATCTGCATTTTGGGTGATTATAGCAGCGTTCTTAGCATCCAAACCTAAAATTGCCCGCAATCTGTTAACCTTAGGATGCATTTTTTTCAATTCATCTGCAACCTTGCTTGATCCGATCAATGTTAAGACATTAATTTTCCCAGACTGCATTAACACGGGAACGATATTATGCCCGCGACCATAAATTGTGTTAACTACCCCTTTCGGGAAGCATTCCTTAAACGCCTCAAGCAAAGGATAAAATAATAAGGTTCCATGCTTAGGTGGTTTAAACATGATCGTATTACCCATAATAAGAGCGGGTATTAAAGTAGTGAAGGTTTCGTTTAACGGATAATTAAAAGGCCCCATACATAATACCACTCCAAGGGGAGAACGGCGAACCTGAGCAACAATTCCCTGCTCTATCTGAAAACGCGACGAATCACGATCGATGTCTTTCAAAGCATCGATAGTTGCATAAATATACTCAACCGTACGATCAAATTCTTTGATAGAATCGGCGTAGGATTTCCCGATTTCCCACATAATAAGCTTAACCACAATATCCTTTTGGGCGATCATTTTATGCGTAAAATTCTCCACGCAGGTTATTCTTTCCTGAACACCCATAGTTGGCCAGGCTCCGCGACCATTATTGTAAGCTGCTACTGCTGCATCTAAGGATTCAATTGCTTCCTTTTGTGTACAAACAGGATACGTTCCAATAAGCTTTCGCTTGAGGCCTTCGGGCGTTTGCACACAAACCGGAGAATAAACGGAATGAACATCACCATTCCAGGGTTTCATTTCTCCGTTACTCAAAAACTCTCTCTGATGCACTTCGTCTATCAGGAATTCTTGGGGAATCTGGTTTTCCTCTACGAAAATTGATTCTAAGTTTAAAGTAGTTTCCAAATCTTAATTGTTTAGTAAATAACGCATACTATCTGTAGTACATCTGTAAAAGTTTACGGCTTATAATGCCCGCAAACGCTTGCCTACAAAAAGCCCACAAACATACAATTTTGATCGAAAGCTTTATTGTGCGTTAAAGCATTCTTATGTCAAAATGAAGAGAATTAAAATTACTTTCTTCATATAAAAATTGATTTTCCACCTTCCAGTTGACCCTGGCGCTAAAACCAAAAGGCCGTCTCACATAATGAAACGGCCTTTTGGAGCATTAATTTATCTGAATAAGACTTAAATTTCTACTGCCTTCATTTTAGGTACCAACGCTTTCATTACCGCCCAGGCGATAACATATGCCACGGCACAAATTGCAAACATGATGGTATATCCTGTTTCTATTTCACCTAAGGCTTGATATTTATCAAAAATAAAACCGCCCAATTTAGTCATTGCAACCCCGCCAATACCGCCAGCCATACCGCCGATACCGGTAACCGAGGCAACACTCTTTTTAGGAAACATATCTGATACGGTGGTGAATATATTAGCAGACCAGGCCTGGTGGGCCGAAGCGCCAATTCCGATTAGAATTACCGGGAACCAAAAACTGATATGACCCAGTGGCTGCGCTGCCAAAACAACTAAAGGAATTAAAGCGATAACAAACATCGCTCTCATTCTTCCGTCGTATGGCTTATATCCTTTGTTAATAAAATAGGTCGGGAAATAACCACCACCAATACTTCCAAACATCGTCATACTATAAAGCACGGCAATAGGTAACATAATTTGCGTCCCTACCATTCCATATTGCGCTTTCAAATATGCCGGCAGCCAGAATAAAAAGAACCACCACACACCGTCAGTCATAAACTTTCCAAAAGCAAACGACCAGGTTTGTTTAAATCCAAGTAATTTAAACCATGATACTTTTTCGGCGGCTACTGTTGAATCTGATTCAAGAACGGGCTCAACATCGCTATGAATATAGTCGTATTCGGCCTTGCTTAAACGTTTTTGCTTCGAAGGAATCTCATAAAATATAAACCAGAAAACCAGCCAAACCAGACCTATTGCTCCTACAATTTCGAAGGTTGTTCCCCACCCCCAGTTAGCAGCAATCCAGGGAACTGTAAGCGGAGCTAAAATTGCTCCAACATTAGAGCCCGAGTTAAATATCCCGGTAGCAAAAGAACGCTCTTTTTTCGGAAAATACTCAGCGGTGGCTTTAATAGCAGCAGGAAAGTTTCCGGATTCACCAAAGGCCAAAACAGCTCTCGAAACCATGAAACCCAGTACCGATACAGATACAGTTGCAAAACCCAGCATACTAGCTAATGGCGTAAACAAGGTACCAATAGTTTCTGCGTAGGCATGAATGATTGCACCTATAGACCATATAATTAAAGCTAAAGCAAAACCTCTTTTTGTGCCCAAACGATCGATTAAGCGGCCCGCAAAAAGCATGGAAACTGCGTAAACTAATTGAAAAGCTGCTGCAATATTAGCATAGTCGGTATTTGACCATCCAAATTCTTCCGCCAACAGGGGTTGTAATAAACTTAATACTTGTCTGTCAAGATAATTAATAGTGGTGGCAAAGAACAACAGGCCGCATATGGTCCACCTGTATTTTCCTATTTTTTCGAGGTTCATTTTTGGTTTTTTAAATTATCTGCAAGATTTAACTAATTCTAATACTTTAATGGTGTTTTCAGTAAGCAAATCGTATTGCCGATTATCCATAACATCTTTGCTAACTAAATTACTTCCCATACCTACTGCGCAAACTCCTGCTTTAAACCAAGCTGAGATATTTTCTTTCGTCGTATCAACACCTCCAGTAGGCATAAATAACAAGTCAGGAAATAATGCTTTAATTCCCGAAAGAAAAGATGGCCCTAAAATATTGCCGGGAAACAATTTCACAAATTTAGCTCCTAATTTCTCCGCTCTGATAATTTCGGTGGGTGTCATACATCCAGGCACCCAAAGCATGTTGTTTTTATCAGCAACTTCCGCTGCATCTTCTACTAAACCCGGACTAATAATATAATCTGCGCCAGCATCGATAAACGCTTGTGCAGAGGCTGCATCTTTGATCGTTCCGACCCCTAAATACATTCCTTTTAGTTCTGCGTCGCAAACTTTCTTCATTTCTTTGAAGTTATTCAATGCCGCTTCCCCACGGTTAGTGTATTCTACTGTCTTTATACCAGCTTTATATAATGCCCTTAAGAGGTCAATACTTACCTGCGTATCTTTATTAAAATACAAAGGGAGAACACCTTGTTCAGGAACCAATTTTAATAGTTCAGCTTTTTTATCCATGTCAAAAAAATGAGTTCTAATTATTTTAATTTATGTAATTCTGGCTAAATTAGAAATTATACGGTAAAAACAAGAACATTGGATTTGAAGCCTTCTTTATTTTTTACGCAATCGTTCCCGGTAAAATTTCGTGTTTTTCTTAGTGTAAAATTACTAACTCTCTAACTTTAATGTATTTTTGCCATTCAAAATCAAAAAATTATCAACCCGATTTAAAATATAATATACACGATGTCAAAAAAAGTAGTTACCCTTGGAGAAATCATGTTACGCTTATCAACCCCCGGTTTTGAGCGTTTTGTTCAGAGCGATAGCTTTGATGTAACTTATGGTGGTGGTGAAGCGAATGTTGCTGCTGCTGTTACAAACTATGGTTTAAATGGCGTATTCGTCTCCAAAGTTCCTGATAATGCAATAGGTCAATCGGCGATTAACCACTTGCGCCGTTACGGTGTAGATACACAGTTTGTTGCCAGAGGAGGTAAAAGATTAGGGATCTACTTTCTTGAAACAGGTGCTTCTGCAAGAGCTTCGCAGGTTATTTACGACCGTGCAGATGCTGCAATCGCGGAAGTAGATGCTTCTGAATTTGACTGGGATGCTATTTTAGAAGGTGCCGACTGGTTCCATACTACCGGTATCACTCCAGCTTTAAGCGATAGAGCTGCCGCACTTACCTTAGATGCTTTAAAGGCGGCAAAAGCAAAAGGAATCACAACAAGTATTGACCTTAACTATCGTAAAAAACTTTGGAGCAAAGAAAAAGCTCAAAAAGTTATGACAGAACTTTGCCAGTATGTTGATGTTTGTATTGGTAACGAAGAAGATGCTGAAACTACTTTAGGATTCAAAAGCGCTGGTACTGATATTACCAAAGGCGAATTAAACCTTGAGGGATACAGATCTGTTTTTCAGCAAATGAAAGATAAATTCAACTTTAAATATATCGCTTCAACTTTACGCGAAAGTCATAGTGCATCTGATAACGGTTGGTCTGCATTAGTTTATGATGGCACGGAATTTTATCACACAAAACAATACGAAGTTCGCATCGTTGACCGTGTTGGTTCCGGCGACTCATTCGCTTCTGGTTTCATTTTCGGTTTAGTTACTGGTTTGCCAATGGGCGAAGCTGCTGAGTTTGGTGTTGCAGCTTCTGCATTGAAGCACACTATTCCTGGCGATTTAAATCATGCTACACTTTCTGAAGTCTCAACCTTGATGAAAGGTGACGCTTCGGGTCGTGTTCAGAGATAAGCTACTGCCCCCCTGAAGGGGAATATAAAATGCATCCGTCTTGCTATATTAGCGGGACGGATTTTTTTTAAGCAATTAAATTTTAATAAAATGATTATAGATTCTTTAGAGAACGCTGAAAAATACAATAGCCTGCATCCACTTTTTGCACCGGCATTTGAATGGTTAAAAAGCCAAAACCTGGATAGCCTGGAAGATGGAACTTATCAAATTCAAGATGGACTAAAAGCTATCATGAGTGCAAAGGGCGGTAAAACCGTAGCCGAATCACTTCAAAAATTTGAGTGCCATCAAAAAGCAATTGATATTCAACTTTGCATAAGCGGCACAGAGACTATTGGCTGGAAACCCATTTCAAAATGTCAAAATTTCAAAGCAGAATACAATCCTGAAAAGGATGTTACTTTCTATGACGAAACTCCGGATATGTATTTCCAGTTAACAGACAATCAGTTCGGAATCTTCTTTCCTGAGGATGTGCATGCGCCGATGATTGGCGAGGGGGTAATTAAGAAAATAGTGGTTAAGGTTAAAATATAAGGTGTAAAATTTAGATTTGACAACTTTTAGAAAGTTGTCAAATCTTATACACTACTTAGCTCCATCAAGCAAGGCATCCAGAGCCTGCTGATCAAATACTGTATTTTTACTCCTATCAAATAAGCCTGAACCATTATTACCTATACCTCCGGCATCCCAATAGAAAGGAAGAACACCATTGGCTTTTGCCTGTTTGGTTACGTATTTCAAGTAGTAGGCTCTTGATGCCAAATGGAGAGTAAGGTCACCGCCGGTTAAAGTTGTACGGCGCCCAACTGCAAATTCACCCAGAATTACAGGGATACCTTTATCTACAAACTTCGTTTTCATTAGCCCCATCATAGCATCTACAGTCGCCTCCTCGCCCCAGGTTGCATTACGTTGTGTATCTGTGGTAGAATGAAAACCACTTCCCCAATAATAAAACATTTTACCCCAGCTTGCATCTGCAGTCATCAAGGTAAACTGGTAGGGAGTGTAATAGTGAACTTCGACCATCAATTTATTCTGAATCTGATCTGTGGGAAGCGTTGACATGAGCGTGTTGGTTTTCTCTACGTCAGTTGAGGGCCCTTGTACCACTAATACCCTGTGACTGTTTCTCCCTCCAGTGGAGCGAACTGCATCAACAAAAGTTTGGTGGTACGATTGGAGCACCGTCATTTGCGTTGCATTTTCAACATTGGGTTCATTGGTACCGGCCAGTAGTAGATGCTCGTCGAAATTTCTGAGATGGGTTGCTATCTGTTCCCAGAAAGCTTTTTGCTTGGCATTATTAGCCACTTGTTTATCAGGGTTAACGTTATTCTCTAACCATCCCCCATCCCAGTGGATATTTAAAAGCACGTACATATCATTATCCACACACATCTGAACAACTTCCTTAACCCTGTTCAGCCAGTCCAGCTTTAATTTAGCAGTCGAACTGTTTTCCATATACTGGTTCCACGAACATGGAATACGTATGGCATTGAAACCGCTTTGTTTTACCAGCTGAATTAATTGTGCTGTAACACGTGGATTGCCCCATGCAGTTTCACCGCCGGTGGCTTCCATTGTATTACCGATATTCCAGCCTAATTTAATTTTAGCCGCAAGTTGAGAAGCACTGCTGCTCATTCCGGTCGCATCTGCCGGCAGTGGAGAGGTATTATAACTTGGATATAAAGTACCGTCCTGTGTAACAGGAATCTCAAGGGTAGCGGCACCTGAAGCACTTAAACTTATAACTCCCGTTCTGGCGCTACTCGTGTTTGCAAGAGCAGTTACTGTAATAGTGGTGCTTCCTTTTGCGCCTGTAACCTGACTAAGCTGTAGCCAATCCGCACTTCCCGCAGTCAGATTCCAGTTAGCGGCATCGGTAGTGATTTTTAACGATTTCTGCCCGCCAGCTTTATCAAAGCTAATATCAGCCAGATCAGTAGTGATAGAATAAAGGTGGCCCGAAGCAGCCTGCTTCACCTCTATCTCTACGGGTTTTGAATTACCTGCCGTGATTACGAGCTTGCCGGATCTGGCAACCAGCGTTCTGGAATTTACTGTAATTGTAACAAATGCGGTGCTTCCAGTTCCGCTCGTAGTAGACACACTAACCCAGTCAGAAACCGGATTGCTTATGCTCCATGAGACGGCATCCGTTTGAATGGTAATGTCTGAGCTTCCTCCATTCTCTGCAAAAGTTACCAGACTTGGACTAACAGTCAGGGTATTTATTTTGTCTTGCTTATCCTTCTTACATGATGCAAGTACTATTAAAAGGCAAAAAAGGAGTATGATCTTTTTCATGTTAAAGCCAGAAATTAACTTGAGGTTTATAATAAGCTCAAAAATACCCTTAATTTGTGACCCACAGGGTCACCCAATGTTTCCAAATGGGGTTAGAAATGTTGCAAATGCAAGGTTCCCCACCCTAAAGGCCTTTCGACGTTCATCAATGACGCTTCAGGATTCGCTTTAAAAGACTTGTAATAATGGGGGGGTGCTTACCTATCACGTTAGGAAACTGAGCTAAAATGTACTTACTGATTTCAGAGGTATTGTCAGCAGCGGGAAGTTATTTCCCTATCGAACTCTGGTTAATCTATCCATCGGAGTGGACTTTATTCCGCATTCAATGCTTAGACTTTAAATATACAAAAGGTCGCTTACAAAGTAAGAATTAGTAACCCCCTCTGCAGTTATGTTTGATCTCCCTATAAAAAGAATACCCTCAATATAGCCACTACTATATTGAGGGTTCTTAGAAGCAAACTTCAAATCTTATAGCGTCACTCCTGTCTTAAAGATCGCAATCTCACGGAATCCATTTTTTTCGTGATGCGCTTTTTCACCATTGGCAACTCTTAGAATCTTATCTACAAATTCTTCCAAAGCTTCATCAAAGGTTTTATCCTCTGCTAAAGGTCCGGCATTGTAATCAATCCAGTGAGGTTTTTTCGTTGCTAATTCAGTATTCGTAGCAATTTTCAAGGTTGGAATAAAACTTCCAAACGGTGTTCCCCGACCAGTCGTAAACAACACGATATGACATCCTGAGGCGCCCAGTGCTGTTGTGGCAACAAGATCATTACCCGGAGAAGAAAGAAGGTTCAAGCCCTTCTTATGCAGCCTCTCGCCATATTTCAATACATCAACAACGTTTGCAATACCACCTTTTTGAGTACAGCCTAAAGATTTGTCCTCTAAAGTTGAAATACCGCCCGCTTTGTTACCCGGTGACGGGTTTTCATAAATCGGCTGTTTCTGGTCGATAAAATATTGCTTAAAGTCGTTGATCAGGTGAACGGTTTTTTCAAACACTTCATCGTTTACACAACGATCCATCAAAATTTGTTCTGCACCAAACATCTCAGGAACTTCTGTCAGAATAGTTGTTCCACCCTGGCTAATTAACCAGTCTGAGAAATATCCTACTAAAGGATTCGCTGTGATACCAGATAAACCATCAGATCCACCGCATTTTAAACCTACACGCAATTCAGAAACAGGAATTGGCTCGCGCTTATCTTTACGAATTTCTTCATAGATCTCTTTTAAAAGAGCTTTAGAATCTTCCACTTCATCAGAAGTACTCTGACTTGAAAGGAACTTTATCCGACTTTTGTCGAAATCTCCTAACGATGCCATAAACTCATCGATCTTGTTGTTTTCACATCCTAGTCCGAGAACCAAAACACCACCCGCATTTGGATGCAATGCAATATCTCCAAGAATTAAACGTGTGCTTTCATGATCATCACCTAACTGGGAACATCCGTAACTGTGCTTAAACACTTCAATTCCATCAATATCAGTCGGGTTTTCTTCTGCTTTAAACTCGCGGATAATCTGCTCTGCAATACCATTTACGCAGCCTACGGTTGGAACAATCCAGATTTCGTTACGAATACCTACATCCCCGTTTTTGCGACGGTAACCATTGAAGGTTAGGTTGCGGTTTGGATGAGGCAGTTCATCCAGCAGGCTTGGATTATAAGAGTAATCAAATACGTCCTTAAGGTTAGTTTTTACATTTTGAACGTGAACATGTTCGCCAAGTTTGATGTCGGCAATTGCATGACCGATGGGATAGCCGTATTTGATAATATCAGTTCCGTTAGGTATTTCATCGATTGCGATTTTATGCCCTTTCTCAATATCGTTCAGAACAATTACGCGTTTTCCATCAACCTCAATTACATCTCCCACACTGAAATCTTTCAATGCAATGATCACGTTATCCCGGGAATGTATTTTAATAAACTCTTTCATGTATTATATAATTTTTCTTATAAACAGCAAATCAGCAATTTAGCTACAAAAGTAAGATAAACGAAGCTGATTTAAGCCTTAAAAATGTTAGCATTAAACAGATTCAATTGCTTTTACCATACCGTTGTTTACGATGTTCGCTAAATGTTTCGTAACAGCGGCGGTTAAACCTTCAATCTTGGTCAGGTCCATCTTCCAGTTTTTCTCAAAAGACAATACCTCTACCACAACCGACTCTAAAGATTCATCGCTACCGTCGTATTTAGCCCAGGCGTTTTTCAATAACTCTAAAAGAACCGCATCATCGTTTAACGAAATGGCTTCATCGCCACGTTTACCTTTATAAAAAGCTATAGTGGCAGCTAATGAAAACGAAAGTTTTTGAGGAATAGCGCCTTTTCTATTTTTATACTCTAAAAGCGAAGGCAGTACGCGTGTTTCGAACTTAGACCATGAGTTTAGCGAAATACTCATTAGTAAATGTTTGATGTATGGGTTTCTGAAACGATCAATTACATCATTCGCGAATTGCTCCAATTCTTCTTTAGGAAGATCTAGAGTAGGGATGATCTCATCGAAAATAGCTTCTTTAATAAACTTACCTACAACCTCGTGCTCAACAGATTCTCTAACAGTATCTAAACCATATAAATACGCAACCGGAACTAAAACAGTATGTGCACCATTAAGTATTCTCACTTTACGTGTACGATAAGGAGTCATGTCCTTCACATATTTAACGTCCAATCCGATTGAGGGAAACTGAAGCTCTTGCTGAAGTGATTCTGGTGCCTCGATTACCCACAAATGAAAATGTTCGGCCTCAACAACCTGTTTATCTTCGTAGCCAAGTTCTTCAGTGATCTCAGAAATTCTCTCCCTAGGATATCCCGGAACGATACGATCCACCAAAGTATTGCTGAATGTACATGCGGTATTTAACCAGTTTACAAAACCTTCTCCCAAACTCCATTTTTCAGCTAGCTGAAGAAGGATGCGTTTAAGATTGTCTGCATTTTTTTCAATTAACTCGCATGGAATGATGTGAACTCCTTTGGAAGCCTCGCCATTAAAAGTTTTGTAACGATGGTTTAACCAAACGGCAAGCTTTGCAGGATATGAATTTGGCGGAGTGGCCGTCGGAACATCGTTTTCATCGTAAGCAATACCTGCTTCGGTAGTGTTTGAGATGATGTAGCGCATTTCCGGATTTTCGGCAGTTTTTAAATATGCGTCGAAATCCACATAAGGATTTATTCCTCTACTGATGATGTCAATGGTTTCGTGAGTACTTTCTGGCTTACCATTTTTCAAGCCGCGAAGGTACAGTGTATACAATCCGTCTTGTTCGTTCAGCATATTAACCATGCCATTAGCAATCGGCTGAACTGCTACGACCGATCCATTAAACTTTCCGCTTTTGTTTAACTCGTTAAAAAACCAGTCAACAAATGCGCGAAGGAAATTACCTTCCCCAAACTGAAGGATTTTTTCAGGATACTCTTTGTATCCTGTGTAAGTGGTTTTATTTAGTTGCATATCTTATTAATCAAAAAAGTAAAAATTCAAAAGTAAAAACCAATCCCAGCTCTAAATTCAGATCAGTCGTGATCAGATCTTAATTTCGTTACTGTGAATATATCCTGTTGTGTCGCATCTCCCTGCTCCTGAAGCTTGCCGAAAGCTGCTGCTGTTGCATAGTTTACGATATCCTGAGGAGCGTGACTATTGTAAAATCCATAGATCAGTCCTCCCATAAAACAGTCGCCGCTACCGGATCTATCAATTACCCCTTGAGTTCTGAACTCGCCGGAATTATATTGCTTTCCTCCTGTATACAAACTGGTGTAGTATAACAAGTCATCGCTGTTATTATCAAAGCGAAAAGTGTTTCCCACATGCTTGCATTTAGGAAATCGCTCCATTATTTCGAGCGACGTAGTCCTGGCATGTTCCAAATAGTTCTTCTTCGTGCCTTTCTCATGAATTTGGCTATCAATAGAAGTACCTAATAAACTGTTTGCCGACCATATATTTCCCATCACTAAATCGCAATGCTCTACTAATGCAGGCATTACTTCGATGGGTTCTTTACCATATTTCCACAACCGCGACCGGTAGTTCAAATCAATGGAAGTTGTAATTTTTTTCCTCGAAGCGGCTTCCAAAGCTTCCAAACAAACATCAGCCACATTCGCGTTCAAAGCCGGACTAATAGCCGTCAGATTAAACCAGGAAACATCGCGTAAAACCTTGTCCCAATCAATCATCCCGCGCTTTAACTCTGAGAAGGAGGAGTGTTCACGATCATAAACTACACTGCTTTTTAAATCAGCGCCTCGATCGAGGTAATAAACTCCTACCCGCTTTCCGGCGAGGAGTATGGACGAGGTATAAATGCCCCTATACTCCAAATAATCAATCAGATATTCAGACATGAAGTTATCTGGCAAGACTGTGCAATATTTTACGGGCACATTCCATCCTGCCAAAGCAGTAGCCGTGTTTGCTTCGGCCCCTCCCATATATAAAATAAATGGGTTTTTTTCTGCTTCTTCACTCGAGGACGGCGATATGCGTAACATCAGTTCGCCAAAACACAACACCTTACTTATCACAAGTTGAAATAGTTTTTAGCATTATAATAGCAAATATCCTTAACCACTTTGCCCAGCCATTCCATATCAGCAGGTAATTCGCCGTTTCCTACGTCATCTCCGAACATATTGCAGAGTATTCTTCTGAAATATTCATGGCGTGGGAAAGAAAGAAAACTACGTGAATCGGTAAGCATACCAACAAAGCGGCTCAATAATCCCATATTCGAAAGAGCATTGATTTGTTTGATCATACCATCTTTCTGATCAAGGAACCACCAACCCGACCCAAACTGCACTTTACCTGCAACAGAACCATCGTTGAAGTTACCAATCATGGTTGCCATTAACTCGTTATCGGCTGGATTCAAGTTGTATATAATTGTCTTGGCCAATCTGTCTTCAGTATCCAGCTTATTTAAAAACTTAGATAAGGCCTGACCCTGGCTGAAATCACCGATTGAATCCCAACCTGTATCAGGTCCCAGAACTGATAGCATACGTGCATTATTATTACGCAATGCACCTAAATGGTACTGCTGAACCCATCCTTTTTCATGATCCCAGAAAGCAAAGTGAACCAGCATAGCTGATTTAAATTTCAGAACTTCCTGGTGAGAAAGAGCCTGGTTGCTGCGAATTTTTAAAAAGATAGATTTTATCTCTTCATCGGTATAATCCTCAGCATAAATTTGCTCTAAACCATGATCTGAAATTGAGCATCCGTTTGCAGCGAAGTAATCATGACGATTCTTAAGTGCTTTGAGGAAAGTATCAAAGTCAGAAATGCTCAAATCGGTAACAGCTTCTAATTTTCCGATATAGGCATTTAAGCCTGCCACATCTTCTGCTGCCATCGCCTTGTCGGGACGGAAAGCAGGACGAACGATTATTTCAGCGCCATCTTTTGAAATTTGCTGATGAAAGTTTAAAGAATCAATCGGATCATCCGTGGTACACACGGCTTCGACCTTGCGGCTTTTTAATAATCCCTGAACAGAAAATTCTTTGGTTCGCAGCTTTGCAGTACACTCTTCGTAGATTTTTGCTGCCGACTTCCCGTCTAAAATATCGTAAACATTAAAGTATCTCTGAAGCTCGAGATGAGTCCAGTGATATAATGGATTACGCAAAGTATAAGGCACCGTTTCTGCCCATTTCTGGAATTTTTCGAAATCGCTTTTTTTACCGGTAATGTAATCCTCATTGATTCCATTAGCTCGCATTGCACGCCATTTATAGTGATCGCCATATAACCAAACCTGCGTTATATTTTCAAAGTTTATATCATTGGCAATCTGATCTGGCGGAAGGTGATTGTGATAATCAATAATCGGCATATCCTTAGCAAACTCATGATAAAGCTGCTGAGCCGTTTTTGTATTCAGTAAAAAGTTCTCGTCTAAAAAATTCTTCATTATATTATACTTTCGCTAAAGCGTCATTTATTAATAAACTAGAGTGAAACCCCACGTTTCCACGGGATAAAATCGTCCTGACCATGTCTAACTGCACTGACTTCTATTTCGCCGCTGGCAACTCTGATTACATAATCAAGAATACGCTCTCCGGCTTGTTCTATCGTTTCTTCACCCTCAATTATCGTCCCGGTATTCACATCCATAATGTCATTCATCTTTTGGTACAAGATGGTGTTCGTTGCGATTTTTACTACAGGAGCTATCGGATTGCCAGTTGGAGTTCCTAAACCCGTGGTAAATAAAACCACATTCGCACCAGAAGCTACTTCGGCTGTAGTAGATTCTACATCATTACCAGGTGTACACAATAGGTTCAAACCTGGTTTAGTAACCTTTTCAGGATAATCGAGGATTTCGGTAACCGGCGAAGTGCCTCCTTTTTTGGCTGCCCCGGCAGATTTAATAGCATCTGTTATCAGGCCGTCTTTGATATTACCAGGAGAAGGATTCATATCGAAGCCTGAACCAGCTTCTTCAGCTCTTTGAGCATAGGTTTTCATCAGATGAGAGAAACGCTCGGCACTCTCAACCGTAACACAACGGTCGCTAATGTTCTGCTCAACACCACAAAGCTCAGGAAATTCGGCAAGAATTACCGAGCCGCCTAAAGCCACCAATAAATCTGAAGTATAACCAATAGCCGGATTTGCGGATATACCAGAGAACCCATCAGAACCGCCGCATTCTAAACCGATAGTGATTTTACTTAAAGGTGCTGGCTCTCGTTTGCATTGATTGGCTTGCACTAAACCGGCAAAAGTTTGTTTAATAGCTTCAGAAAGCAGTTTAGCTTCTGTACCTATTTTTTGCTGTTCAAGAATATATAAGGGCTTTGAAAAATTCGAATCACGTTTTTTGATTTCGTCCTCAAGCATTTGCACCTGGGCATTTTGGCAACCGAGACTCATGACTGTTGCTCCGGCTACATTAGGATGAGTAATGTATCCCGCCAACAAGGCACACAAAGCCTGCGCATCGGAGCGGGTACCCCCGCAGCCTCCCGCATGTTTCAGAAACTTTACTCCGTCAACGTTTGGAAACAAACGCTCGGAGGTAGGCACATAATCCACTTCAGAAAGTTGAGAATTTAAAATACTGTTCAGGTCCGAACCGGACTTATACATATTGATAAGCTGCTTCGCCTGATTGGCATAGGTTTCGTTGCGACCATAGCCTAATTGTTTCACCAAGGCTTCTTCTAAAACTTCAAGGTTACGGTTTTCGCAAAATACCATTGGTATAACTAACCAATAGTTTGCTGTTCCTACGCTTCCGTCGGGACGGTGAAATCCGTAAAACTTTTTCGATTGGAACTTTGACACATCCGGAATATTCCAGCTTGTTTTTCGCTCGCCGATTGTAAAAGTACTGGCGGCATGTTTCAGGTTTTCTGTTGAAATAAGTCCTCCCCGAGGGATTTCAGCCTGCGCCTTTCCAACTAGTACACCGTACATCGTGACTTCATCGCCGGGTTGCAGATCACTGGTGGCAAATTTATGTTTCGCCTGGATTTTATCTTTAAGAAGAAAGTCTTCTCCTTCAAAAGTAACCGTTTCTCCTTGCTGCAAATCAGCTAAAGCTACTAGGACATTATCGTGAGGATGAACCTTTAAAACCTTTTGTTTCATGTATTAATTTATGAATGTTAAATAATGTTATTAAAAAACCGGGGCTAATGTAGAAATTTGCGACATCTAAACGATTCATTACCTTAATAATAACCTCGCCCACCGAATTATCTAACAAAAATATTTAATTATTACTGAGAAGACGCAGAATTATTATTGTTTGCTGCATTCCAGGCAGGGTAATCGACTTCTAACAATTTTTTCGCCCACGTACCATACCAGCCATAACCAACCCTCCTCTCATATTCTATATCTTTTATATCTTTTTTCTTATCTCCATTTCTTCCGCTGAAAAAGGGCTCATTGGTTTCCACATCATAAAATCTCGCCCAAATAGAACTTTGAGGATCTTTTGAAATTACTCTATCAAAACCCTTTGCCAAAGACGCATCAGGTTTATTCTCGAATTTATACCCTTTGATTTGAACTTTTTTTAACCATTCAACACCTGCTGTCACAGAGGTTTTTATTCTTTTAGAAGGATTCTTCTGACGGATCAAAAATTCAAGAATTTCAGCCGATTCCATTCCACTTAACGACACGAGCTCGTAGCTTCTTGCTTTTGCCGGGAGTAACGTATTTTTATCATGCTGTGCGCACCACGCCGTTAATTTGCCATTAACCTTAACTTGCGTATTAAGGAGACACTCGATACCTTTCTGTACCGCAAGTTTGGTTGAGTCGATAAAGGATTTATCAACCAGGCCCGTGTAATTCGTTCCAGAACTTACATCCTCCAACAGATTTAGCACATTAACCATAGCATTATCATTGTACGTAATGTGCTTTCGGTAACCACTGGTGTCTGGAAAGAATTGCGGCCAGCCACCATTAGAATACTGTGCTTTCAGTAAATACGAAAGCCCCGTTTTTACAGCATTTAAATAGGCTTTATTACCCGTCGATTTATATTGTTCTGTTAGAACTCGGATCTCTTTTACTGTTGCACCGTTATCAATCGTTGCATCATTTCTGGAATAATTATCTTTAATACTTGCTTCCTGAGCGGCGGAAAACTTTTTAGTATAATCTACTTTTTCACCGTCCAAATGTTTAGACCACCCCCCAGAACTTCTCTGAAAGAGGAGCATATTTTGAGCCATCAGTTCACGCGAATCTAAAGTCGGCTTATCAGCCGAGGATTTAACGGGTTT
This sequence comes from uncultured Sphingobacteriaceae bacterium, assembly GCA_946480915.1. The sequence continues at coordinate 113,739 of CAMLLO010000001.1, read as the reverse complement.
CTGCTGCGCCGTCGTCATTAAACAGCAAACCATACCGAGGGATGCCAAACTCAGACGTAACCAAAATTTCGTGCACTTTCTCATTTTTTTGATATTTGAGCTAGTAACCAGTTAACCAAATCCTTAGCAGCCTTGAAGTTTTCGTATTGTGCCGGAAGCTTTCTTCCATCAACATACTCATTATAGAACCATGGATCGCCCACCGCAAAAACAGTTCCCTTGCCCACCTTAGCGGTAGCCATCACTATATTTTTACCCGATGTAAAGGCTGGCTTGGCAGGTGCCGAAAGTTTAAGAGTACTTATTTCTTTGATGTATACTTTCTTAGAAGTTTTGAAAATAGGATGTTTAGCAGGAATAGTAAATGCTCCGGTCTCGTATGCATCATTTTTCACGGCATTGATCATATCCGCATTGAAATGAATTCCAAACCGTTCAGAAATGGTGTTGAAATTAGTCAATTCAGCATTTGTAAAATCATTGGTCATCAAAACCAGAACTCCGCCATCGCTTACCCATTTATAAAGTTCATCAGCATCTTTAGCGGTTGCAAAGTTTGGTTGTGGTGTCTCCTTCTCTGTATCAGGATCAACAATAATATACACATCAGCATTTTGCAGATTTGAAGCTGTTGGGGCTTCTGTTAAGGTATTAGTTTTTGCACCCGCATACCTGAATAGGTTTCCGAGAAACGAGAAACCGCTGTTTGCAGCATCATTCCAGGTGTAATGGAATTTATAATTTTTGCCGAATACATCTTTTCGGGTCTCATTATTAAAGTAGTTGTCCAACGTTACCACTTTATTTTTGCCAGGTTTAGGCATGGCTGCAAGCTCCATTTCATTGGCTGCAAGCATGAATGAACCAACTCCTTTCGGGTCATTTGTGATAACTTTTTCTCTCAGATAGTATTCATAGCTTCCATCCCGATAGGGTTTACCACCCAAGCCCGATACACTTACAGTTTTTGTAAGATTTATTTTATCGGCATTAACCGTTTCAACAAATTCCGTTTGCATACCAGCATAGCCTTTTTGTGCCACACTCATATAACTTTCGGGAAGATAACCTAAACGAACACCTTTTGCTAAAGCGTAAACAAACATACTTGAAGCTGAGGATTCTAAATAGTTCCCCTTTCCATCAGGCATGTTCAATATATCATACCAAACTCCTGACTTCGCATCCTGAACACTTTGCACCGATTTGGCGAAACGATTTAAAATCGCAATAAGCGAATCACGTTTCGGTTGGTTTTCAGGAAAATATTCTAAAGCATCAACAAGGCCCATTCCATACCAGCCCATCGCTCTTCCCCAGAAATGAGGAGAATGTCCGCTTACCGGATCAGCCCATTTTTGTTCCCTCGATTCATCATATCCATGATACAAAAGGCCTGTCTTGGCGTCAATAGAATGCCTTTCCATTAAAATAAATTGAGTCGCTATATCATTGAATGCCTGCCAGTCGTGCGCCATAGCCGAATATTCTGCATAAAATGGCTGCCCCATGTATAAACCATCTAACCACATTTGGTGCGGATAAACCTTTTTATGCCAAAACCCACCTTCTGCCGTGCGAGGATGAGTACTTAACTGCTGACGTAACGCCTGTACCGCCTTTAAATATTTTTCTTGTCCCGTAACTTTATAAAGAAGTAATAAAGCCCTTCCATTTTTAATATTATCAATGTTATAGTTGTCACCATCGTAGGTTCTTATGGTGCCGTCGGCCTGAACGAAATGGTCCATACTTTTTTTGATATAATTAAAGTATTTACCATCACCGGTGCGCTGCCAGATCGCCGAAATCCCTTCTAATATCACACCTTGATCATAGGTCCATTTAAAGGGCCGGCCAGTCCATAAAGAGTCTGCCCAAATATCCATCACTGTGGCAGCCATCCGTTCTGAAACGGGTTTGCTTTGAGAAAAAGATAAGGAGCTTAAAAAAATAGCAGCTATTACTAGAAAATAGGTTTTCTTCATCTGTTGAGTCTTATTTTATGATAAGAGATTGATTAGTAGCACCCTGACTAAATTCTCCTCTTCTTACAGAGTTGGCAATACTGGTATTAGAGACCTTTATATTTGAACTGCGATCGCCAATGACATTAAATAAAAGCTCGGATCCTTGTTTGTATTGAAAATTATCGAAGCTTATTGAACTGCTGTTTTGAATATTAACAACTGGTTTAGTTTGTTCGCTTATCACATTTACGTTTTTGAAATGAATTTCTTTTGCTTCTTCTATCTCTATTCCTTTTTCTGCCTGCAAGGTCATGTTTTCAAGAAAAATATTATTAATACTCATTTCGGGTAAACCGCGGACAAAGATTGCCCTCGCTGCGCCATCAGCTACTACATTACTGATATAAAAGTTTTTGAAGGATGGAGTTTCTTCAGTAACTGGCAACATTACTACTTTCGGCGCCTCACGTTTTTCTCCGGCAACCGGAACAGGATCAACAGCGGCATAATACATATCGAATAACAATGCATCGCCAACGATATCTTTCATATTGATATTTTTAATGAAGATATTTTCAACCACCCCCCCTCTGCCTCGGGTTGTTTTAAAACGAAGGCCAATATCTGTACCGATAAATGTGCAGTCAGAAACATATATATTTTTGGCTCCGCCAGACATTTCACTACCGATGACAAAACCACCATGAGCATGATATACTACACAATTTCTAACCACAACATTTTGCGTAGGCATTGCACGTTTACGGCCTTGTGCATCACGACCGGATTTGATACAAATACCGTCGTCCCCGACATCAAATACACTATTTTCAACTAACACATTGCTACATGACTCCAGATCGAGCCCGTCTCCGTTTTGCGCATACCATGGATTTTTAGCATACACATCTCTGATAATAATATTTTCCGACATCAGGGGATGAATGTTCCAAGCCGGCGAATTCTGGAAAGTCACTCCTTCTAATAAAATATTCTTACACTGTGTCAGAACAATCAGGTTCGGACGCAGGAAATCTTTAATTTCAGCAAAATCAGAAGCAGTTTTACCCTCCGAAATTACGCCAGCCCCTTTGATTTTAGATCCTTTTAAAGAGCTTTCTGTCGGATACCAAATTTTCTTATCGTCGCTCAAGTAACCACCAGAAGCAAGAAGATTTTTCCACTGGCTTTCTGTAAGCTTATCCTTTTTCACCATTCTCCAGGCATCGCCGTTACCATCGATAATCCCTTTTCCGGTGATGGCAATATTTACCAGATTGGTACCTGATACAGGAGACTGATTACGAACCGCTCCCAAACCCTCCCAATTGGTATGAACCAGCTTATATTGCGACAGATCCTTTGTAAAAGACAATAGGGCATCCGGTTTTAAATGAACATTGACATTGCTTTTCAGCTCAATGGGCCCGGTAAGCCAAAGTCCCCCAGGAATTAATACAACTCCCCCGCCTTTTTGCGAACATGCTTCGATGGCTTTGTTAATGCTGTTGGTGTTCAGGGTTTTGCCATCTCCGACTGCACCATATGTTACAATATTAAAGGTGTCTTTTTTAAACACCGGAGCCTTAACCACAGGCATTTTTGCAGGCCATGGCTTGGGAACGGCTTGAGAAAAGCTGTTAACCGAAAATATAAGAGCAATAATAGTTGAAAACGCAGAAAGTGTGTGCTTCATAATTTACAAATTGATAATACGACGGTTTTCTGCTGTTTTTTAGCACACATTTCAAGCTTTAATAAAGATTTACTTTTGTAAGACTTATGCTTAGTGTATTGCACAGAGAATGAACCCACCAACAAGTTTAGCGAGTTTCAAACAAAAAGAGTTAGCTTTTGGGAAATAAAGTTATGCAATCGTTCCCGAGAACGTTTTCGTTCTTGTGAATAAACCAATTACCACAAAAATCGGGCGGTTTAAAAAATATGTCCGATTATAAAAATCGTTAAGCATCTTGAGTTTCGTTCCCTGGGCCCTACTTTTCAGGAAAAAGTTATGCATTAATGCCGTGCGGCATTAATGCATAATAAAGATCCCTAATTTTGTGAGAAACCGTATCCGTTTGTTATAAGCCCTTTTGACTTGGCGATAGTTTCGGAAGATAATGGAAGAAGATAGCGAGGAGGATCTCCAGCCTGGTATCCTTTAAAAATATCGGAGGTATATTGATCTTTATACTGAACAATTTTTGATCCCCAATCCGTTTTTACATAACCCTGCGCAACCAACGCGGCCGCCTCAACACCATTTGGATCAATGTATCGATAGAGTCCCTTAATAGCGAGATTTCGCTTACCTGAAGAGGCAGTAAAACCTTTATCAGTCCATGCATCGCTATTTCCGCGCCATCCCGGGCATTTTACAGGATAAGCCGGAGAAGTTTCATCTACGTTACACTGCGTTGTCAACATTTTGTTAATTCCAAAATCAACCATGTTAACCGCTTTTACATAGATATAATTCGATATGGTGACACCATTCGGGAATGTGTAGTAACCATTCGTTTTCAAACCATTCACCATGGCTAATTGAGTGTTCTTAATCTCCAGGATCTTTTCAGGCATTTTTCCAGTGCGGATTAGGTCATACCGACGTAACCCTTCACCAGCAAACTCAAGTTTACGTTCTTGTTGTATGGCTTCTTTTAAGGCATTGCCTGATAAAGCAGCAATGTAATTGGTAACTTGTATTGCCTGATCTGCAGCCGAAAACGCCCTGCTTCTTACTTTTTGTAATTCAGCTTTGGCCAATCCTTCCTCGCCCAATTCGGCATACACTTCAGCAAGCATTAAAATCACATCTGCCATTCGCATTTGTGGCCAATTAACACCCGACTGCCGCTGTGACGCGATATACGGGTTAGGCATACGGCTTTCATCCCATTTATTATTAGCTAAACCGCCTAAATCGCGGGAGCCCGGAGCAAAAGAGATAATTCTTTCTGAAGCATTTCCCGAATTTGCAGTCACCGTTGCTGTTACATCCCTGCGTAAATCTTTGGGGTTATAGTCTCCATAATAAAATGAAGCGTGCATACGACTTTGACCATAGGCTTTGTTGGGATAGGTATTTTTGCTACCTCCGCCCGACGGTCTGCCAAATGCGTAGGGACGCTCAGAAAACTGGCCCTGAGTTTCGCCAACTTCGTATAATGATTCTGGACTTACCAACGGCTTGTCCACTAAACCCATGTTATATTGAAAATTGTACTGGAATGGATTGTTAAATTCGGCTCCACGGGGATCGCTGGTAATTAACTTTGCGGTTCCGGAATTGTCTATACATGCCTTAAGATAGGTCTTCGCAATTTCGTAGTACTTTTTGTAATCTGTACGGCGCACATATTTGGCATTCCACTTTACGCCACCAATTTGATCGAACGTCACATTGCCATAATTAAAATCGGTTCTGCGTAAACTATATCCGCCTGCAAACAAAGCCATTCGGCCGATCAAACCCTGAGCGAAAGTTCTTGAAAAGCGTTCCGCATTAATACCTCCTTCGCCGAGACGGTACATTAATGGTTCAACACGCTTTAGTTCTGAAATTTCAAAATCGTATATCTCATCACGGGATGTTAAAGCAGCGCTATCTAGTTGAGTTGTAGAATAAATCGCTTCCTTAAAGTGCGGCACATCACCAAAATATCTAATCAGGTTGTGATATGAATAGGCACGAAATACGGCGGCTTCTCCATAAAGCTGTGTCCATGCATTGGGGGTTCCATCAGCGACCGCTTTTTGGTAGTCGGGCTTTTTCGCTATAGCCTCCATAATTATGTTAGCCCGGGCCGCCACTTTATAAAGATTCTGCCAGGCACTAACCGCATTTGCATAATTAATAGATATTTCGGAGGCATACAGACCTTCGGGAATATGCCGTGCCTGCGCATCGTAGCTTTCAGGATGGGTTTCAGCGTCCGAACCTACTACATCCAGGTCGTAAAACAATCCATTCATTCCGCCCCTCCAAATGTCGTAGTTTCCTACCATCACCTGGAATGCCTCACTTGGAGATAAGAATACAAACTCCTGATCCACATTTGAAGGCGACTTTGCGTCGAGAAAATCTTTCTGGCAAGATGCTGCAATAAGCATCAAAACACTTGAAATGATATATATATACTTTTTCATTTTAATATTCTATTTTTTCGTTTGTCATTAAATGGAACCCTTCTTAAAACTGAACATTTAAGCCCAATGTAAATGATCGAGCGCGTGGATAAGCGCCCCAATCCAGTCCGGTAGTTGGATATGTAGCGCCGCCCTGATCGGTGCGGACATTAACATCCGGATCGAAGCCTCTGTATTTGGTAAACAGGAGCGCATTGTATATTGATCCGTATAAACGAAGTTTGCTTACACCAACCCGGTTTAGCACCTTGGCTGGCAAACTATATCCGAGCGTAACATTGTTCAAACGAAGGTAAGAACCGTCTTCGATACCCATGGAAGATACAACAGGATTCTCATGGTAAGGAAGAAAAGTAGTTGCATTCGCATTTAACGCACTTAACGCGGCAGGATCAGTAACACTTACTAATTGTCCGTTTTGAATATCGTAGATTTTATAGGAAGAGGCTAAATAGTTAAGTCTGTTTCTGTAAAGTCCGTCTTCTTTGGATCCGTAAAAAGCCGACAGATAGCTTGCATTATAAACTTGATTACCCACACTCCAATTGAAATCAAATCTAAAATCCAGTTTTTTGTAATTACCCGAAAGATTAAGACCTCCGGTATGTTTAGGATTCATATCTCCGATAACCGAAACATCACTCTCATTTACTACCCCATCGTTGTTTAAATCTTTAAACCTGATCACCCCGGGGTAAGCCACCTGGCCACCCGGTTTGTGGGCGCCGGTTCCCTGAACGGTCCCTATAATTCCCGTTGCAATATCCGGAACCCCAGCTTTCAAGGTATAGATACCATTGGCATAAGTAAAATCATCAACTGTGTACCAGTTATCGTAGGTATATCCGCGTACCTGGCCTACTGGTTTACCCACTACAAGAGCATAGTCGCCGGTATTTGGCTGGGTCATTGACGAACCCCACTGCGTTTTATAAAGGCCATTTACACCTTCGGCAAGCTCATCTACCCTGCCTCGGTTAACATTGACACTTAAATTAGTAGTCAAACTGAATTCTTTTGAACGGATTAGATCAGTACCAAGTCCTAGCTCAACACCCCGGTTACTTGTGCTGCCTACATTGTCGTATGTATAAATAAATCCACTATATGGATCAATTGATGTAAGCATCAATAGATCTTTTGTAGAGTTTTTGTAGACCTCTAAAGACCCATACACTTTATTATTCAAAAACCCAAAATCAACACCAAGATTCCTGGTTATTGTAGTTTCCCATTTAAGATTTGGATTGGCAAGTGTTGCATCGGGAAGGTAGGCGGTCTGTTGCTGCTCATTTATAGAGTATCCGGTTGGCTTATCTGGGGCGCTCCAGTTCATTCTCCATAAGCGGGCGTTAATCGCATCGTTACCCACCGAGCCATAAGACAACCTGAGTTTTAGGTTAGAGATCCATTCAACGTCTTTCAGGAAGTTTTCATCCGAAACTCTCCAAGCCAGGGCGGCTGCCGGAAAATATCCCCAGCGATTGTTAGGCGCAAATCTGGAAGAGCCATCGGCACGAAAGGTTGCCGTAAACAAATACTTGCTGTTCAATGAATAATTTGCCCTTCCAAAAAAAGACAATAACCGGTTTGGCGTGCCAGCACTCGAGCTATAGCCAGAATTTGTAGCATTGGGGTCATCATAAAACTTGTTCATCATCGCAAAAGCCTGATCTGCGTCAAATGAGGCCGGATAATATTTACCCCAGATTTCGGTACCTTTAGATCCTGAATTCATAAATTCCTGACCAGCAAGAAGGTTCAATGTATGATTTTTGCCCAGACCCTGTACATCATAGTTTAATGTATTGGCCCAACGCATATTCCAACCTTCAGAGGTACTGATTTCGGCATTACCACCGAATGTTTTATTCCCCGCATTGTCAAAATAATTATTGTAAACTGCTCCGGACCAGGTATTGTCGCGATTCCAGTTAGTATTCAGACCTAGTTCCGATTTCGCATTAAGACCTTTTATAACAGTCCAGTTTAATGAAGTATTTGCCCTTATTGACCTCCTTACACGTTCGGGCATGTAATCGCCCATTCGTGAAACTGGATTGTAAATATCCTGCAACACATAATCGTATAAACCAAGCTGGGTGTTTTTACTATCATCTAATTCTCCCATTACATCTTGTGTGGCAATTGGGCGAAACCAATAAGCTGTCGATAAAATCGATCCCTGACCATTTGTTGTACTTTCGTCGCCAAGAGAATTAATATTAGTAAAACGAGTATCAAGAGACAGAGAAAGCTTTTTAAACAATTGTTGATCGAGTTTAAACGACACATTGGAACGTTTAAAATACGAATTGATCTTCATACCATCCTCGTCGATATGATTGAGAGCAATCAGAAACTTTGTTTTCTCCGTACCGCTGCTAATGTTGATGTTATGGTTCTGAGAAAATGAATTACCATAGGCTTGTTTTGAAAAATTGGTAGCAGCCACGTTTTTATAATGGTCAATTCCCTCAGGATTATTGTAAGTAGCGCTTGATGCGCCGATGCCCCACAATTTTTCCCATCCCTGTGCATAAGAATTACTGATTGCCTTAGCATACGCCCAGTTATATGCCAGATAATCATAAGCACCCATGGTTTCCATGTACTTTGTCGGTGAATTAAATTTAGCGTAGCCATCGTACCCAATTTTTAGTTTACCATCCTTTCCGCTTTTGGTGGTTACGATGATAACTCCGTTTGCACCACGAGCTCCGTAGATGGCTGTAGATGAAGCATCTTTTAACACATCGATGCTTTCTATTAAATTAGACGGTATATCATTAATGGACCCGACAGGGAAACCATCAACAATAAACAAGGGTTCATTACTTTGAGAGATAGAACCACCACCGCGTACTCTTATGGAAATTGCCGCATCCGGACGACCATCCTGACTTACAACATTCACACCAGGAAGCTTACCTGCCAATGCCTGTGAAGCATTAGCCACCGGAGCCGACGCTATGCTTTCGCCCGAAACAGAAGATACCGCACCAGTCAGATCTCGTCTTTTAACCGTTCCGTAACCAATCACTACCACCTCGTTTAACTCGCTTGCGGTAGCATTAAGTACAATGTTCAGCGTGGTTTTTCCCAATACTTTTTGCTCAACTGTTTCGTATCCCAGATACGAAAATACCAGAATAGCATTTTCAGGTGCTGTAATCGAATACTCGCCATCGATATTCGTGGTAACGCCCTTGTTAGATCCTTTTACTTTTATAGTTACGCCAAGTAATCCTTCGCCGGCCTTATCCGTTACTTTTCCACTTATTACAATGTCGGAAAGAGACTCTTTCTTTTGAATTGCGATAAGCTCGTTGTTAATAAACTGGTAACGTAAACCAGATCCTTTTAAGACTTCTTTTAAAGCTTCGTCGATGCTTGCATCTTCCAGTTTAACCGATATCTTCTGCGTTATCTCGCCAAGATTCTGATTATACAGAAACCTGTAAGAGGATTGTTCCTCAATCTTGCTTATTGCATCAGCTATTGCTGATTTCTTTACCTGAAGATTAATTTTACCCTGAGAAAAACCTGTTGCCGAAGCACTTATCGCAAACAGAAGTATCAGAATTCCAGTTAGGTTCATAATAAGAACAAAATTTGAAGGGAACGATTTTCGAGAAACCGTTAAAAAACATTTCATACTTTTGATTAGGTTAAATTGAATAAACCAACTTGTTGATGGGTTGGGGTTAATTAAAGTTTAATCCGTTATGACGGGGAATGCGCCAACATTCCTCGTTTTTTTATTTTATACCGGATGCATTTTTTTCATACGATTTAATAAGTATTTCACGCCCGTGAATTTCAAAATCAAATGCTGCTACTTTTTTCAAAGCGTTAAATGCCTGGTCGGCCGTTTCCTTTTCAAAAGATCCGTTAAAAGTCAATGCCCGAACACTATCGTCTTGAAATTTGATTTCAACATTATACCAACGTTCGAGTTTTTTAGCTAAGTCGTCGAATCTTTCAGCCCGAAACTCAACCCTGTTATAGATCCATGCTGTCTCTATCCGCTCTTTCTCCTGAAGTTTTGTATCCAGGTTAACTATTTTAAACAGTTTCTTCGACTCTAACCCTGATCCGGAAGGAGCAGCCGATACCGGAACAATCAATTTTTGATTAGGCACCAAAAACACTGACGGCCTTGTTTTATTAGCATTATCTGTCACCTCTATTTTTCCGTGCAAAAGTGTGGTTTCGATACTTCTATCGTCCGTATAACATTTTACGTTAAAAGCGGTGCCATGTACTTTAACATCAATTTTACCGGCATGTACAATAAAAGGTCTGTTTTTTTGCTTTGCTACATCAAAGAAAGCCTCTCCCTCCAGTCGCACTTCACGTGTGGGGCCCGAAAGTTCAAAATCATAATACAATTTAGAACCTCCATTTAACCACACGGTACTTCCATCGGGCAAAAGCACTTTGCTTCTGCTTCCATTCTGGGCTGCAACAATTTGCTCAGGCTTGGAAGCGGTCAAAGGAACTGGCCTGTTTAGGAAAAACAGGGCAATCAGGACGACCGAAGCGGCATACGCATATATTAAACGCTTCGAAAATAGCTTCCAAATAATGGATTTTGATTTTTTTAACTCAACAGCACTTTCTCGCTCAATCTCGGCCTTAATAATGATTTTTTTGAACAAATTTTTCTCTTTCCCCTCTTCTTCCAGAACATTATCATCCGCTAAGTTCTTACTCCATAATTGCTTTAACAGGCTAAATTGCTGGTACAGACAGGGATCGTTTTGCAACAAAGCATTGAGTTCACTTTGTTCATCAGATGAAATTTCGCCGCTCAGGGAGCGACCGATCATGATCCATATTTTATTGCTATTGTCCATTAAGCTTTATAGAGCGCTTTTTAATGAAGACAGCAGAACGGAAAAAATCTACTAAAACTATTTTTATTTTTTTTGTGTGAGGAGAAATCCTCTAGGAGATTTGATATTCAAAGCAGAGCATAAACGCTTAACTGCGATGGCCATTTGAGTGTCTATGGTGTTCACGGAAATCTGCAAAATTTCAGCGATTTCTTTGTATCGCAATTCATCCTCCCGCACCATCTGAAAAATTAACCTGCACCTTGGCGGAAGAGAATCTATTGCACCCTGAACTGATTGCATCAATTCTGAGGTAACTAAAAGATCGTGAGGAGTATGCTCTTTTGAATGCTGATCAAATTCTGAAACTTCGAGCGATTGGGTAACTATCCTCCGTGCTTCATGAGATAATGCATTTAAAGACTGGTGTTTAATTGCTGTATACAAATACACATTAAGATTCTGAATCTGAGTTACATCCTCCCGTTTACACCAGAGTTTTACGAACACATCCTCTACTACTTCTTCAGAAAGCTCTTTAGATTTGGTATAGGTTTCTGAAAATGCACGCAATCTTTTATGATAATAAGCATATATTTTTTCAAAAGCTTGCTCATCACCTTCTGATACCAGTTTTTGATATTCGCGCAAGCACTCAAGAAAGGGTTTCTTATGCAAGTTCATAATTGGATAATAAGCAGCAAAAAATCTATTGCGAGAAGTAAAACAGAATCAAATGATCTGGCTTAGGAATTGGCTAGCTTCTCTATCAACAATGTTACACATTTGCGTACTCCTTTTCAAATTTTCCTCGGGGAATCTATGCAATCGTTCCCGGCCCGGAAAAACGCCCTAATTTGGACAATAAGGGTGTTGTTAAAATTAAGGTCGGCTAAGGTTTTTAACAAAGTTCATTTCAGTCAGCCAGCTTTCGCAGAGGGTAGTCCATTGGTCTGTCGATCCTGGATTATTTCTTAATGCGATGGCGTGGCCGCCAAAAGGAAATGTGTGAAGGCTACCAGAAACACCCTTTTCAACCAGTGCCGAGTAATACAAAATACTATTTCTAACATTAACTGATTTGTCGTTAAATGCATGAACGATGAAAGCCGGAGGTGTTTCGGGGTCGACTCTATAATTTGGAGAATACTCCTTCATCTTTTCTACGGTTGCAGTTTCTCCCAATAAATTTCGGCGGCTTCCGATGTGAGGGAAATCAATCAGATCTATTACTGGCGATACCAAAATTGCAAAGTCGGGACGGAAAGACATCTTATCTAATACATCCCCTACCTTTGAATAATCATCTTTAAACGTACTGGCCAGTGCCGCCAGATGTCCTCCGGCAGATGAACCTTGAATGCCTATTTTATTTGAATCGATGCCCCAGTTTACTGCATTCGCACGAATTAATTTTATGGCCCGTTGCGCATCCTGCAAAGGACCTTTCTCGCGCTCTTTTAAATCCGGCGAGTTGGGGAGACGATAATTTAACACAAAAGCACTTATTCCAATTGTGTTAAACCATTTTGCCAACTGTATTCCGCTGATTACATAGGCTAAGCGTTCGTAACCGCCTCCGGGACAAATAAGAACTGCTGCTCTTTTATTCTCCTGTATTGAAGGGAAATAGGCATAAAATCCAGGGGTGCCCACTCTGAAAATCCGTTCATTAGATATGCTGTCTTTTAACTTTAAACCTTTGGAATTAGGCATTTTTCCTTTGGCCCACAAAGGAATAAACTCTTGTGCTTGTGTACTTAAAACTCCTATTGAAAGCAGAAGTACCAAATAGATTTTTCGAATCATAATATATTTAAAATCAATTTTATTTGAGTGTGTTAAGCCTGCATACCCCGGCCAATGGATTCCAACCAGGGAACACTTGTGGTATTGAAATAGCGTTGACCTCTTCATCAGAAAGTTGTTTTGCCCAACTTACTCTGGAACTTGTATCAGCGCCCGGGCCATAGTTTTTATATTCCGAGTACCTTGCAGTTTTAAATTTTTCTGTATTGTTCCAGTTCGCCCAGCCACCAGGTATAATGTGACTGTCGATATAACAATAGATATAAGAAACATTTGAATACGGTTGCCATGGCCGGCCTAAAGAAACTTTGTGCAGAGCGCTGTCTCCTGTCAGTTTACAGTCGTAGAAAACAAAGCCGAAAGGATGCGATTGTGCTGTTGAGGCTGCTGTAACATGCGAGTTCTTTTTGCTATGGATATGGCATTGTTCGAACCAAACAGTAGCAGATCCAAATATAAAATCCGTCGTTCCTTCTATATAACAGTTCTTATAATATTGCCGGCTATCCTCTCCGTCAACAAGCAAAATATCCTGGTTGCCAAGTATCCGGCAATTTAGAAATATGACTTTGTCTCCCCGAACATCTAATGCAACTGCCTGCCCTGCGGTAAAGCCCGCATCGTTTCGGAAAGTGATATTCTTGGCAGAGAAATTATCAGCATTGATTTGAAAACTGTAGGAATTATGTGTGTTAATCGCTCCGACCTTTGCAGATATCACACCAGGGTGATCGTCATAAGCAAGAATAGTTTTGAATTTGTCCTCGCCAATTAAGGTGACGAAGTTCTTCTGGGCGACAAGAAGCAGTTTTTCTTTATAAAATCCATTCTTAATAACAATCACCTGCTCTTTTCTGTTCCCAGCCGGAACAGCATCCAGCGCCTCCTGAACTGTTTTAAAATTACCGGAGCCGTCTTGCGCAACAACTATTTTCTTCGCATGTACGTGATTGAATAGAAAATTAAAAAAGACAGTTAATAAAATCAGTTTTTTCATCAGGATATAAATTGTTTATTGAGTAGTAGTTATTTTCAAAGGTCTCAATGAGATCGCTTGGCTAAGTTTTTAATGGAGATGAAGCTATCATGCGAATATTTTCACTCGTTTATTTTATTAGCTGTGTTCGAGAGAACGCTTCGCTAAGTTTATTACTGTTTGTGAGAGGTATGCTCATGATGGTTTCATTATTTTAAGATTGATAGTTTACGACGGACTACAAGATTAAAAAAGATTTTGATTACAGATCAATAAAATCAATGCAAACGTTGCCGGGATTTTCCGGGAACGTTTGCACACTTTTTGGTGCCGAAATCGATACAGCAAGGAGTCTCGTTTTGTATTTTTGCTCATAACCAATTAATTCCACAATCGGAAACCAATCAAAATGAGAAAAGTAAACCTATTTATTTTAGGGCTGGCGATGTCAACGTTGGCATTAAGTAATTGTAAAAAGAAATCCAGTCCGGCGCCGGAAGGGCCCAATACACCAAACAATCCAACACCAACGGAACCAAGTACTCCAACGCCTGTGAATGAGCTCGCTATTGCATTTCCCGGTGCCGAGGGATTTGGAAAAGACGTCACCGGAGGGCGTGGAGGAAAAGTGATATTCGTAACAACTATTGCAGATGGCACCCAGGAAGGCACCCTGCGCTATGCTCTTAATCAAACAGGTCCAAGAATAATAGTATTTACGCTGTCTGGAACCATAGCTCTCAACTCAAGTCTTACGATTAATAACGGCGATGTAACCATTGCAGGCCAAACGGCTCCGGGTGATGGTATCTGCGTAAAGAATTACCCTGTGACCGTTAGTGCCGATAATGTAATAATACGTTATATGCGTTTTAGAATGGGAGACGAAAAGGGCGTTGAAGCAGATGCGCTTGGCGGGAGGTTCCATAAGGGTATCATAATAGATCATTGTTCGATGAGCTGGTCAGTCGACGAAACCGTATCATTTTACGCAAATGAGAATACCACCGTGCAATGGTGTATAGTTGCCGAAAGCTTGAGAAATTCGGTTCATGATAAAGGGGCACATGGATATGGAGGAATTTGGGGCGGCAAAAATGCATCTTTTCACCATAATTTACTCGCTCACCATGATAGCCGAAATCCTCGTTTAGGCGAAGAAGCAGGTAAGGCTTTTGCTTTAACAGACCTGGTCGATATCAGAAATAATGTAATTTATAACTGGGCAAACAACAGCTCTTACGGGGGTGAGGCAATGAACATTAACTTTGTCAATAATTATTACAAACCGGGGCCGGCGACACCTACAGGCAGCAAAGGCGGAAGGATTTTTTCGCCCGATAAAAATAAAACAATTGGTACCGAGGTTTATGATATCTGGGGAAAATTCTATATCAATGGCAATTATGTGGATGGCTATTCTGGGGCTACTGCCGACAACTGGGGCCTCGGAGTATATAACCAATTTCATAGTAGCTACGGCACAGTATCTCAGGCAGACAAAGATGCTATGAAAAGATTAACGGAACATCCAACTAATAATAATGTAACAACACATACAGCTGAGACTGCTTATTTAAGAGTTTTGGATTTTGGTGGTGCTTCCCTAAAAAGAGATACTGTTGATCGAAGAATAATTAAAAATGTGAAGAATAAAACCTTCTCCTTTCCGGGTTCAAATGGTTCGGTAAACGGAATTATTGATACACAAGCGGATGTAGGCGGCTGGCCTTTGTTACAATCGCTACCAGCTCCGACTGATACCGACAAAGATGGCATGCCTGATGCCTGGGAAACGGCAAAAGGCTTAAATCCAAATGTAGCGAACGCCAACGGCCGCAATTTAAGTACCGGTTATGACAATATTGAGGTTTACGTCAATAGCCTGGTCAAAACCATTACTGAAGAACAGGTTAAATAAAACCAAATCATTTTTCTAGCCATAAATGTTTCAAAAACAAATCAGTACAATAGTATTATCAGCCTTCATGTATATCGCTCCGTCTGCAGCACAGCAGACAGGGCGATATATAAACGATCTAACTACAAACGACTGGAAATTAATTCTCGATAAAAACGCATCCTGGATAACTGATCCATTATATGCACCGCCTGTTAATATAAAGAACATCAAAACAAATTTGCCGAGCGGCGGATGGGATTTACTAAGTAAAGAACCCGGAATTGTCACCAAGCTTCCTGCAACTGTTGAACAGTTTTATTGGGGCGAGAATGGAAATTCGTTTGGAGTATCCGGAAATTATTTAGGTGTATCCTGGTTCAGCACCAAAACGAGTATACCAGCTTCCTTAAAAGGTAAAAGATTAACGCTGAACTTTGAAAGCGTTCGCTTTAGAGCGGAAGTTTTTGTTAATCGCAAACTAGTTGGATACGACTTAGTGAACAGCACTCCTTTTGAAGTCGATATTACCAATGCCGTTCAATACGGCAAGGAAAATGAGATTGCTGTACGCATCACCGATCCAAACGGAAACTTTGACTGGCGTGATTCACAAAACTTTATGTGGGGAAATTACCGAACCAATCCAACCCATGGCTTTGGCGGCATAACCGGGAGAATAAAATTGCTTGCTACTGATAAGATCTTTATCGAGGATATTTTTGTAAAGAACAAACCAAAGGCAAACGAAGTGGATGTACAGATCACTACCAGGAATAACACGAATAAACCTAAAAAAGGAACCTTAATAGTTGAGATAAAAGAAAAAGGAAGTCAAAAGCCGGTGTTTCAAAAATCATATCCTGTCATCCAGGCATCAAATGGAAATACAATCAATACCTATACAATTGCACTTGATGAAGCAAAACTTTGGAGCACCGATGATCCGAACTTATATACGCTTACTGCTGTTTGGAAGGGTGGTGATAATAGCACCGACGAGTACAGTCAGCGTTTTGGGTTCAGGTGGTTTGAAGTACGGGATGTTGATGGTGATAAGCAATTCTATTTAAATGGAAAGCGTTTTGTTGCACTTACATCCATCAGCTGGGGGTTTTGGCCGGTAAATGGAATTGCTCCCTCGGATGAATTGGCGAAAAAACAAATACTGACCGCAAAAAAGATAGGTCTGAATATGCTGAACTTCCATCGCACTATAGGGCAACAAAACGTACTCGATTATGCAGATGAACTTGGGCTACTTTATTTTGAAGAACCGGGCGGGAACCAATATCCGGCAGATCGTTTCAATGCAACAGATGCGCTCGGAAAAAAACAGGCAGATTTTTATTTCGCAACCCGCAATGAAAAGCTTTTCCGAATGATTAAACGAGACAGGAATCACCCCTCTCTTGTAATCTATAATATGCATAACGAACGCGGAGCGCAACCACAAAAGCAGGATAGTCTGCAAATGCTTGCCGCCCATAAACTGGATGAGACCCGCATCATCACCTATAATTCTTCAAATGGTGATATAAAACAAGGACCCGACAAACGCTTCAAACTTCACTTACTCCCGTACGATTTCACATTCCGTGATTATGGATGGTTCGATCAGCATCATGCCGGCGGTCCGGGCACCTACCACGACAATCTGTATAAAGGTCCAAAAGATTACCTGAAATATTTTGATCATAAGGATGAAATAATTTATTGGGGCGAGGAAGGTGCCATCGGTACACCTCCCAGATTACAATTGATCAGAGATGAAATTTTAAAAACAGGTAAGAATATAGGATGGGAAAGTGAAGCCTATTTAAAATGGTATGATGCATATGATAACTTTTTGCAGAAAACTCCAGGCTTTAATAAAGCATTTCCAAATGTAGATTCACTTACCAGAAAAATGGGAAATGTGGCCTTCTATTATCAGGGAAGAGCCATTGAAAACATCAAAATAAATAATCTGACGGATGGTTATGCGGTGAATGGATGGGAGAGCATGAAACTTGAAAATCATTCGGGCATTGTAGATAATTACCGCAATCCAAAAGGTGATCCTGGATTAATTTCTCGTTATACACAACCCGTGTACGTTGCAGTTAAAATGAACCGCAAAGTATTGGGAACGGGCGATACCTCAACAATTGATTTTCATATCGTAAATGAGGCAAATCTTCATGGTAATTATACTTTAGAAGTTGAGGCAATTGGAGATGACGCCAAAACTATTTTAAACAGAAGCATCCCTGTAAAGGTTACCGGCGGCTCAACATATGGCGAATTGCTTTTTGCAGGTCTGAAGCTGGTTCCTCAAAAAGGCGGCTATATCACTGTGAAAGCAGAGTTGAAAAGAGATGGACAAACAATGGCAAAAGGAAGTGATGAACTTTTTGCTGTGAGCCTAAATACTACAGGTATACCTGCTACGGGCATGGTAGCTGACACCAGCGGCGTAATTGCGCCATTTTTAAAATCAGTTGGGATTAATTCATTCAAAGAATTTAAATCAGGAAGACCAGAAGGAAAATATATGGTTGTTGGCGCTTTCGAACCGCAGCAAACCGGAAATCCTCTGGTAACAGAAATATTGGAATGGGTGAATGAGGGGAACACCCTGCTTGTTATTGGCAATACCGAGAAATGGGCGACTTTTCTTGGCCGTAAGGAGCTAATAGATTACCGTGGGTCAAAAGAGTTGGGAACAACCTGGTATGGAGGAAATTACTTTGTTAAGCAACATAAACTCTTCGAAGGCCTGCCCCAAAATTGTGTATTCAACTGGGAATACCAAAGCCTTGCTACCTATAATAAAAGCCGGGTTGGCTTAAGAGTTTTAAATGGTGAAACAATTGTTGCCTGCGTATCCGACCACAAGCCGGAAGTGTATTCTGCTTTAAGTATTATTCAGCACGGACGAGGTAAAGTAATTTTGTCAGCCCTGGATATTATCTCAAATTTAAAGGATATAAGTACTGGGAAGCGTGCTGAAGGCGATGGCGAAAATGCCGCGATGACCACTTTTAACGTGTCTTCAAAAAATAAAGCTAATATTATTGGGCAGCAACTTCTGCTCAATATGATAAAAGCAGCCAACTAAAAAATCTATCAGGTGCAGGCAAAACAGAATTATTGCTTGCACCTGACAAGGTCGACAAAAGATGTAGAATTTCTATTTCTTTAATTGCCTTTTAATCCAGTCTATTGATTGCTGGTTTGTTTCCGGGAAACGCCAATGTCCGGATATTGGCGTAATGACTATTGTTTTGGATGCTTTAATCGAGTTAACAGCGGCAAAAACCGAGGTTGGTGGAACAGTATTATCATTATAGCCCCATGAATAAAATCCGGGAACCTTCACATTTTTTGCAAAATTTACAACATCATAATACCCGACTGTCCGAATTTTATCGGGACTGTTAGTTGTGCGAAGATTGCTTTGATTGAACAGGTGTGGCCAACCGCCTGCCCTTCCATGTAAATAACCCGTAACATCGCAAAGTGCGGGATAAAAAGCCGATAAACAAGTTACCCTTTTATCTAATCCAGCAGTAACTATCGAAAGTGCCCCACCCTGACTTCCGCCAGTTACTACAACATTTTTTCCATCGAATTCAGGTAAGCCGCACAGAAAGTCGATCGCCCTTACACAGCCCATGTACACACTTTTATAATAATAATTATCCTTGTCGTCAAGCTTGTTAAACGGATAGTCGCCGAAAGCATTGCTTATGTTTTTATACATCTCGGCATCCATCAGAGGCGACAGCCCATGGATCTCAATATTAAAAACAATAAATCCCAGGTTCGCATAGCTTATAGCTGGAGAAATAACTTTTACTCCAGCTCCGGGCGGTTCAAAAAGCACAGGATATTTCCCTGGAGTCTTAGGCTTACACAAATATCCATACAGGCGCTTACCCAATTTATAATTCTGCAAGTTCACCAGATACACATCAACTGTTGATGTTGATTGTTCAGGTAAACGAGTAACGATCGCATCCATAGGAATTTTAGCGGCATCGTTCTTTGCATTGATCCAAAACTGATCAAAATCCTCGGGCATCTGAACAGTAGGTTCAATTTTTTCGGGAGAGAAAGCAAGTTTAATTTCCCCGCTGTAGCTTTTCCCATCAATCAAGGTTCTTACCGTTAAGCGTCTGAAACCTGGTTGTTTATTAGTTCCTATCGCTATTTTCTCCTTACCGGTTTTCAATAAAAGAGTTCCTTTTGTATCCGGAAGAAGCATTTCCGGACCAATCTCGTAGTCTACCGACACATTCTGAATTGGCACACCAAATTTCAATACAGTTACCTCAACATTGGCAATCTCATTTACTTTATAATTCCAGTCGTTATGATCTGGAGTCAAAATGAAATCTACCAGTTTGATTGGGGCAGGTGCTAGTTGAGCCGAGACATCAGATAGTAATAAGATGCAAGCAATTACTGTAATTAGATATTTCAACTTATTCATTGATTTTCAGGCTTTGTATATGTTCGTTATTGCAAATGATAAGATCCTTTTTCTCCTGGTATAGGACCTGAAATTTTTGGCGGTTCAATGGCAGCGGCATGGTCAACGCCTTTTCCGGTTACGTTATACGTGTTTAAGAGAGACCCGGTGTATCCGGTAACCTTAATATCGCGAATTTTGGCTTTCTTAATGTTTGCTAGTGAGATACCTTTGTTGCACGTACCGGTAACATTCATAAACGTAAACCCTTCAAGAGGCTTGTTGGGATGAATAGCGGTTCCATCAACCAGAACAGGGACATCCTTCACCCGAATGTTTGTAAAACTAAAGTTTTTAATCGTTGGAATACCTTCATCGCCGGGTACCGGTACCTGATCTTGTAAGCCACTGCCGAGGATATTGAAGCGAAGGAAACCTTCTCTCATTCCAGAAACATCGAGGTCATTGCACACAATATCTTCAATAAAAGCTCCCCTACCAGGTCGACTTTTAATATAAATAGCATGAGTATGCGCCTTTATAAACTTGCAATGTTCTATCCTGACGTTTCTTATGCCGCCTGAGGTTTCGCTGCCGATACCTATACAAGCGAATATAGAATCGGCAAATGTGCAATTGGTGATATGAACATCTTCTGTTGTTCTTAGCAGAGAATACCCTTCCATTCCTCTTCCTGATTTTAAGGATATGCAATCATCTCCTGTCTCGATATCGCAATTATCAATTCGCACATGCTTACACGAATCGATATCAATCCCATCGCCGTTACCACCAGTACTGCGGATGATCAGATTCTTAATGAAAATATTATCACAGAAAGTTGGATGGATCGACCACATTAAATAATAGCTGGTAGAGAAATCTTCCAAGCGGATGTTATTGCAGCCGATAGGTTCTATCAGGGCAGGGTGCCGCAAGGGGTTCTGCGCATTTGGCCGGCCACCTAAAGCGCGGTTGCCTATAATTTTTCCCGGGCCCACAATCCCGAGATTTTCTGCATCAAAGGCGTATATCAAACTAACATGTCCTTTAATCCATTTACCTTCCCAGCGAACCTGGCTTACCGGGTAGTCCTCAAAATCAGGAGTTCCAAGGATGGTGGCACCTTTTTCAAAACGAATGAGGGTATTTGATCTGAGCTGAATTGCTCCGGTAAAGTAATCTCCTTTCGGGAAAAGAACCTCGCCACCTCCGAGAATCGAACAGCGGTCAATCGCTTGCTGAATAGCAAGAGTATCTTTTGTTTTTCCATCGCCTGTTGCGCCAAAATCGCGAATATTCAGCTGTAGTTTGGATTGTTTGGCTGGAAATTTAAGCGTAATGCTCTGACTAAAAGACTGGGTACTTAAACCCATCTGAGTCGCAAGCAGGCCAGCTCCGGCTAAAGCCGAGTTCCGGATAAAATGTCGGCGAGAATTCTTCAAATGTTATGATTTTAATGTGAACTAAAATCTGATTACAGATTCTTCTTGATGTATTCAATAAACAAAGGCCAGTCGGATGGAACGGTACCATGTCCTCCAGCATGCATATAATATCCCAGCGTATTATTTAACATGATTTTTTCTCCGGCAGACGGCATTTTCATGGCTCCAGGACCATTTTTTCCGAATAAATTGTACACCGGCTCTGCAGCAACAGCGGCCAGGAACTCCCCCTTAGGATCGGACCAATAATCAGTATCGCCTGTCTGCAGAAGGAGTGGTCTTGGTGCCATTAGGGCTATCAACATGTGAGCATCAACTGGGGAGGCGTTAAAATCAGAAGCATACTTGTGCCAGTTCGGAGCGAACTGGTAATAATATCGGGAGGTATCGGTCATGTGCGCAATGTTTTCGCCGTAGTTACGCCTGCTCAACGCAGCGCCGCCTTCGCCAGAGCAACTTGCGATCACCATCTTAAAACGCTGATCATGGGCGCCGGCCCATAAAACTGTTTTTCCAAGTCGCGAAGTTCCCTGGATTGCTACACGTTTTGAATCTATCTGTTTATCGGTTTCAAAATAATCCATAGCCCGGCTAAGTCCCCACGCCCATGCAGAAATCGCTCCCCATTCATTATCGGCGGGTTTAGACATGCCCGGTTTTAAATATTTCCCCCGAATTCCGTATTTGAAACCATCCTTAAAATCTGGCTCAATATCCCCATAATAAACGGTAGCGATGCCTATACCTTGGGATATAAAACTTACTATATCAATTTTACCAAAGGCTCTTGAAGAAGAGGCGGGAATCTTTTTCCCTTCCCGCGACCAAACATAACCTTCTTTTACACCCGGATCGTTAACCGCATTGGAATTGGCTGAAAAATTTGCCATTAAAAGCAGCGGTACCGGCTTGTCGCTTTTTATGGGCAAATAGATCAAGATATCCATTTTATGATTTGTGGTATCGCTGGAAAAATACACTGTCACTTGCTTACGTAAAGCTTTGCCATCAAGAACAGGAGTTCCATTATCAAACACATTAAAAGCCATGCCGGCAGGTCGTGGAGGCATTTTACCAAACTGCTGCTCTTCGAATAATTTAACTAGTTCGGGCCGTCGCTTTTCAGTCCAGGTTTTTGCATCCTTTACTTTCTTTCCGTTTTGGAGAGTTAAAACGTCGGGAAGCACGTAAGTGCCTACAAGCTCTTCTTCGTAATTAACCGGGAAGCCGGCAACTACTTTATTTAAGGTTTCCTTTTGTGCATAAATAAATTCGGGAACAGTTAAAGATAAGATGACCAGCAGAGTCAGTTTCATATAAAAGGCTTTAAGGAAACAGGTTACAATTATCTAAAACTATTAAATAATTATACCTCATTTAAACAAATGAAGCGGATTTTTCTCCGGAAACGATTGCATAATCATCTTGTTACATTAATATTTCATTTCACCCTAAAAGGACTAGTTAAAGCATAAAAAAAGAGGCATTCTCGAAAGAAGCCTCTTTTTCTATGCTGTTGAGCTATTATTATCTCAAATCCCTCATTGCCACTGCGTCCATATCAGAATAAACCAGGTTCTCGCCGCTCATAGACCAAATAAAGCCATAGTTTGCAGTTCCGCCGCCTGAGTGAATTGACCAGGGTGGAGAAATAACAGCCTGATGATTATGCATGATTACATGACGTGTTTCCTGTGGCTGACCCATCATGTGAAACACTATTTGATTTTCAGGCACATCGAAATAAAAATATATTTCACTTCTTCTATCGTGTACGTGAGACGGCATGGTGTTCCAAACACTTCCTTCGTGTAAAACGGTTAATCCCATAACCAGCTGACAGCTTTTTGCACCTTCTAAGTGAATGTATTTGTAAATAGTACGCTCGTTTGCAGTTGCTTTACTTCCGATGGTGGTAGGAAATGCATCTTCTTTTTTAACTAATTGTACAGGGTATTCTTTATGCGCAGGTACGGAATACATGTAAAATTTAGCTGGGTTATCAGCCGAAAGGCTTTTAAAAACAACTGACTTTGAGCCTTTTCCTATATAGAGAGCGTCTAACTTACTAACTCTGTTGCTTGCACCATCCACAACTATTTCGCCATCGCCACCTACGTTAATTATTCCAATCTCGCGTCGTTCAAGGAAATAATCGGCTCTTAAATTGTCGTAAGTTGGAAGCTCGTGTTCTTTTTTTACAGGTACTATAGTTCCAACAATCGCTCTGTCGTAGTGAGAATAGGTGAAATTAAACTGATCATCCTGCATCAGGTCATCCACCAGGAAATTCTCTCTGATCTCCGCTGTATTTAAGCCTGCAACCTCTTTAGGGCTTTGGGCATATCGTTGATTCATTAACATATCTTTTCTTTAAAATTTATTTTAAAATTAGCGTCCCATCCAACCGCCATCGACGGTTAAAATTGTCCCATTTACATAATCTGAAGCTTTAGAGGCTAGAAAAACCACAGGTCCTTTAAAGTCTTCTGTTTCTCCCCAACGGTTTGCAGGTATTCTGCTTAATATCGATTGGCTCCTCTCCGGATCTGCTCTTAAGGCCTCCGTATTATCTGTTGCAATATATCCCGGAGCAATAGCATTTACGTTTACTCCTTTAGACGCCCACTCGTTAGCGAAAGCTTTTACCAAACTTCCGATTGCGCCTTTACTTGCGGCGTAGCCAGGCACATTTATTCCACCCTGGAAAGTTAATAGTGACGCAGTAAAAATAATTTTACCAGATCCCTGCGCAATCATGCGGGCACCGATCTCGCGGGTAATGATAAACTGGCTGTTCAGATTAATATCAATAACCTTATACCAGAATTCATCCGGATGCTCTGCGGCAGGAGCACGCATGATCGTACCTGCATTGTTAACTAAAATATCTATCCTTTCGTTTTCAGCAATTACTTTCTCAAGAAAGTTTTTTACCGAATCCCTATTGCTGAAATCACACTGATAAGCCTTAAACTTTCTTCCGATCTTATTAATATCTTTCTCGGTTTCACTGCCGCTTAATGCGATAGATGAAGAAACTCCGATAATGTCAGCTCCGGCCTCTGCCAATGCTTCTGCCATTGCCTTTCCAATTCCACGATTACACCCGGTTACAAGAGCTACCTTGCCTTCCAAGCTAAATAAAGATTGATTATTACCCATAAACGTTCTTAGCGATCAAATTTGGCGCAAATTACTGTTTATAGACAAGATTTTAAATTAAACTCTGCTTTTATTTAGCGTTTAAAAGGGCTTTCGCAAAATCTTAATTAAAAAATAGTTTACCAATGATACAGGTCACCAACTATTTAACAGCACATCCTTAAGATTGCCAAGGAACACTATAGTTCCAGATTAAAGCAAGATATATGTCAATGCACCTTTTTGATTTAACAGGTAAAAATGCCCTGATAACAGGGGCCACACATGGCTTGGGAATGTCTATGGCCACAGGCCTGGCACGGGCGGGGGCTCAGATTATTATAAATGATATTTCCGAAGAAAAACTAAAAACCGCAATTGATGAATATGCCAAAAATGGGCTTAAGGTTTATGGCTACCTTTTTGATGTTACCGACGAAGAGTCCGTAAAAGAAAACATTGCTAAAATCGAAGAGGAAGTTGGCCCGATTGATATACTGGTCAACAATGCGGGCATTATAAAACGCATTCCGGTTTTGGACATGGAGGTTTCTGAATGGGAGCAAGTATTGCGAATCGATCTTACCGGACCGTTTATCATGTCTAAACAAGTAGGCAAGTCTATGGTTCAACGTAAATCAGGAAAAATAATTAACATTTGCTCAATGATGAGTGAAGTCGGACGCGAAACGGTAAGCGCATATGCCGCGGCAAAAGGAGGGTTGAAAATGCTGACGAAAAATCTCGCTACAGAATGGGCAAAATTCAACATACAGGTTAATGGTATTGGGCCAGGTTATTTTGCAACTACCCAAACTGCCCCAATCCGGGTAGATGGGCACCCTTTTAACGATTTCATCATCAGTCGTACGCCAGCAGCAAGATGGGGCGATCCCGAAGATCTACAAGGTGCTACGATATTTCTTTCATCAAAAGCATCGGACTTTGTAAGCGGACATATTTTATACGTAGATGGCGGAATTCTTGCAACGTTGGGAAAAGCTGCAAACGAGTAGCAATAAAAAGTCCCTAAGCAATTTATCTGCTTAGGGACTTGCTCATGGAGGTTTCTTATTTTATCAGGCTATTTAAATAAACCTCAACATTCGTGTAAAAACTCTTGGCGGATACTGCTTTTGAATCGGATGAATCATTGTTGTTTAAACCGTTTTTTCTTTCCCAGTCATCCGGCATGCCATCTTTATCAGAATCTGCTGGTGCAGGTAGAGATTTTAGCTCGGGCCAGCCACCGACATCGCTTTGAGAATCAATGATTCCATTGTTTGCTTTGCCCGAAACTGATACCCCATTTCGCACCTCCTGAGTGATTCTGGAATCTACAATATCGCGTTTGAAGCTTGCACCGGCGTATTCCAAAACCAGGTCATATGCTTTACGCGCTGTATGCTGAGTGATATCGGCAACGCCAAAAGGGCTATCTCGCTTAACAGAGTCCAGGTGCTGTGCATCTACACCTCCATTCCAATTGTCCTTGCTGATCGCGGGGTTTCCGTCTAAAACATTATCAGCAATATAAAATTTTCCATACGGTTGGTAAGGCTCTACAAGACGGTTCTTTTTTTTATCCCCGGTCGCTTTGCCAGGTTTGAAATAATTCGCTACGACATTATACCGTCCTTTCTCTCCGCCGTAAACGTTGTTAATCCCCCAATTGTAAATAACATTATTACGAAAATCCACTAATTCATCAGCAGTATTTGGAGTGCTGCTGGATCCACTGAAACGAGGCATCCTACTGTTGTGACTTGCTATTAAATTGTGATGAAACGAAGCTCCTCGTCCGCCCCAAATTCCTCCGTAGCCATGATCTCCTTTTTCATGCACCGAGTGGTTTAAACTCTCGGATATAATACACCACTGCAAACTGAAATTCTTATTATGGTAGAAAGAAGCACACTCATCAGTTGCCCAGCTCATAGAGCAATGATCTACTACTACATTACTTACTCCCTTAGTACCACCGAATGCATCTCCCTGATATTTTGCTTCATCACCTAATCTGAATCGCATGTAGCGGATAATAACATTATCTGCCTTAATGTTCATTGGATAATTTCTTATAGCGATTCCATCACCGGGTGCTGACTGACCGGCAATGGTAATATCAGGATTGTTAATATCAAGAGGAGATTCTAAGGCAATAGTACCTGAGATTGCGAATACGACAATTCGCGGACCTTTTGCCCTGATTGCTTTTCTTAAACTACCTTCTCCGTCATCATTAAGATTTGAAACAATTAGGACATTACCTCCACGTCCGCCTGTAGTGTATTTTCCGAAGCCTTCAGCGCCTGGAAAGGCGATGGGTTTGCTATCATTGTTTGGGGCGGTAGACTTCAGTACCTGCGAAGCGCAACTTGTAAGGGAAAGCACCCCTAAGAAAACTAGGATTTTATTCATTTATCTTATTATTTGAGCTGAGCTTCAGTAATACTTTTAACAAGGTGACTTAAATACACTTCGATATTATCATATCCTGTACTTAAATTTTTTCCGTTAGCATTTGCTACAGCAGGGTTAAGTTTATTTGTGGTTTCCCATTCATCAGGCATACCGTCTCCATCGGTATCCTTCGCTACAGTTCCCTGAGCTAAAACCGGCCAGCCACCTGCATCTGTCTGAGAATCAAGAATTCCTTTTTTTCCAGTTTTTGAGCCATTATAGGTAACGGTTCCTGTTTTAACCTCGTTTACAATTCGGGCATCTACAATATCACGCTTTAAACTTGCACCCGCGTAATTGAGTACATAATTATATGCTTCTAAGGCAGTATGCTGAGTGATTGCTTCGGAAGCGAAAGCCGTATTTACTTTAGCATTCGCTAACACTACGCCTGCAGAAAGATCAACTCCTCCGTTCCAGTTGTCAGAGGTTACGGCAGTATTCCCATCCATATAGTTTCCTGTAATATAAAACGATCCGTATCCTGGAGGATAGGTGCTTACATCACTTTCCATGGAGATTTGCATTATACGTTTGGTTTTAGTGGCTTCTGTTCCGGGTCCGGGTTTATAATAATTGGCAACCATATTATATTGCCCGTTTTCGCCTCCATACGCACTATTACCTCCCCAATTATAAATAACATTGTTACGATAATCTACGAGATCTGTACCAAAAGGACTTTTTCCCGTACCCGTTCTGCTGCCTCCATCGAACCTGGGATTACGGCTGTTATGATGGGCCAAAAGATTGTGATGAAAAGTTGCCCTGTTGCCGCCCCAGATGGCTCCGTAGCCATGGTCGTCCTTTTCATGAAAAGATTTATTCAAGCTTTCTGAAAGGATACAATATTGCATCGTAAAGTTTTTATTAGCATAAAAAGAGCTGCATTCATCAATAGACCAGCTCATCGAACAATGGTCGATCACTACATTCTGATGATACCTGCCCCATAAGGCATCCTGTTGATTCTGAGTTAAATCACCCATACGGAAACGCATAAACCTTATGATGACATTATCAGCATCAACGTTTAACTCATAATTCTGTATGCAAATACCATCACCCGGTGCCGTCTGTCCGGCAATAGTTATATTGCCGTTCTTTATTTGAAGCCGGCTTGCTAATTTGATATTTCCCGATACTTCAAAAACTATAATCCGTGCACCGACTGTATTTATAGCTTCACGTAAGCTACCTGCGCCCGAGTCATTAAGGTTAGTCACTTTTATAACCTTTCCGCCTCTCCCTCCCGTTGTGTTTTTTCCATATCCTTCAGCACCGGGAAATGCATAAGCAGTTTCTGAGACAGGTGTAGGAGTCGTAGTGGTGGAAGGAGTGATAGGAGTCGTAACTTCAGGAGCTCCCGCGCCTTTCTTTTTGCATGCCATCGCAACCGAAAGACTTAGAGCTACGCATACAAGTAATAGATTTTTCATTGTATTTAACTTTGGTAAAATGACCCGACAACCGTTCGTATGCGCTTTAGAACTTATAATAGGGAAGCAAAACTCGCTAGGAAGTATGCAAGTGTCAGCGTTATTAAATTAGTTTATGATTGTGTATAAACAACAGAACCCGCCTTGGGGTTCTGCTGTTTATGGGTTTAATAAAAAATTATAAGATAATTTTTTATTAAGGTCTCCATCTTGGATCACCAGCGGTAGCTTTACCCGAAAATCCCAAATCTCTGATAGTAAAGTTTCCATTTGCCGGATCAGCAAATAATTGCGCTGAGGTGCCGTTATATAAGGACAAGTTTGGAAATTGGTTTCCCGAAGTAAGATAATCTGAAGTTACGTAGGTGCCCATTACATCAATCGGTGTATTTGAACCAACATAAATCCCTTTAACCACTGGGGCAACTAATGGATCAGCGGCAGGGTCTTTCCATCCACCTCCCATTATGCAGTTATATAACTTAACGCCATCGGTAATATCTTTTCCGTTATAATTAATCAAGTAATTAGCTCCCGACATCGGTGCTTCATTAAACGTGCAATTTTCGATAAGGAGTGAGGACGAATTATTTTTACTAACAACTACCCTCATGGCTTTATAAATGGTGCTGTTTTTAATTGATATGTTGTCAATTCTCGGAGTAGCACCATCCACGTTTACCAGGGCATAATCTTTTAAACTATCTATCACACAGTTGTTAATAGAAAAAGTGGAAACATTAATGACTTTATTCTGTAACCTAACAAATCCTCTAAATATTTTAGCGCTGCAGTTTTTAAAAGTGATTTTACCTACAGTGGCATCACTGCTTCCGTTTAATACATATTTTCCATTATAATCCGTACTAAACATATTTAAATCTATGAATGACAGGGAATCGATTTGGCTTCCCGCAACAAAGTTAAAATTGCCAGTAAATCGTAGAGTTGCAACGGGTCCGTAGCCTAAACCACTTACCAATGTTAAGGCGCCACTTAGATTATAACTCGACATGTTATAAGTCATCCCTCTGTCGAGCAGAATAACGCTACCCGAAGGCAAAGAACTTGTTAAAGTTTGAGTAAGAATTGTAGGGTCTTCATTCCCTCTTAAATCAATAATATTACTACCCGGTGCAAATACCTGTGATGCTTTGGTTTTTACATCTTCCCAGCCCCTGACCGTAGTATTGCTATACAGATAAACGATATAATCAGACTTAGCCGTAAGACCACTGATCACTCTATATTGCCGTGTGCGATCCAGATCAGACAATGGAATCTCTTTTACAAGCGAGCTATCCGCAGCATTTAGAACCTTAATAGAAGTAACTGCACTCCCACTATTTGTCCATTGCAACTTCAAACCTGCATCGATAATATCGTTCGAGGTTAAGGGTGTAATGATTGTTGGAAACTTAGCACTCTTCATTTCTCCTAAGTATGAAAACTTGGAGTTCATCGTCGTATCAGAAGCTTTCGCTCTTACCTGAATTTGATATAGCTGATTCCATCTTAAGTTTCCAAAATGAACAAAATTGGTATCAACGGTTAAGCTTTGAATAATCGTTTTAAACGTATCCTTACTAATTTCTACCGTATAAGAGTCCGCTCCTTTAACTTTTTGCCAGGAGGTTTCAATCCAGTTTCCATTAGAGACCATATCACCTTTTAATGTAGGTCTGAAAAGGCGATTAGGACCACTTGCTACAAAGTCATCTTTCTTGCAGGATGCCATGATCGCGATGAAGACAAACATTATGACGGTGTACTTTGTCATAATGATATTTTTTAGTTTAAATGTCATAATATCTATCAATTAAAATCCGTATCCGTCGTTATTTAAAATACCTAAGCTGCTTGCAACTACTTCCTGATGAATTGGCTGAATGTATCTTAGGGGAGCTAAGCCAGTATTGTCTGAATAGCCTCTCCATGTATTAGCTACAAATGAACCTGGTGTGGATGTTGTTGGGTTATATAAGGCCGTTGATCGTAGCCAGCCAGCTCTTAAATAACCATCCGGATTGTCGCCGATTTGCGGTGAATCTTTTACAGGAGGCACTGCAGTAGGATCTTCATATCTATTCAGAAAGGTTATCGTTCCATTTGAGTTTCTCTTATAGTACAAATAATCGGCTAATTTTGCATACCCACCTACTCCGCTAAATTGATCCATTCCCATTTGGAGATTGGTATTTCTCGCCTCTGCTACTTTCTTGCCATAATTACCCCATCTTATCAAATCGTATTTCCGAAGGCACTCTCCACCAAATTCCCAGGCACGCTCGTTTACAATAGCTTCAAAAAATGATTCCTTACTTGCAGACACAGTGGCGATATAAGCCTCAACCTTTTCAGCTCTTTTAGCTTCGGGGAAAGCTCTGTTCCGAACTTTTCTTAATGCTTCTTTAGCCTCAGCTGTAGGGCCATTATTAATCTCATTTTCGGTCTCTGCAAGCATTAATAATACGTCAGGGTAGCGCATTAAAGGCCAGTTTATCCCAGTTCCCTTGTTCGTCCCTTTACCCAGGCCCTTCGGCATTAACAAACGGTTCCATTTATTTGGTGCAATAGAGGTTACCGCCACAGGTTGCTGTAACAATTCTTTATCGTAATAGACAATTGAACAGGTAGCTTTCAAACGAACATCTAAGGTATCAAATGAATAATAATAACTAGGCGGTAAGCTAAGGTAGTTAGACCCTGAACCAAACGGATGCTCACCTGCATCAACCCTTACACCATTATTCCAGGCAACATCACCGTAGCCGGGATGAAAAGCCACTTCAAACAAAACATCTTCATTTTCAGGTGTTTGATACCCATTTATGTCGATAAAAACCTGTTCGAAGTTTGGATTCAATGTATGAGGCTTCAGGGTCATTAACTTTTTACAGTAAGTATTCGCTAATTCATAATATTTCAGATAGTCATCAGCTCTTTTTTGGACCATGCCTGGATATAATCCATAACCGCCACGCATAAGCGAAAGACGCGCTATCATCCCAATGATAAACTCACGATTAATTTGCTCACGGCCATAGGTAAGCTGATCTGCCCACATCATTGTTGGCTCCACGCTAATTAAATCATCAATAAGGATGGTAAGCACCTCATTTCTATCAGTTCGAGGCAAGTAGAATTCATCACCGGTTTTAGTCGGAGTTAGTTTTAATGGAACGTCTCCCCAATGATTAATCAAGTACCAATACCAAATGGCTCTTAAACCTTTTGCCTCTCCCACTAAATGCTTCATCCGCGCGTTGCCAGACTTAAACAAGTCGCTACTCTCAATTCCTTCAATACTTTCGTTTGCTCTGTTAATTGCATTATATGCATTATTCCATACAACCAATAGGTCACGATTGGCTGGCGTTGCCTCAAAAGACCAAATATCACGTCTGTCACCTGAAGGACTGGCATTAACCGATCCTACTTCTATATCAGAATTGCCCGCGAAGTTGTTCGATACCCGAGAGGTAAAAGCATCCTGATTAAAAAGGGCGTAAATATTATTTACAGCTTTGGTAGCATCTGTCTCGTTAGAATAGATGTATTTATCTGTAAAAGATGAAGGTGATTCGGATTCTAAAAATTTCTTGCATGAAGTAGCACTAAGTGCTATTACCGCTAAACTATATATGAATATTCGTTTCATTATATTTTGATTATTAGTTTAATAGTCTAATAAATTAAAAGGTTACGTTTAAACCCAGAGTAAATGTCCTGCTCTTTGGATAGGCTGAATAATCAACACCAGGAGTTAACTGAGAATAACCACTGCTTCTGGTCGTGCTTACTTCAGGATCATAGCCCGAGTATTTAGACCATAACAAAGCATTATAGACAGTTCCATATAACCTAAATCGAGACATTTTAAATCGGGAGATTATACTCTTAGGTAAAGAATACCCAAGTGTAATATTATTCAATCTGATAAATGATCCATCTTCAACAGCCCAGGAATGAAAAATAGGCGAAGCATTTCCGCTGGAAAAAGGTGACCAGGTAGTAGCATTCTTATTTAATTCTGCGAGTGCTGCTAAATCAGTAACCAAGGCTCCGTTCTCATCGATATATTTAAACCGGTTCTCTGAATTTGAAGAGTTTAACATGTTACCGTATTGGGACCTGTAGAACATATTAAACTGAATCTTGCCAGTATTATAAATATCATTACCGTATACCCAATTAAAGAATGTTGCAAAATCAAATCCTTTATAATTGGCATTGAAACCGAAACCGCCTGAGCTCTTAGGGAGAGCATTACCAATGACCGTACGATCAGCCGCTGTTATTTTTCCATCGCCGTCTAAGTCTTTAAGCTTTAAAACACCGGGGCGTGTAGAAATTCCGCCGAGAATAGAGACAATATCAGTAACTCCGGGTTTTAAAACATAATTAGTTCCGTTATTTGATTCAAAATCATCTGTAGTATAATACCCATCCGTAACAAATCCGTACATCAAACCGATCGTTTTGCCTACATACAATCTATAGTCATCGCTGCCGCCCCTCAAGTCAGTGCCCGCCCAGTTAGACGATTGTGCCCTTTCATCTACACCATCTAACTTATCTATTTTTGAGCGATTTGTTCCAATATTGAAACTGGCGGTTAAGTTGAAATCTTTTTTCTGTAAAATAGTTCCGTTCAAACCTAATTCAATTCCTCGGTTGGACGTTTGCCCAATATTTTGCTGCTGTCTGGTATAACCCAAATATGAAGGAATTACAGATTCAACAAGCAAATCTTTAGTGGTGTTATGATAAAGATCTACAGTCCCTGATAGCTTATTGTTGAACAATGCAAAATCAAGTCCGGTATTTCTTGTAATCGTGGTTTCCCAGCGAAGATCCGGATTGATAAGAGTGCTTGAAGCGGCTGTCCAGTAAGGCTGTGGCTGATCTCCAAATCCAATTGGTCTATTAGACTCAATTTTATAAGTTCTTCTCCACAAGTTGTCACCTATCCTATTATTTCCAGCCTCTCCATAACTAACCCTCAGCTTTAAATCAGATAGAAAATCTAAATTATCCATAAAATCCTCATCTGCTATTCGCCATGCCGCCGATGCTGCAGGAAAGAATCCCCATTGCTTACCTGGTGCGAACTTACTTGAACCGTCTGCACGACCAGTTACTTCTAAAAGATATTTTCCCTTGAACGAATATTTTACACGACCAAAAAAGGAAGAAAGTTTATTTGGTGGGTTTTCGAAAGTAGATTGCTCATCTACAGTACCTAATGTAAAATTATTAAAAACTACATCTGGTTGTAAATGAGCATCGAAATATTTAGCTCGGGTAGCCTGCGTAGTTCCGTTATTTGTAAGGAGCTCCTGACCTGCTAACAGTGTAAAATCATGATTTTTAGCGTAAGTAAAATTATAATTCAAAGTGTTAGCCCATCTTATTCCATTACCGCGGTTTGTACTTAAATCCGCAACCGGTTTATCCAATCCTTCATTTCTTGCCACACCTGTTAATGGGCCATAAAAGCGTTTATTTTGGCCGTACTTTAGATCTAATCCAAGCTCTGTGCGGAATGTTAGATGTTTAATTATATCCCAATTAATAGCACTATTGAGATTAAATGTCTGTTCCTTTCTGTTTCTATAATCCTGCTTAGCCAGCTCTGTTGGACTTATTAGACTTCTTAAAAAATCTTCATAATCGTCATCAGCGCCAGCAGTTTGAGGATCAATGACGATCTGATCGGCAATACCATTTACGGGACGAGTAACTAAACCATCAGCAATACGAACTTGTGATGTTCCTGATGTTCCCGCTCCATCTACAACAGTATTACTAAAACGCGAAGCCAAATCAAACTTTAAAGTGGGAGCTATTTGGTGATTCAGTTTTAGATTTAGATATGTACGCTGATAACCTGAATTCAGCATAATCCCCTCATCTTTATTATTTGATATGCTAAAACCAAGTTTTGTTTTATCAGTACCGCCTGTAATATTCAAATTATGCTGTTGGGATATTGCAGCACTGCCAAATAGTTCCTCCTGCCAATCTGTTCCTTTTTGATTTTTGTATAATTCCAGATCGTCAAATGCTCCAAAATAACGTGTGAATCTATCTACTTCATCATTACTCCGCAAACGAGCATATTCGTAATTTGCCAAAACATATTCATATGGAGATAGTACATCAAGCTTCTTTGGTAAAGTTCTGGCCTGTCCAAATCCGCTATAGGTTATAGTGGTCTTTCCACTTTTTGCACTTTTTGTTGTAACGATTACAACTCCGTTTGCTCCTCTGGCACCATAAATAGCCGAAGATGAAGCATCCTTCAATACGTCAATGCTGGCAATATCACTAGGGGCAATATCATTAATACTACTTACCGGAAAACCGTCAACAATATATAATGGCGAATTATCCTGAGTAATTGAACCACCACCCCGTACACGTATTACAATTTCTGCACCGGGAGATCCATCCACTGTAGTTACCTGTACACCTGGCATTCTTCCGGTTAACGCCTCGGCAGCGCTCGAAACCGGAGCTTGTGTTAAGGTCTCGCCAGAAATGGAAGTTACTGTGCCTGTAAGATCACGCTTCTTTTGCGTACCGTATCCCACATTTACAACCACTTCTCCTAACATCTGTGTGTCTTCTTTCAGCGAAACGTTAATAGAGCTTTGATTGCCAACGGTAACTTCTTGTGTTGCAAATCCGATATATTTAAACACAAGTACCGGATTGCCCTCTGATGACACATTAATCCTATAACTGCCATTTACATCTGTAGTTACACCTTGGGTTGTTCCCTTAACGCTCACACTTACACCAATGAGCGGTTCATTAGCTGCATCAGTGACCTTACCGGTTACCTGTTTAGTTTGCGCCTGCGCTGTAAATAATAACATATACAGCACAGAGAAGAATAGTAAAACTTTTCTCATAATTTATTAATTGATTGTGGATGAAGATTACAACTTGTTCTAAAAAATTGGTCCCCTATAAATTGGTTATGTCTTGTAATAACAAGTTTACGCTCTTTTATTATAAGTGCCAACGATAGCACGGGAAAAAGTTATGCAATCGATCCCGGCAACGTTATCGACATTTTAAATATCATTTGAATTTAGATTGTTATGGCTTACCTTGTACTTTTTGTTACTTTAGGAAATTCTTTAATAGCCAATGAGGTTCGAACCCATCACAATAAAAGACATAGCCAAAGCACTTGGATTATCCACTTCTACAGTTTCAAGAGCTCTGAGGGGAGGATACGAAATTAGTGAAGAAACTAAGCGGATCGTGCTGGAATATGCGGAAAAGATAAATTATCGGCCCAATCCGATAGCTTTAAGCTTGAAAGAACGAAGAAGTCACTCTATTGGAGTGGTGGTGTGCGAGATTGCGAATAACTTTTTTTCGCAGGCAATTAACGGAATCGAATCAATAGCCTATAATTCCGGTTATCATGTTATCATCACCCAAAGCAATGAAAATTTTGAACGGGAAGTTCTAAATGTGGAACACCTCGCCTCAAGATCTGTGGATGGTCTGCTGATTTCTCTCTCTTCAGAAACTCCCGATATCTCCTACCTGAAAAAGTTACACGATAAAGGACTACCTATTGTTCTTTTCGACAGGGTAACCGAGGAAATTCAAACACATAAAGTAATCGCTAATAATTTTCAGGGAGCGTTTGACGCAACCGAATATTTAATAAGCCTAGGGCATCGCAAAGTCGCACATTTTACCAACGCAGCTCATCTTTCCATTACCAGGGAACGACTCTCCGGATATAAAGCGGCACTCGATAAACACGGGATTGCCTATAATGAGTCGTATGTGAAATTTTGCAACCATGGGGGGATGATACAAGATGAGTTGGATCTGGTGGTTACCGAAATATTGTCTTTAAAAGATCGGCCAGAAGCAATTTTCATTGCACAAGATAAATTAACTACCGGCGCCTTGCTGGCATTCAAGAAATTTGAGCCAGAATATGCATCAAAACTTGCGATATCTGGTTTTACCAATTCAAATGTTGTTGAACTTTTTTCTCCATCGATTACGGCAGTAAGGCAGCCAGCCTTTGAAATGGGCCAACAGGCTACCGAACTCCTTATCCAACTAATAGAAAGTAAATATCCCGTAACTGAGTTTGAAACCAGGATGCTAAATACTCAATTGATGCTAAAGTAGCATTGATGAGTTTATCCGTTGAACCCTCTAAATTGCCTGTTCATCTATAACTATCCCAGCTTAGTCGAACTAATTTTAAGGCCTGAGAAACATGTTGTTTATTTGATTTATGCATTTAAACATCATGAAACCCACTCGCCACCCAATATCACCTTTTATAATATTATTAATACCTGCCCTGTTGGTTGTGGGGTATAAAAGTACGGGCACAACCGAAATTGAACCGGAAAAGCAACAGGCCAGCATCAAATTTCAAATCCCTTCTTTGAAAGGAATGGTGAAAGCGATATTTTAAAACTATAGCTGCTCGGACTGGTGTTGTTTGGGAATCAGTACATTGGCAAAGCCGGCATCCTTTAAACGTTGTTTGAACCTGGTTTGTACATCGTATTCTCCGTGTACAAGGAATACTTTTTTAACTTCGGAAGGATCCTGACACGATAGGAAGCGTAACAAATCCTCATAATCACCATGTGCGCTCATCGACTTTATTACCCGCACTTCTGCCCTGACATCATATTCCTCACCAAATATCCTGACCACTTTATTTCCGGCTATTAATCTCCCTCCCAAGGATGTAGGCTCGCAATATCCAACAATTAAAATTGTGTGTTTTTCGTTACCGAGATTGTTTCTTATATGATGTTTTACCCTCCCCGCTTCTGCCATGCCTGATGATGAAATAATTACACACGGTCGCGGGTCATCATTTAGAGCTTTGGACTCCTCAACTGATTGTATAAACCTTAATCCTTCAAAATGAAAAACATCATCATCAGTTTTCATCACCTCCTTCACGGTTTTATTAAAAACGTCGGGATGTTCTTTAAGTACATTAGTGGCCTTCTCCGACAATGGACTATCTACATAATATTGTACGTCGGGCAAACTACCTTTTAAATCAAGAGCGTTTAAGGCATACAATAGTTCCTGTGTACGTCCGACGCTAAAAGCAGGGATGATAACCTTACCTCCCTTTAACTTACAAGTTCGGTGAATCACTTCCTGAAGTTGTCCTTCTAAAGCTTCCAGATCTTTATGAAGTGAATCCCCGTAGGTAGATTCTAAAAGAATGTAATCAGCTTGCGGGAAGCTCTGAGGACTTTTCAACAGCGGATCGCCGTACTGGCCGACATCGCCGCTGAAAGTAATTCGTTGATACTTCCCCTCCTCCAATATGCTAAGATTCACCGCGGCACTTCCCAAAATATGCCCTGCATCGGTGAACCGAACGCTAATCCGTGGTTCAATTTCAAAATCTACATCATAATCAACTATTTTAAACAAACGCAAGGCCTCCATCACATCAGTTTCAGTATATAGGGGTTTCAATAGTTCCAATCCGTTTCTACGGCGGTTTTTATTACTGAACTCGGCATCCTGCATTTGTATTCGGGCCGAATCGTTAAGAAGTATAGAAGCCAGATCCATTGTTGGAGCAGTGCAAAATATTATGCCGTTAAATCCTTCGGCAACAAGCCTTGGAATTAATCCGCAATGATCGATATGAGCGTGAGATAAAATAAGATAGTCGACCTTATCCGGCCTGAAACCAAAATACTCGTTTAAGTCGTCGGTATCATCGCCCATCCCCTGAAACATACCACAGTCAAGAAGTATCTGAGTTCCGTTGGTCAATGTAATTAGATGTTTACTGCCGGTTACAGTTTGGGCGGCTCCATGGAATGTTATGGTCATTCTATTTTTTATTTTTAAAGGTAAGAGGAATTTGAGTGTTTTCTAAAGGGTAACAGGAAATACGGATAGAAGTTTATACCAAGAAAATGGAAAAATATTATTATCCGATTAAATATGGACCTTTTAATATAAAAACTAAAATATTAGTTGTAAACCTAAAACATTAGTTATATCTTTATATAAATCAGAAAGAAAAGAGATATGGAACTTAAAGAATTAACAAAAGCCGAAGAACAAATCATGCAGATTTTATGGGCCTTGGAAAAAGCATTTGTTAAAGAGATCATAGAAGAGCTCCCGGAGCCGAAGCCTGCCTATAATACAGTTTCAACAATCATTCGAATTTTAGAAACCAAAAAATTCGTCGAACACGAAGCTTTCGGAAAAAGCCATCGTTATTTCCCTGTTGTTAGTAAAGAGCAATATAAAACCTTCGCCACCGAAAAACTTCTTAACGGATACTTTAGCAGCTCTGTAGAAAATATGTTCTCCTTTTTTGTAAAAAAGGAAAAGATTGATTTGAAAGAAGCTGATGAAATACTAAAACTAATCGAAAACCTAAAGAAAAAATGATATGAACTGTCCATCCTACCTCATCCAGGTGAACATTTACCTGACCCTGTTTTATGCCTTTTATATATTGGTATTGCAGAATGAAACTTTTTTCAAATGGAACAGGATATTTCTGGTCAGCTCGGGGCTACTATCCTGTCTAATTCCTGTTATGCAATCAGAATGGGTGAGAAGTTTATTCGTCACCAAAAACATCGAACAGATTTCAAAAGTCGCTTTAAATCCGATGGTTTTAAATGAGGTACAGATTTCTGTCGATAGAAATGAAAGTTTAACACCGGGAGAATGGATTGCAGTGGTCTATTTACTGGGGGTACTCCTCTTTTTATGCAGGTTTTTGTGGCAGTTAAGTAAAGTATCCAAAAGCTTTAAGGTGGGAACTCAGGCCCAGTCGTTCTTCAACAAAATTAAGGTCTCAGAGGATCTTCCTTCAAGAGATTCAATCGTCAAACATGAAGAAGTGCATGTGTCACAGGTGCATTCGGCAGATGTAGTATTCTTTGAACTCATTAGCATTATTAATTGGTTTAATCCTGTTGTTTATGCCTACAAAAAATCTGTGAAATATATCCATGAATTTATTGCAGATGAAGTTGCATCAGGGCACACCGGCAAAACAGAGTATGCTGAAATATTGGTAAGCAATGTGTTTGGAATCCAAAAAGAACAGTTAACTAATAATTTTTACAATCAATCATTCCTGAAAAAACGAATCATCATGCTACATAAAACTAAATCCAGTAGAACAGCATTTTTAAAATACGGTTTAACAGCGCCATTATTTGCCGCGATGCTTGTATTTTCATCCGCAACTATAAATCAAGATGACATTAATCAAACAGACCATGCGAGCACCATTTTTCAGCCAGAGATTTTAAAAGCAATCGCATCAGTTGACCCTACATCTACAGACAAATCAAATAGTGTTACCTCTTTATTGGAAGAGGTTAAGGATTTGAAGAAAGAATTAACATCAGTTAATAGTCCAGACCAAGAGATCGATGAAACCATTATTACAGACAGAGCCAACGTAATGCTTGCTAAAGAGCAAAATCCGAAGGATACCTCCGGCGTTTATAACCAAGCCTCAGTCGAAGTAATGCCAGAGTATCCTGGTGGCATTAACAAATTTTTGCAGTGGGTTGGCAGCAATTACAAATTTCCAAAACCAGCCTCAGAAGCAGAAATTTCAGGAAGAATGATTGTACAATTTGTTGTTGAAAAGAACGGTACATTGACAGACATTAAAGTTCCGAAAGATTTGGGTTTTGGAACCGGTGATGCTGCTAAAGAATTAATAGCCAACTCTGTAAAATGGAAGCCAGGAATTCAGAACGGAAAACCGGTAAGAGTTCAATATACCCTTCCTCTCATGCTAAGGTCTCCTAAAAAGAGTGTTAATTCCGCAGATAGCTTGTTAATCAGAACGGATAAGGGTAATATTTTTGATTCGCCAAATCCGCCGCTATTTATCTTAGAGGGGAAAGAAATAACTGCTGAACAAATGAAACAA
The DNA here is from genome assembly GCA_946480915.1 of uncultured Sphingobacteriaceae bacterium. The sequence goes on along the minus strand of CAMLLO010000001.1, from coordinate 73,176 downwards.
ATCAAGCCGGCCGACATAGAGGCCATCCAGGTGCTAAAAGATAAAACTGCTACAGATAAATACGGCGAAAAAGGGAAAAATGGAGTTGTGATAATTAAACTGAAACAGAAATAATACGCCTGTAGAGTACAAAAAGAGCCCCGACATTTTCACATCAGGGCTCTTTCAATTTCCTCCTTGCCTCGTGCTACAAAACTACTTAAATTTCTTCTTCTTTAAAAAGTTTGGCATCGAAAAAGTCTCTTCTCATTCTATTAATATTGGTCATAGAAATCTCTTTCGGACATTCGATTTCGCAGGCACCGGTATTTGTACAGCTTCCAAATCCTTCGGCATCCATTTGCGCCACCATTGATTGAACACGGCGATAACGCTCCGGTTGTCCCTGTGGTAATAAAGCTAGCTGAGATACTTTTGCAGACACAAAAAGCATCGCCGAAGCATTCTTACAAGCGGCTACACAAGCACCGCATTGGATACAAGTTGCAGAATTAAATGCTTCATCAGCGATTACCTTTGGAATAGCAATATCATTCGCGTCTGGTACTCCGCCTGTATTCACAGAAACGTAACCTCCGGCCTGTTGAATTCTGTCGAATGCAGAACGGTCAACAGCTAAATCTTTAATAACCGGGAACGATGTTGCACGCCATGGCTCGATTGTGATCGTCTCACCATCTTTAAAGCTACGCATATGCAGCTGACAAGTGGTTATGGCACGCTTGGGGCCATGCGGTCGACCGTTTATATATAAAGAACACATTCCGCAAATCCCTTCACGACAATCGTGATCAAAATGGATCGGGTCTGTTCCTTTTTTTACTAAATCTTCGTTTACTACATCAAGCATCTCCAGGAAAGACATATCCTGAGAAATATTTTCTGCTTTGTAAGTAACAAATCCGCCCTTATCGCTGGCACTTGCTTGTCTCCAGACTTTCAGGGTTAAATTCATGTTTCCGCTCATCATTTTGAGATTTTAGTATCAAGTACCAAGTACTGAGATTATGCATCCTGATACTTGATACCAGATACTAGATACTAAATATTATTTATAACTTCTTTGTGTTAATTTAACATTCTCATATACCAAAGGCTCTTTGTTCAATTGCTCCGGCATATCCTCACCAGTGAATTCCCAGGCTGCAACGTATGCGAATTCATCATCGTTACGTAAAGCTTCACCTTCTTCTGTCTGGCTTTCTTCACGGAAGTGACCACCACATGATTCTTTGCGGTGTAATGCGTCATCAACCATTAATTCACCAAGTTCAATGAAGTCTGCAACACGTCCGGCTTTTTCAAGCGACATATTCAGTTCTTCATTCTTTCCGAGAACGATCGCGTTTTTCCAGAAATCTGCCTTAAGCTCTTTGATTAAACCTTTAGCTTTAATTAAACCAGCCTCATTACGTGCCATACCACAGTATTCCCACATAATCACGCCTAATTCACGATGATATTCATCAACTGTTTTAGTTCCTTTAAGAGATAGAAGCTTATTTAGCCTGTCTTCTACCGCCTTTTTGGTTTCTGCGAAAGCTGGGTGCGTTGTATCAACCGGCTTTGGACCAATTCCTGCCAGGTAATCACCTAAAGTATACGGTATTACGAAATATCCATCTGCTAATCCCTGCATTAATGCCGAAGCACCTAAACGGTTCGCTCCGTGATCAGAGAAGTTACATTCGCCTAAAGCATATAAACCAGGAATAGTAGTTTGCAAGTTATAATCTACCCATAGTCCGCCCATGGTATAGTGAACAGCCGGATAAATACGCATTGGCAACTCGTATGGATTTTCATCCGTAATTTGATAATACATATCAAACAGGTTGCCATATTTCGCCTCAATTGCACTTTTTCCTAAACGGTTAATTGCATCAGAGAAATCAAGATAAACTGCCTTTCCAGAACCTCCCACTCCACGTCCGTCATCCACTGCTTCTTTAGCGTTACGTGATGCAACATCACGAGGCACTAAGTTTCCGAAAGAAGGATATTTACGCTCTAAGAAGTAATCCCTGTCGTCTTCTTTTACTTCGCTTGCTTTTAGCTGTCCTTTACGGATCTGCTCGGCCATGGCCTGAGTTTTAGGAACCCAAACACGACCGTCATTCCGCAACGACTCTGACATCAAGGTAAGTTTCGACTGGTGGTCGCCACTTACAGGAATACAAGTCGGGTGAATTTGAGTATAGCAAGGATTACCGAAGAAAGCCCCACGTTTGTGAGCTCTCCAGATTGCCGTTGTATTGCTACCCATTGCGTTTGTAGAAAGGTAAAATACGTTTCCGTACCCTCCTGACGCTAAAAGAACCGCATGTCCTGCATGAGTTTCCAGTTTACCTGAAATCAAATCACGGGTTACCACACCCTGTGCTTTACCATCCACAACAACTACGTCGAGCATTTCGTGACGGTTGTACATTTTCACTTTACCCTCATGAATCTGGCGATTTAAAGCAGAATAAGCTCCCAGTAAAAGTTGTTGTCCGGTTTGCCCACGAGCATAAAACGTACGGGATACTTGCGAACCACCAAATGAGCGGTTATCTAATAAACCACCGTACTCACGTGCAAAAGGAACTCCCTGAGCAACGCACTGATCGATAATATTTACCGACTCTTCGGCTAAACGATGAACGTTTGCTTCACGGGCACGGTAATCACCACCTTTAATGGTATCGTAAAATAGGCGATAAACGCTATCGCCGTCATTACGGTAATTTTTTGCAGCATTAATACCCCCTTGTGCAGCAATGGAGTGTGCACGGCGAGGACTATCCTGAAAACAGAAAACTTTTACATTATAACCCAGTTCGGCAAGAGATGCGGCAGCCGAAGCGCCTGCTAAACCGCTACCAATTACGATAACAGTATACTTTCTCTTATTAGCAGGATTAACCAACTTTAAGTTAAATTTATGCTTGGACCACTTTTCAGCTAAAGGTCCCTCTGGTATTTTAGAATCTAAAATCATCACAGAATTTATTTGTATCCCGATAAGGGAGGATCAATCTATCGTGTTAAATATATGTAAATTGGCATTGCGGCAAACATGGCCGGGATAATAATACTGAAAACCCATAAGCCAAGAAATTTAATGGCCGGGAAGTATTTATTATGATCAAATCCTAATGTTTGAAAACCACTTTGAAAACCATGATAAAGGTGGAATCCCATGGCAATCATAGCGATTACATAAAGGATTACATACCATAACTGGCTGAATGCCGAGGTAACAACTTTATAAAGGTCTTTGGCTACTACTATTTGAGTTTGGCTTTGCGCATCAACATAAGATGAGTGCATTACTTCTACATCTGAAACAGGTAATTCTGTAACCCGAACCGCATCCGGATTTTGAAGTGCCGTTTCGTATTTGGTGTAAGGAAGTCCTCCCCAATGATATTGAGCCCAGAAATTACTCATGTGAACTACAATAAAGATTAAAAGGATGGTACCTAAAATGCCCATATTTCTGGAACTCCATGAACTGTTTGCAGATCCGTTATACTGCGCATAAGCTACTGGTCTTGCTTTTTTGTTGTACCAGGTGATTACCAAAGCATATACCGCATGCAGGATAATAGACGCATAAAGAAGATAGGAAACGATCTTAATTGGCGGAAAATGAGTCATAAAATATGAATACTCATTAAAAGCCTTACCTGCATCATCTTTAAACAGCTGTAAGTTTCCGATAAGATGGACGACGAGAAACAGGGCCAGAAACAATCCTGTTAAGCTCATAATCAATTTCTTTCCCAGAGTTGAGGAGAAAGTTTTTGTGAAACTGCTCATTACTTTTTGTTTGATTTATATTTAGAAGTGCAAAAGTATTTAAAATGACCTTAGTTATATAATCGTTTTTAGCTTCTGAAAGAGATTTAATTTATTTAGAAACGTTCTAAAATACTTAAACGCTTATTTTGTTTTGATAAAATGAAGAAAAAGAAGTATTATTTTCAATGAATCCTCTACATTTTTTTATCAAATCGGATAATTCTACTATAAAAAAGAGAATAACAACCTAGAAAAGCAGCTGAATTAAAAAAATATACAAATTATAGCACCCGCAGTAACATACACTAACAAGATTCTTGCTCAATCATACAATATATCACGCCTTCGTAGAAATAAGAGGTGAAAATGATGAAGCAATCACAGTATCTTTGAATATATTTTAATGACTTTCTACGGCAGTCTTCAACAAAATGACTTTTTCGTTCAACACTCCAAAAACAGTATCCTCTTCGTTTTCTTTAAGACAGCATTTTCCGGTAAATTTTCCAAAAGCAGGTAGAATTGCCGCATTTTTGCCGAAAGAAAAACACGATAGCAATAAACTCTGACGGGCTTTGCCTCTCAACCGAACTGCAGGATGAATATGACCGCTCAAAACATACACCCCTTCCGGAGGAAATTCGTAATCCTTCTTATCATGCACAAATAAAAAAGGACTGATTAATAGAGTACTGTGAATTTCGAAGCCGGCCTGTTCATAATAGTCGGGATGTAGAATATCATGATTCCCCTGCACAAGTATCATTTGTATTGCAGGATACAAGTCTCGCCACAACTGCAACCAGTTCCAATCATTATTTATATCACTGTGGAAAAGGTCGCCCAGAAAAATCAGTTTCGCCGGCTTAAATTCATGAATCAGGTCGGAAAGCAAAGCAAGCTCTTCCTGTTCCATAAGTTTAGGGATAGCAATTCCGGCTTTTCGAAAATGCCCAACCTTGCCAATATGCAAATCGGAGATTATTAAGGCTTGCTGCTCCTCCCAAAAAATTGCTTTTTTGGGATGTAATATTAAATTTTGATTCAAGAAAACCCATCTCATTCCGGCCAAACTCATGCTGTAAAAATAAAAAAAGCCTTCCGTTTAAAACGAAAGGCTTTAGAAATCATTTTTTATTCAATTACTGCATTACCGGGAAAGTCACCATAAATCTGGCTCCATCTGTAGTAACCCCATCAATTCGCATCATATTATTTTTAGATGCGACAACGGCTGCTTCTACATCTTCCACCTTATTTACAGGTTTACCATTTATGTGGGTAATTATAGTTCCTTTTGTGATAGAGTTCTCGTAAAGTAAACCACCGGGACGAGCGCCTGCCACTAATATTCCAGAGTTTACTTTCATGCGTTGTTTTTGCGCTGGCGTTAGCGATGCAAAATTACCGCCCAAGGATGAAAGAATTGCATTTGCCTCCGCGTTGTTAGCATTCGAAGCTACTTTCACAGAACTTTCGCCCTTCAATGTAACCGACGTTGTTCGTTCATTACCATCTCTCATGTAGCTCAACTGAACTTTATCTCCAGGACGAAGTCTTCCAACTTTTTCCTGCAGATCAGAAGAGTTTAGAATTCTGATGCCATCCACTTTTGTGATGATATCTCCTTTTTTCAAACCTGCAGCCTGTGCACCACCACCTTCTACAACTTCATTAACATACAGTCCACTGACTTGAGACACACCAAGTTCTTTCGCCGTGCTTGCATTCAGCTCATTAAATGTCACTCCAACAAATCCTCGCTTCACACTTCCAAACTTAATAAAGTCGTCCATGATTTTTTTAGCAAGGTTCACCGGGATTGCAAAGCCATAACCTTCATAATTTCCACTTTGAGAAGCAATAGCTGCGTTAATTCCGATCAATTCGCCTTGGGTATTCACCAAAGCACCACCACTATTTCCACGATTTATGGCCGCATCAGTTTGAATAAAAGATTCAATGGCCGAATTAACTCTTGGTGCATCATCTTGTCCCTGGCTACGGAAATTCCGCTCATTATTACTCTCACCTAAAATACCAATGCTGCGCCCTTTAGCACTAACAATACCTGCCGTTACTGTACTTTGTAAGGTAAAAGGATATCCAACCGCAAGCACCCATTCTCCTACTTTCACATTGTCGGAGTTTCCTAATTTAACAACTGGTAAATTTTTAGCGTTTACCTTCACGAGCGCTAAATCTGTATTTGGATCGGTACCGATAACCTTTGCTTCATAAGACCGGTTATCAGTCAATATAATTTCGATTTTGCTGGCGTTCTCTACGACGTGATTATTCGTAATAATATATCCATCAGGTGTAACTATAACTCCTGATCCTGAAGCACGCTGCGGAACGCGTTGACCTCCGTTACCTCTTGGCGCTCCGAAGAAGTCTCTGAACATGTCTTCCATCGGATCACTTCCTCCCCGATCCTGACTTGATGCATCGTATGTAGTTTGAATGTGTACTACCGCTGGTGTAACTGCTCCAGCGGCCTGCACAAAATCAACATCACCAGCTGATGAAACATTGACCGGATTATTCGCAAAATAAACTTTCTGTCTTTCCTCAAGACCCATTGTGTCAGCGTATTTGTTCTCGATCAGCTTATAACTACCAACCGCTACTGCACCGCCTATAAATGCAGTTAAAAGAGTTATTCCTATCTTCTTCATATATGTATACCTCGATTTTTTTTTCTCGTATGTCAAATTTAATACCACTTTAACGTTAAATCCAATAGCAACATGCGTCCAAAACTGTTAAATATTGTTAAATAGAAATTTAAAAACTTTCGGACGAAGGAATTTACCGGATTATGTTTTTTGTAGAACAAATATCCTTCCACAATTTTGTAATCTTGTATTGATGAAATTACACTTTTTTAAATACCAGGGAGCGGGAAACGATTTTATCCTCATTGATAACCGGGAAATCGGTTTCGATCATCACCAACCAGCGTTATTGGCTCAACTATGCGATCGGAGATTCGGTATTGGCGGCGACGGTATCATGTTTCTTCAGAAGATTCAAGGATATGATTTCGAGATGGTTTATTATAACGCTGATGGCAATCCAAGTAGCATGTGCGGTAACGGCGGAAGGTGCATTGTGGCATTTGCAAAACACCTTAATATTTTCGAAACCGAAACTAACTTTTTGGCAGTCGATGGTCCTCATTATGCCAAAATTTCGGGTTCAGGCGATTGGGTAAGCTTGCAAATGATTGATGTAGATGTTGTTAAGACAGATGGAGAAGCTTATGTGCTCAATACCGGATCACCTCATTTCGTCCAATGCACCAGTAATTTGTCTGATAAAGATGTTTACTCGGAAGGTAAGGCGATAAGATATAATGATATTTACAAAGCTGAAGGCATCAACATAAATTTCGTAGAAGATTTAGGCGATCGTTATTTTGTAAGGACATACGAACGTGGCGTTGAGGATGAAACTTATGCATGCGGTACTGGTGTTACCGCAGTGGCTTTAGCTATGGCAAAGCATAAAAATCAAACAGGAAAGATTACTACTCCTATTAAAGTTCTCGGCGGCGAACTAAATATTCGTTTCGACTATGACGGTTCAAAATACAGTGATATCTTTCTCGAAGGTCCTGCAAAGTTTGTATTTGAAGGATATGTGACCGTTTAAAGGCCTTTTACGATTGCGAAGAAATGCTCTTAAAGATGAGTAGATCCTCGATAACCGTTCAATGGATATTCTAATTTGTCATATTAACACCAAAAAACCTACTTTTGCATCCCTAACATAATATTATGCATAGAACTCATACTTGCGGTGAATTAACGATAAACGATTTAGGCAAAGAAGTAACCCTTGCAGGATGGGTACAAAAGTCGCGCGATTTAGGAGGAATGACCTTTATCGATGTTCGGGACAGATACGGAATCACTCAACTCCTTATTAATATGGATGAGGATCCGGCTCTGAGTGAGCAGGCTCGCGGACTTTCGCGAGAATATGTAATTAAAGTTACCGGTAAAGTAATTGAGCGAACCAGTAAAAACCCTAAAATTCCTACAGGGGATATTGAAATAAAAATTTCTTCTATTGAGGTATTAAATGAAGCAAAACTTCCTCCGTTTTTGATTGAAGATGAGACCGATGGTGGCGAGGATTTAAGAATGAAATACCGTTACCTGGATCTGCGTCGTGCACCGGTTAGAAATAATCTGATCCTACGCCATAAAATGGCTCAGGAAATCCGAAAATATTTAGATGATCAGAACTTCCTTGAGGTTGAGACGCCGGTACTTATAAAATCGACACCTGAAGGTGCCCGTGATTTTGTGGTGCCCAGCAGAATGAATCCAGGTGAGTTTTATGCACTTCCGCAATCTCCGCAAACATTTAAGCAGCTATTAATGGTTTCTGGGTTTGACCGCTACTTTCAAATAGTAAAATGCTTTCGCGATGAAGATTTACGGGCAGATCGTCAGCCAGAATTTACTCAGATAGACTGTGAAATGGCCTTTATTGAACAAGAGGATATTTTGAACCTGTTCGAAGGTTTGATCAATCATATGTTCAAAAAAGTGAAAGGTATTGATATTGGCAGCGTACCTCGCATGGATTATGCGGACGCGATGCGTTTATATGGCTCAGATAAACCTGACACTCGTTTCGAAATGCAATTTGTCGAAGTAAATGATGTTGTGAAAGGCCTCGGCTTTCCTGTGTTTGATAATGCTGAACTTGTTGTAGGAATCAATGCAAAAGGCTGTGCCGAATACACCCGGAAGCAATTAGATGAGTTAACTGATTTTATCAAACGTCCTCAAATTGGTGGTACAGGCTTGATTTATATGCGTCACAATACTGATGGAACGTTGAAATCATCAGTAGATAAATTCTATAACGAAGATGCTTTAAAGCAATGGTCTGCGGCTTTTAAAACAGAACCCGGAGATTTGGTTCTGGTAATGGCGGGATCAACCGATAAAGTTCGTAAACAATTAAATGAGCTTCGCCTTGAAATGGGGACCCGCTTAGGCTTGCGTGACAAGAATAAGTTTTCTCCACTTTGGGTAGTCGATTTTCCATTATTAGAATGGGATGAAGAACATGCCCGTTATCATGCAATGCACCACCCTTTCACTTCACCGAAGCCTGAAGATATTGCTTTACTTGACACCAAACCTGGGGAAGTAAGAGCCAATGCGTACGATTTAGTGATCAACGGAACTGAAATAGGCGGAGGTTCTATTCGTATTCACGACAGAGCGCTGCAGAGTCTGATGTTTAAACACCTGGGTTTTAGTCCCGAAGAGGCGCAAAAGCAGTTTGGCTTCCTAATGGAGGCATTTGAATTTGGAGCTCCTCCGCACGGCGGTATTGCCTTTGGTTTCGACCGCCTGGTATCAATTTTCGCAGGACTGGATTCCATCAGGGATGTAATCGCATTCCCGAAAAACAATTCAGGTAAGGACGTAATGATTGATTCGCCTTCAACCATCTCTGAGGAGCAATTGAAGGAGTTAAGTATAAAAACTACGGTTTAGCAGCATCACCAAATCACTATCTGCGCAAGGTGAATGTTTATTCGATGAATCAGAAAACAGCAAAACCTCCTCAATCCGGAGGTTTTTTTATTTAGTTGATATCGATTAGGTGCTATTAAGCTTTTTGATTTTTTAATATATCCCTTATCTCAGCCAACAACACTTCTTCCTTACCAGGAACAACTGCGACTTCAACAACTTCCTTTTTCCTTTGCAAAGAGTTAAGAAGCTTTACTATCAGAAATATACAAAAGGCCACAATTATAAACTGAAGTAGTGTATTTATGAAATTCCCATACTTTATAGAAACTTCAGCTACTTTATTAACAACGTCTTCTGGCTTTAAGACTATTTTTTTATCGGCGAAATCAACGCCCCCAGTTACATAGCCAATAGGCGGCATGATAATATCGTCTACCAGGGAAGTAACAATTTTACCAAACGAGGCACCAATAATAACACCGACAGCAAGATCAATAACATTGCCACGCATGGCAAATTCCCTAAATTCTTTTGCGATACTCATAAGACGGATTTAATTGTGAATAGATGTTTAATCTAATTTATAAACAAAAACCCATAGAAAAAAGCAACAAGCATAAAAAAACCTCCATTGCAGGAGGCTTTTTGTTTATAATGCTTTTCTAAGTTTAATAATTCGTGCCCAATGCATAAATTTTAATACCGGATACACCGGATCGAATTCGAACCAGCGTTTAGCGAAGTTCGGACTGTTTGGGTGCATGTGATGGTTATTTTGAAATAACTCGCCGAGCATGAAAAAGTCGAAGGGTGTAGTATTTTTTGAATGGTCGCCGTTATCGTAATTTGAATACCCGTATTTATGTCCGCACCAGTTTACCAATGCGCCGTGCAATGGTCCCATTACAAAATGAATTGGCAAAAGTAAAAACATCCACCAATGAGTTGCAAAAACGACATAAATAGCTATATAGAAGACGATAAACCCAAGACGCGACACCATAGATGAAGCCATTAAATCTACAGTTCTCCATTCGGGATAATTGCCTTTGAAACGGGTTTCAGGTTCTTTATTAAATTTCACGTAATCCTGGAAAATAACCTTTGTCGCCCACATCATTTGAAACACATCTCTGAAGAAGTGCGGAGAATGAGGATCTTTTTCGGTATCACTGTAGGCATGGTGCATTCTGTGCAGAATTGCATATGCTCTTGGATTTAAAAATGACGCTCCTTGAAAAACCCAAGTCATAACATAAAAAGTACGCTCCCAGAATTTACTGGTGGTGAACATTTTATGAGAAGCGTAACGGTGAAGGAAAAATGTCTGGAAAAATAAAGAAAGGAACCAATGACAAAGAAAGAAAATGAGAATGATCACAAATGCTAATTTAAAAAGATATATATAAGAGGTTACAATTTTTGCAGCTCGATTATAAAACGCAAAAGTATGAATTGTGGTTTATTAAAAGTTAAAATTTGAAATTAATGACTTTGAGAGTATAAGAACTTCCCAAAAGTTTGGAACTTTTGGAAAGTTACAGGCAGATTTTGGAGCGCAGTCGGCGTTTTCTCTATCCTACGAAGAACCGGCTTAACACTTTTAAACCCGGTTGACGTGGAAAACCCGGAATGAAGCCACCCCTTCGGGTGGCGTAATGAGGATTTGGAACAGAAAGCGGGACTGCATTTACCACAGAGACGAAAGATGCTTTTCCCACCTAAATCCTCTTCTGAAAGAGGGAACAAGAAATGATTTGAGGCTTACCTTAATATATCTAACTACAGACTCATCTATATACAGAAGGCGGTGCAAGGTTTTTTCTCTTTTTGTTTTGCCCTTAACTTATTTCACCCTATCTTTGCAATCCCTTTTTGAGGGGTATAATATATTTTTTAATTAATTTAATATCAAGCAAGTGAATACGTTAAGTTACAAAACTGTCTCTGCTAACAAACAGACTGTCGACAAACAATGGATAGTTGTTGACGCTGAAGGCGAGATTTTGGGGCGCTTATCTTCTAAAATCGCTATGGTGATCAGAGGAAAAAACAAGCCATCGTACACCCCACACGTAGACTGCGGAGATAACGTAATTGTTATTAATGCAGACAAAGTTAAACTGACCGGTAACAAAATGGGCGACAAAACCTATGTACGTTACACAGGCTATCCAGGCGGTCAGCGTTTCATTTCTCCGAAAGAGTTATTGGCTAAACATCCTGAGCGTATAGTTGAAAAAGCTGTACGTGGTATGTTACCTAAAAATCGTTTGGGACGTGCGTTGTACAAAAATTTACATGTGTATGCAGGAACTACTCATCCTCATGCGGCACAAAGTCCAAAAGAAGTTAAACTTTAATCAAAGAGAAAAGAAATGTCAACAACAAACACTTCAGGCAGAAGAAAAACAGCAGTTGCCCGTATCTATCTTAAAGATGGTAACGGCGGCATTACCGTAAACGGTAAAGATTACAAAGAATACTTCCCTACCTTACCATTACAATTCATCGTTACACAATCTACAGAAGTTTCTGGCTCTGCCGGCAAATTTGATGTTACTGTTAACGTTGCTGGCGGTGGTGTTAAAGGTCAAGCGGAAGCAGTTCGTTTAGCAATTGCGAAAGCGATTGTTGAATTAGATCCGGAAACAAAACCTTCATTGAGAGCGAAAGGCTTAGTAACACGTGACATGCGTATGGTTGAACGTAAGAAACCAGGTCGCAAGAAAGCCCGTAAGAAATTTCAATTTAGTAAACGTTAATCTCAGGAGGATCAGACAATGGCAAGAACAACATATCAGGATTTATTGGATGCAGGTGTACACTTTGGTCACCTTACCCGCAAATGGGATCCAAAAATGTCTCAGTACATTTTCATGGAGCGTAACGGCATCCACATTATAGATTTAAATAAAACTTTAACAAAATTAGAAGAAGCTGCTGCCGCGATTAAACAAATCGTTAAATCTGGCCGTAAAGTATTATTCGTAGCTACTAAAAAACAAGCTAAGGATATCGTTGCAGAGCAAGCTAAATCTGTAAACATGCCTTTCGTAACCGAGCGTTGGTTAGGTGGTATGTTAACAAACTTCGCAACAGTACGTAAGTCGATCAAAAAGATGTCTAACATCGACAAGATGACAAAAGACGGAACTTACGATGTACTTTCTAAGAAAGAAAAATTAATGATTCAGCGCGAGCGTATCAAGTTAGAGACTCTTTTAGGAGGTATCGCTGACTTAAACCGTCTTCCTGCTGCATTATTCCTTATTGATGTTAAAAAAGAGCACATCGCTGTTTCTGAGGCATTGAAACTGAACGTACCTACTTTTGCAATGGTAGATACAAACTCAGATCCTTCAAACATCGACTTCCCTATCCCTTCAAATGATGATGCTACAAAATCAATCCAATTGATTACTGACATTATCATCAAAGCAATTCAAGAAGGTTTAGATGAGCGTAAACGCGAAAAAGAAGACGAAGCTGAAAAAGAAGCAGCTGTAGCAAAAGCGAAAGCTGATGCTCCTGAAGCTAAAGAAGAAGCTCCTGCTCGTCGCGAGCGTAAAGCTGAAGCTACTGCAGAAGCAGGGACTGACGCTCCGGCTGAAAGCGCTGAATAATATTGGTTGTGGGTTGTGGGTTGTATGTTGAAGGTTTACCCTGAGCATAGAACTTACAACCCACAAATTTTACAAACTGAATTTATACAAGTTTGCAGGATACTTACAACGTATAACCTACAACTTACAACTCAAAAAAAATAAACAAAATGTCTACAGTACAAATCTCTGCCTCAGACGTAAATAAACTGCGCCAGCAAACAGGTGCAGGAATGATGGATTGTAAAAAAGCTTTAACAGAATCTAACGGCGATTTCGAAGCTGCTATCGATTACCTTCGTAAAAAAGGTGCTAAAGTTGCTGCAAGCCGTCAGGATCGCGAATCTAACGAAGGTGTAGTTATTTCTAAAACTACTGCCGATGGAAAACGCGGAATTATTGTTGAAGTTAACTGCGAAACAGATTTCGTTGCTAAAAACGCTGACTTTATTGCTTTTGCTAACAGCATTGCTGAATTAGCAATTGACAAAAACGTTTCTTCTGCAGACCAACTTAGAGAACTTGATTTAAACGGAACCAAAGTTGCTGATGCTTTAATCGATCAAACTGGTAAAATTGGTGAGAAAATCGGTATTTCTAAATTCGAGACAATAACAGGAGAGAAAGTTATTGCTTACATCCACGGTAACTACCGTTTAGGTGTATTGGTTGCTTTAAGCGCTGATGCGGCTAACGCAAACGAGGCTGGTAAAGACGTTGCAATGCAAATTGCGGCCATGAACCCGGTAGCTTTAGACAAAGGTGATGTTGACGCCAACACTATTGAGCGTGAACTGGAAATTGCTAAAGAGCAAATTCGTGCAGAAGGTAAGCCTGAAGAAATGGTAGAAAAAATTGCTGCCGGTAAATTGAACAAATTCTACAAAGATTCAACTTTGTTAAACCAGGAGTTTGTTAAAGATTCTTCTAAAACTGTTGCTCAGTTTTTAAATGGAGTACAAAGCGGTTTAACTGTTACAGCGTTCAAACGCGTTCAGTTAGGAGCTTAGATAGTAAATTAGTCATTCGTGATTGGTTTATTATTCCAATCGATATAAGAATCCTTGCCCAAAGTGGCAGGGATTTTTTGCTTAGAAAAATGTGCCAATCAATACTGCCACTTGATTTAGTGTATTACTAATTAACCAATGACTATTTAACTATTATCCGATTCACTAATTAACTATTGACTAATTAACTAATGACCCTTCAACTAATCCACTAATTTCTTAAATTCGCCAAAATATTGTCGTAAATGAAGTATAAACGCATCCTCCTGAAATTAAGCGGAGAATCTTTAATGGGTGATAAACAATATGGTATTGACAGCGACCGTGTTTTACAATATGCTAAAGATATAAAAGCAGTACATGACACAGGGTTGGAAATAGCCATAGTAATTGGGGGTGGAAACATTTTTAGAGGTTTAAGTGCCGAACAAGCCGGAATGGACAGGGTACAGGCAGATTACATGGGAATGCTTGCTACTGTGATTAACAGCATGGCCCTTCAGGATGCTCTGGAAAAAGAAGGAGTCAAAACCCGTCTGATGACAGCCATAAAAATGGAGCAGATCTGCGAACCATTTATCCGCAGAAGAGCAGTTAGACATCTTGAAAAAAGAAGAATTGTAATTTTTGGCGCCGGCACTGGAAACCCTTATTTTACAACTGATACTGCAGCATCTCTGCGTGCGATAGAAATTCAGGCCGATGCTGTATTGAAAGGTACACGTGTTGACGGTATTTATACCGCAGATCCTGAAAAAGATCTAACAGCGGTTAAATATGAAAGCATTACTTTCCAGGAAGTTTATGACAATAATCTAAACGTAATGGATATGACTGCGTTTACTTTATGCCAGGAAAATAAGCTTCCGATTGTCGTTTTCGACATGAACAAAGCTGGAAACTTCATGCGTATTGCTAATGGCGATTCCATCGGGACATTAGTTAAAGGGTAATTAATTTTTATAAATCTCATATATTCAACGATGAATGAACTTATAAAGAAACAGCTAAACGATGCTAAAGCAACGATGGAAAAAGCTGTAGAACATTGCGATGCTGAATTACTAAAAATTCGTGCTGGCAAGGCTTCAACAACCATGCTGGATGGCATTACTGTTGATTATTACGGCAACCCTACTCCTTTACAACAGGTTTGTGGAATCTCTACGCCAGATGCCCGCACTTTAGTAGCTCAACCTTGGGAGAAACACATGATAGGACCGATTGAGAAAGCAATTATCGATTCGAATGTGGGGCTAAACCCTCAAAATGATGGAATTGTTATCCGAATGAATGTTCCTCCATTAACAGAAGATCGTCGCAAGGATTTATTCAAAAAAGCGAAAGAGGAAGCTGAAAAAGGCCGTATCGCCATTCGTAATATCAGGAAGGATATCAACGGAAAAATTCAGCGATTGAAATCTGAAGGCATTTCTGAAGATGAAATTAAAGGCGGTGAAGCTGAAGTTCAAAAGTTAACTGACGGCTTTATTGTTAAAGTTGATAAACTTGTTGAAGCCAAGGAAAAAGACATCATGACGGTTTAGAATTTAATCTAAACGTCAAAAAAAAAGGAATGGGTTGAATAGCTCATTCCTTTTTTAATTTTGTGAAACCATGAAGATATTATTCGAATACTTAAAGGGGTATAAAGGGCTATTGCTTTTAGCGTTATTTCTCGCCGCGATTAACCAAACGTTTTCATTGCTTGATCCATGGGTCTTCCGCATAATTATTGATAAGTACGTAACTCATTATAAAGAATACACTACAGGTGAATTTTTTAAAGGGGCCGGCGTGCTTATTCTTGCCGCCATGGGCGTGGCGATGGTGTCAAGAATTGCAAAAAATTTCCAGGATTATTATGTCAACGTAATTACTCAGCGTTTAGGTGCGAAAATATATTCCGATGGTCTCTCGCATTCACTGGATCTGCCGTATTCGGTATTCGAGGACCAGCGTAGCGGAGAAACACTGGGTATTTTGCAAAAAGTGCGTACAGATACCGAAAAGCTAATCGTCGCCTTTATAAATATCCTGTTTACTTCAGTGATCGGGATAACATTTGTATTTGTTTATGCCATTAATATTCATTGGTCTATAGCGGTTGTGTACCTGTCGGTTATTCCAATATTGGGATTCATTAGTTCTTTTCTGAGTAAAAAGATTAAGGTAGTACAGAAGAAGATCGTGCATGAAACAACCGCGCTTGCAGGCTCGACTACAGAATCGCTACGTAACATAGAGCTTGTAAAAAGTTTGGGATTGTCTTCTCAGGAAATTAAACGCCTTAAAAATACGACGGATAAAATTCTCCTCCTGGAGCTTAAAAAAGTCAAATACGTAAGGAGTCTTAGCTTTGTGCAGGGCACCTTGGTAAACCTACTTAGGAATGGGATACTATTACTGATGCTGTACCTTATCTGGGCAGGAAGAATTACCGTGGGCGAGTTCTTCTCCTTATTTATTTATTCATTTTTCATCTTTGGCCCTTTACAAGAGCTCGGAAATATCATTAATATCTATCGCGAAACAGAGGTGTCTCTTGAAAATTTTAACAACATTCTAAATATTCCAAAAGAAAAGAAGCCGGACAACCCCAAGATTATCAGTCGCATTACGCATCTAAAGTTTGACAATGTAAGCTTCAGACATCAATCGGCAAACAGAAATGCGTTAAGTAACATATCTTTCGATACCAAGGTTGGCGAAACTATAGCGTTTGTGGGTCCATCCGGATCTGGAAAAACGACATTAGTGAAATTGTTGGTTGGTTTATATCAGCCGCTTGAGGGTGAGGTATTGTATAATACATCGTCGTACCACGATATAGATCTGGATCAGTTACGTGAACGCATTGGCTTTGTAACGCAGGATACCCAATTGTTTTCGGGCACTATCCGGGAGAATTTGTTATTTGTACGTCCAGAGGCTACGGATGAAGAATGTATGGATGTACTTCATAAAGCGGCTTGTCAATCGCTCCTGGCTCGTGCGGAAAAAGGATTGGATACTGTCATTGGAGAAGGTGGAGTAAAGGTATCAGGAGGTGAAAAGCAACGTCTATCGATTGCAAGAGCTTTGCTAAGACGACCAAATATCCTGATCTTCGATGAAGCTACCTCAGCGCTTGATTCTATTACAGAAGAAGAAATCACCCGCACAATTCGCGATGTTTCGAATATGGAGAATCATATCACCATTCTGATTGCACACCGTTTATCCACTATTATGCATGCCGACAAAATATTTGTTCTTGAACGCGGACAAATTATTGAATCTGGCAAGCACGCTGAATTGCTGGAGGAAAAAGGTTTGTACTATGCGATGTGGAGACAACAGATTGGAGAGAAACAAATTTTGGAACTCAGTTAATTTTTTGTGTTCTAATAATCTTTTATAGAGCCTGGCTAATTGCCGGGCTTTTTTATGCCGAGTTCAATTTCACGCAAAGAGCGCAAAGACAGAAACACGCAAAGCCAGCAAAAAATTTTGCATGTTCTTTTCTTATCACGCTTTGCGTGAAATCAATCACATAAACATAGAATATTCGCATACATATTAGCCAAGTTTTTGATTCTAAAACCAAAATCTCTTTGATAAGTTATATAAGGCCAATTGAGGGCTAACCCTACTAAAAAGACAGGGCGCCTTTCCATAGCCCGTACTTCGGCGTGTCTTCTATTTGACGCGTTAAGATACCCAATCGCTGGCTTATTATTTTTTGCCTTCCAGGAAGCTTGCCTATTAAAGAATACCCTTTTTTAGGTATTTCACGCCCTAAAGTGGTTTAATATCTTGGCAGGATAAAAATCAACTTATTCACGATCAAATTAACAAACAAAACATGAAGAAACTCAGACTATTAGTAATGTTATGTGTGGCAGGTTCGCTCGCATTTAATGGCTGTAAAAAAGGCGACGGTGATCCCGAGGTAGAGGTTGAAGCTGGAGGCGCTATTACTACGCCAGGAGGTAAAACCTGCACGCTGACAAAAGAAAGCGAAGAAGGCGGAACCTATTATGAAACCTATGAATACGACAGCCAAAACAGAGTGGTTAAAGTAAAAGAATATGATGCCAATGTTCTTGACGACTATACCACAATCAATTACGGAGCTAGTCAGATTGTTGTAAAAGATTTCGAGGGCAATGCAACTCAAGCTGATGAAACAACTACTTACAACGTTTCTAATGGTATGGTGACCGGCTATACCGAGACTGAAACCTATACCAACACAGGCGGCTTTGTAGAAACATACACATCTACCTATACTTTTGAACATAATAGCGAAGGGTATTTAGCTAAATCTAAACAGGTTTCAACGCAATCTAGTACCGAACCGGGATCTATTGCACATACTTCCACTTATGAAACAACCTTTACCTACTCCAATGGAAATCTGGTTTCTGAAGTAGAGTCTTATGGTTCTGGTGTAACAACCACGACTTATGAGTACTATACGGATATTAAAAACACCCTAGTGATTGATGAAAATTTACTAATAAGCAAACCCAATAAAAATGCAGTAAAAAAGGCGACACGCAGCACTACATATCAGGGTCAAACAGGAAGCACCTCTGTTACGAATTATACTTATGTAGTAAATTCCGATAAATTGATCACTAAAAGCACTCGGGTCGAAGTGTATTCATCCGCTGGTCAATCACCTCAAACTCATACCGAAATAATGAATTACGAATATTCTTGCAAATAAGAAATGCTATAAAAAAGAGGCTTGCTGGAAGCAGCACGCCTCTTTCATCTCAACGGCTTATTGCAACTCATAACTTTCTAAGCTGGGCATTTCTCAGCGGTAAAACAAAAACATACCGACATGTTCAAGAGAGATCTCCCTATGTGGATATGATAAAGTCCATTTAATATTCATGTTGGAGGGTATTCTATGGAGTCCACATTATAAAGAATGCCTTTTTTGCCGTTCCAACAAAGTCCCTACAGTCCCACTTCTAAACCCGGCTGTAATGGATACCGGCCATTGTGGCTAATGCCCTCGCGTAGTATGAATGAAGACGGGACTGCAGTTGCTTCGGAGACGGCAGGTACTTTTCTAACTATTGCCTGAACATGTAATATCACTGCATGGCTGCGAATTAATTAAATTTGTACCTTCATGAAAAAAAGCCAAATGGAAAACCTATTATTTCTAAACCTTGGAACACCTGAAATAATCATAATAACTTTTATCGGTGTGTTGCCATTAATATTAGCTCTTATTTGTTTGATTGATATCCTGAAATCGAATTTCAAAGACACAACGACTAAATTAATTTGGGTATTGATTGTACTCGTAGCGCCTATTATTGGATCCTTAATTTACCTTTTCTTTGGGAAGAGACAGAAGATTGCAAATTCCCAACAAAGAACAGTTTAACTTTCGGGCTGATGAATTTCCTTTAAACCCAAGGGTACCAATTTTTTAGTTTTCAGATAAGTTAGGGATACAATTACAAGGGTCATACTACCACCGAAAATGATGGCTGGCACGGTGCCCATTAAACGGGCGGTTAAACCGGATTCGAACGCTCCAATTTCGTTTGATGAGCCGATGAACATGGAGTTAACTGCGGAGACTCGCCCTCGCATATTATCGGGCGTTAACAACTGCATAATTGTTGAACGGATTACTACGCTGACACTATCAAAAACACCTTCGAAAAATAAAAAAAACAGAGTTAAATAGAAGCTAGTTGAAAGGCCATAGCCAATTATTGATAAGCCAAATCCGGTTACAGCAAACAGGAGATTTCGCCATGGTTTGTTCATGGGCGAATGACGGGCCATAAAAAGCATTGTCAACACAGCGCCAATGGCTGGCGCAGCTCTCATCATCCCAAACTGTTCGGCACCTACATGCAATACTTCACTGGCAACTACAGGAATCAGGGCCACAGCGCCCCCGAAAAATACTGAGAATAAATCAAGGCTCATTGCTCCTAAAAGCATACGGCTACGGAATACAAAGCCGATTCCTTCTTTAAGACTTTCCATTATATTCTCCTGGGGAACGAATTGTGGAGGACGTTTTTGAAGAAAGAATATACATGCGAATGATGTCAATAAAAACACCAATATTAAAAAGAACGTAACTGATATACCGGCATAGGCATATACTAAACCGCCAAATGCGGGACCGGCGATGGAAGCTACCTGCCAGCCGGCACTGTTCCATGTGGATGAATTTGGATAATGTTCGCGGGGAATGATCTGAGCCATTAGGGAAAATATTACAGGCCCCATAAATCCTCTGGCGATACCTATCCCAAAAATCATAAAGTATATTGTCAGGACGATAGTGGATTGGCTGAGATCCGAAGAAAATGCTGGCAAGGTTACTAAAAATAGTACCAGAGAACATACAAACATTCCTGCCAGGATAAGTTTTAAGAGCTTAGTTTTTTCAGATTTGTCTGCAACGTAACCGCCATAAAGTGCAATTCCTAAAGCGGGGATTGCTTCGGCCAAGCCTATCAGACCTAAAGAAAATGGATCCTTGGTAAGCTGATAAATATACCAGCCAATTATTACCGCCTGAATTTGGTAGGCGAAGGTGAGAAAAAACCGTATAGTTAAAAAGGAGCGAAACTCGGGGTAACGCAAGGCGGCATACGGGTCTTTCTTTTCAGGATCTGAATCTAACTTATCCACTAAATCAATCTTTATTTTAATAGAGAAGCGAAATTACAGTTTTTCATACTTCTATGAGATATTGTGAAGCGCGATTCCTCTTTCTTTTTTACCGAAGTATTTTTTCAGAAGCTCATTCTTATCCATTGCCAGATTTGGATCTTCTTCAAAAATTCTGATGACCTCATTCCGTGCTTCTTGCAGTATGTGTTGATCTTGCATCAGGTCTGCGAGTTTTAAGTCTAAAACCCCGCTTTGTCGCGTCCCTTCTATGTCGCCGGGACCACGCAGTTGCAGATCGATTTCGGATATTTCAAAGCCATCATTGGTTTTAACCATTGTTTCCAATCGTATTTTCGCCTCTTTGCTAAGTTTATTGCCACTCATCAAAATACAATAGGATTGTTCTGCCCCGCGGCCAACGCGTCCGCGTAATTGGTGTAATTGAGATAAACCGAAACGCTCGGCGTTTTCGATGATCATAACGCTGGCATTCGGAACGTTTACTCCAACTTCAATAACAGTAGTGGCGACCATTATCTGGGTTTCGCCTTTAACAAAGCGCTGCATTTCAAAGTCCTTTTCGGCAGGCTTTAGTTTTCCGTGTACAATACTTATACGGTAATCGGGTAAGGGAAATTCGCGGGAAATCGTTTCAATTCCAGCTTCCAAATGCAAGAGATCGAGTTTTTCACTTTCTTTTATTAAAGGATAAACTATGTAGATCTGGCGACCTAAAGCAATTTCCTGTCGCATAAAGCCGAACATGCGCAGGCGTTGACTTTCAAATAAATGGATAGTTTTGATTGGTTTTCTGCCGGCAGGCAACTCATCTATAACTGATACATCCAGATCGCCATATAAAGTCATCGATAACGTCCGCGGAATTGGTGTTGCTGTCATTACCAAAACATGCGGAGGCAGTGTATTTTTTCGCCAGAGCTTTGCTCTTTGCTCTACACCAAACCTATGCTGTTCATCTACCACAGCCAAGCCTAAGTTTGCAAACCGTACTGCATCTTCGATCAGGGCGTGAGTACCTACAAGAATATCTAAATCCCCTGCGGCGAGTTTTTCATGAATTTTCTTGCGGTCTTTTTTAGGTGTAGATCCTGTTAATATCGAAACGCTCACGAAATCATCGTTAACGAGTTTATGAATGGACTGAAAATGCTGCTGGGCGAGTATTTCGGTGGGGGCCATAATACAGGCCTGGCAACCGTTATCTATTGCGAGCAACATGCACATTAGGGCCACTATAGTTTTTCCGCTCCCAACATCGCCTTGCAATAACCTGTTCATTTGTACGCCTCGCTGGGTGTCGAGACGGATTTCTTTTAAAACTTTTTTCTGCGCGTTTGTTAAATCGAAGGGGAGCTTTTCGTTGTAAAAGGTATTGAACTTCTCTCCTACTTTGTCGAATATGGCGCCCTTAAATTTTTGTGTGCGCAAAAGTTTATTTTTAAGCAGCTTGAGCTGGATAAAGAATAGCTCTTCGAACTTTAATCTTCTGATGGCCGCTTGAAGTGTTAGCGCATCTGGAGGAAAGTGAATGTATTGAATTGCCTCTTTTTTTCCGATTAGCCTATACCGTTGTAATAGATATTCCGGTAAAGTTTCTTCAATTTCATAGAGCACTGTTTCAAGAGCTGCCGACTGAATTCGTTGAATTCCTTTCGTATCCAGTGAAAACTGCTTGAGCTTTTCGGTTGAACTGTATACAGGCTGCAGGGTTAAATTACCGAGTTTTTTTAGGTTGGGATTGTATAATTCGATTTCGGGATGGGACATTGAAATCTTCCCATTGAACTCAGTGGGTTTTCCGAATACTATAAAGGCCGCATTTGGCTGTAAAACCTTCTCAACCCATCGTATTCCCTGAAACCATACAAGTTCAACGATGCCTGTATCATCTCTCAGTTTGGCTACCAAGCGCCTTGATTGCTTTTCACCGACGATTTCTTTCGATATTAAGCGACCAATGAATTGCACTGATGGCAAATCAGGATTCAATTCTTTTATCTTATAGAATTTAGTCCTGTCGACATACCGGAATGGATAATGATTAATTAAATCCTGAAAAGTAAAAATAGACAGTTCTTTTTTAAGCACCTCAGCACGTTGAGGACCCACGCCTTTTAGATATTCAACTGGTGTGCTTAAAGAATGAATTGCCAAATGTATACCTGTTTAGAAAGGAAATGCTTTTTCATTCCAAAGATAAATGAAAATGTTAAAGCCTACAGAATGCAGCGAAACCTTTTCCATAAAAAAAGCTCCGGCACAAGCGTGCGGGAGCTTTCAATAACGAGAGCTAATAATCTATTGAACGGGTTCAACTCTAAACCAATCAAAATCGGCAAATCCCGAGTCGTTGATCTGTGTTTCTCTCGTAGCGAATAAGCCCACTTTGGCGCCTATCCAACGCCCTACTTCGGCCTGAAACTCGGCTCCCACTTCGGTAAATGCCTGTCCGTCTAAACTATAACTAAATTTGCACTTAGCTCCCTCAGTTACTTTAACTCTAAAATAGACGGGTTGATTGCCCACTTTAGTGATAACTTTTTCTTCTTCAGCTTTTCCGGCTTCGGCATTTTTGCACACGGTATAAACCAGGTATTTACCATCTTTTTCACTTTTCAACGCAAGATTTGCATAGCTAAATCCCATAACTGTTAATCCAACTTTTTCATTCTCTAAGCGATCATTAGGAGTGAACTTAAGTTTTGTAGTGACCATAAATACGTCGGCTGGGAATTTCTGAAGCAGTACATTTGGTGCTTGCCAAAGGTTTTTAGTGGAATCAGAAAGCTTATCAGTGAAGAGTCTGAGTGCGCCATTCGCCGCATTCGTAAAAACCCATGTCGGCTTTGGATTTGCCATCCACTGCCATTGCAAGCCAAGTTTTGTATCGTTAAATTCATCGCTTTCTGAGGGAGTAGCGATTGGGAATGTTTTCTTTCCGACGTTTGGCTTTTTATACGTTAAAACCGGCTCGCCGGTGCCATCTCCATCTTTATCCACGCCAATTACAGGCCAGTCGTTTACCCATTTCATTGGATTCAGATGTACGACTCTTCCGTAAGGGCCCTTATCCTGAAAATGCAGGAACCAATCTTCGCCGGTTGACGTATTTACCCATGCGCCCTGATGCGGCCCATTTACAGTGCTGCTTCCCTGGTGCATGACAATTTTTCTTTCATAGGGGCCGTACAAATTTTTTGAGCGCAATACCAATTGCCAGCCAGTAGATACTCCACCCGCCGGAGCAAAAATATAGTAGTACCCATTTCTTTTGTAAAACTTTGGACCTTCAATGGTTGGATCCGTTTCGTGTCCGTCGTATACAATGACTCCTTCGTCCAAGGTTTTGGTGCCTGTCTGGTTTAATTCCCTGACAACCATAATACTTTTAATTCCTGCCCGGCTTCCGGCATAAGCGTGAACCAAATAAATTTTTCCGTTGTCATCCCATAATGGACAAGGATCGATTAGGCCTTTTCCACCTACAACTAAAATTGGATCTGACCACGGACCTGCAGCATTTTTGGCTTTAGTAACATAAATCCCGAAATCAGGATCTGGATAATAAATATAAAATTCTCCCTTGTGAAAACGAATAGCAGGGGCCCAAACTCCCTGACCATGACGTGGGGCAGAAAAATAATCAAAGGGAGGCTGGCGTTTTAATGCATGTGCAATTAGCGTCCAGTTAACTAAATCTTTAGAATGAAGAATTGGCAAACCCGGAACATCTTCAAAAGAGGACGCAGTCAGATAAAAATCATCCCCCACACGCACGGCATCGGGATCCGAATAATCGGCGTTTAGTACAGGGTTTTTATAGGTGCCATTTCCCTGATCAGCAACCCAAACTTTGGAGATGTAGTTATTTTGTGCCTGGGAATATCCTGGCAAAAGAACAATGGATAGTAAGCCGGTAAAAACCAGCCGAGTTAATAGCAAAACGCTTTTTTTCATGATTAATTAGATATTAGGATGCAGGCACCCACGGCGTAGGTCCTGAGAAAATATTTCTGAGAGTGTATTTTTTAAGTTCTTTTTTAGATAATTTCTTTGACCAGCTTACGCGCTCACTCGTATTCGCCCCCGCACCAAAAGATCCATACTCTGCATAATAAGCGGTTTTTTCTTTATCAGGAAACATCTTGTCGCCCTTCCAAGGGTCCCAACCCTGAGCGACGATATGATCTGCCATATCTGTGCGGATGAACACCGTTTTTGCGTATGGCCGCCACGGACGTCCCAGGTAAACCTTTTTTACAGCTGAATCTGCGATTAATTTACAATTGAAAAACACATAACCAAACACTTGATTCGGAGTAGTTGCTGCGGCCGTTATATACGAATCAGACAGATTTTTAATTGTACAACTTTGGAAAACAACGGTGGCTTCGCCAAAAATAAAGTCGGTTGTACCTTCAATATAGCAGTCTTTATAATACTGCCTGCTGGTTCCACTGGCTGTATATAACGTGTCCTGATTACCTAAGATCCTGCAATTTACAATAACAGCCCGGTCGCCCTCAACATGTAAAGCAACAGCCTGGCCCACGCGTCCGGCGGTGTTTTGAATGGTTAAGTTCTCTGCCCTGAAATCGGCCCCCTGAACTAAAACCGTGTAAGAGGTGAATGTGGAATATTTAGCATTTCCGAAAGGATCCTTACCCCCTGGGAATGCTTTTCCGGAGTAATCATTTCCGGTGATAATGGTCTTTTCTTTGCTCTCGCCGATTAAATAAATTTTTGTTTTCCAGGAAGGAATGACTAACTTTTCATGATAGACGCCATTTTTAATGGTAATCTTGACTACTTGTCCCGAAAGATCACGAACTGAGTTTATTGCTTCCTGAATTGTTTTATAATCGCCGTTTCCATCCTGGGAAACAGTTAACGACGAGGGATGACCCGGTATTTGTGCATTTACAGCAATAACGCAGGTGAAAAAAAATACGAAGATTAAGAAAGTCCTTTTCATATAATTGGTTAAACATGATAAGAGCTGCAAGATTAACGAGAATTATGCTTTAATGCAAACGTTAGCACTATGAATTCATTCTATTCGATGATTCTCGCACGATAAGACGGGGTTCTAAAACCAGTTTTTCCGGTTTGGATCCGGGGCTTTGATTTCTTAAAAGTTTAAGAAAAATACGGGCGGTTTCTTCTCCCATCTTAGAGGTCTGCTGATCAATAGTAGAAAGAGCGGGACTCACCAGGCTTCCAAACGCCTCATTCGCAAAACCAATTACACCGATTTCTTCAGGGATTTTAATGCCGGCTTCTTTTAAAGCTTGCATAGCACCCATCGCAGTATAATCTTCTAAAGCGAAAATGGAATCGTAGTGGATTCCCTGCAGTTTTGTTTCACGCACCACATCTTTCCCAAATTGAAGCGAAAAATCTCCCTTAACAATCAAATCTTCTCTGACAGGAAGACCGTAATGTTTTAAAGCATCGATATATCCGCGTAAGCGTTCTTTAAAAATTGCGATATCCTGGTGGGCCGTAATATGCAGAATGTCTTTGTATCCTTGTTTAATCAAATGTTCGGTCGCTATAAAACCTCCTTTATAATCGTCAATAACAACTGACGGAACGTTCAAAGTACTTAACTCCCGGTCGAAGAATATAAGAGGGATATTGCGGGTTTTGATCTCGCTGTAAACTTCTTCAACTGTTTCGGTAGTTACCGACGAAATGATGCCGTCTACCCTTGATTGTAAAAAAGTTTCAATGCCTTTAGCTTCATGCCTTTTAGATTCTTTCGATTGATATAAAAGGATATTATACCCGTTCGCATTCATTACATTCTCGATGCCCGATACAACCGAACTAAAAAAGCTAACATGCAGGTTGGGCACAATCACTCCGATAATATTACTGCGGCCAGAACGGAGAGATGAAGCAATTTTATTTTGGCGATAATTTAAACGGTCTGCAGTTTCTCTTACCGCCTTTTTCGTAGCAATACTTATTGCCGGATGATCATTTAATGCCCTTGCTACTGTAGAAAAAGTAATATTTAATTCTTTAGCGATGTCGAGTATGGTGGGCTTTTTATTCAATTTCCTTTTTTTTAATCCATAAAGCTAAAAAATAATACTTTAAAAAAATAAATTATCTACCTTCGTGCCAACGTTGGCAATAAGTCATATAAACCTTAAAGCATGCTTTTACTCGGAATTGATGTCGGCACATCATCTATAAAAGTTTCGGTTGTAGAATCCGAGACACAAAAAATTATTGCTTCGGTTCAATATCCCGATACTGAATCACCAATAACTTCGCTAAAGCCAGGATGGGCAGAACAGTCGCCGGAAATGTGGTGGGAGCACGTACAGCAAGCTATTCTCAAAGCAAATGCCACTAAGTCCTATAATCCACACGATGTAGGGGCGATTGGAATTGCCTATCAAATGCATGGTTTAGTTGTAGTGGACAAGGATCAACAAGTGCTTCGCGATTCAATTATTTGGTGCGACAGCAGGGCGGTCGAGATCGGAAACCGCGCTTTCGATCAAATCGGCGAAAAACAAAGCTTATCACATCTGCTTAATTCTCCCGGAAACTTTACCGCTTCAAAATTAGCCTGGGTGAAAGAAAACGAGCCGGACATCTATGAAAAAATAGATACAGTTATGCTTCCCGGAGATTTTATATCGATGAAGCTGACCGGTAAAATCACGACCAGCAATTCTGCACTTTCGGAAGGGATTTTTTGGGATTTTCAAAGTAACTCTATTTCTGAAGACATATTAAATTGCTTTGGCTTTGATAAAAGCTTAATTGCCGATGTAATGAATGTGTTTGCCGATCATGGTCACCTTACAAAAGCAATGGCGGAAAAGTTATCGCTTAAAGCCGGAATCCCGATCAGCTATAAATCCGGCGATCAACCAAACAATGCGCTATCATTGAATGTGCTTAACCCGGGCGAAGTGGCTGCAACTGCCGGAACTTCTGGTGTTATTTACGGTGTAAGCGATTCGATCACGTACGACAAACAATCAAGAGTAAATACATTTGCGCATGTAAATCATACCGGCGCCAACACGCGTCTGGGAATCCTTTTATGTATCAACGGAACGGGAATATCAAATAGCTGGACCAAAAAGAATATTGGCTCGGGTTTGGATTACGAGGAAATGAATAATTCAAGCGCCAAAATTCCGGTTGGGAGCGATGGATTAAGAATACTTCCTTTCGGGAATGGTGCTGAGCGTATGCTAAACAACAAAATCATTGGCGCACAGTTCTGCAATATTGATTTCAACCTTCACACTCAGTCGCACATTTTCCGGGCGGTGCAGGAGGGTATTGCTTTTTCTTTCAGATATGGTTTAGATATTATGCGAGAAATCGGCATGAATCCGTCGGTGATCAGAGCCGGAAGGGCAAATTTATTTTTAAGCAACGTTTTTACTGAAGCTTTTGTGAATGCTACCAATGTGCCTGTAGAACTTTACGAAAATGATGGAAGTGTTGGAGCAGCCTTAGGAGCAGGAATTGGAAGTAAAATATTCTCATCAGAGCGGGAAGCCTTCAAAAATTCAAAACCATTGTCGCTGATAGAACCATCACAGGCAGAAGCTTATGAACCAATCTATCAGGATTGGAAATTAATATTAGATAAACATATAAAAAATCATAATTAACATGGCAAACGTAATCACCGGCGATACCGAATTTTTCAAAGGTATAAGTCAAATTAAATTCGAGGGATTAGAATCAGACAATCCACTGGCATTTAGATGGTACGACGAAAACCGCGTGGTAGCGGGTAAAACGTTAAAAGATCATTTCCGCTTTGCAGGAGCTTATTGGCATTCGTTTGTGGGTAATGGCGCGGATCCATTTGGCTCCCCTACACACATTCATCCATGGGACAAGAAAGGCGATGCTATTGAAAGGGCAAAAGATAAAATGGACGCCGCCTTTGAATTTTTAACAAAAATGAACCTTCCTTTTTATTGCTTCCATGATGTAGACGTGGTAGACTATGGAAACGACATTGTTGAAAATGAACGCAGATTACAGGCCTTAGTTGATTATGCGAAGCAAAAACAAGCAGCAAGTGGCGTGAAACTTTTATGGGGGACTGCCAATTTGTTTTCGAATCCACGCTACATGAATGGTGCGTCCACCAATCCCGACTTCCATGTTTTAACTCATGGCGCAGCACAAGTAAAAGCCGCCTTGGATGCAACAATAGCATTAGACGGCGAGAACTATGTTTTCTGGGGGGGACGTGAGGGTTATATGACTTTGCTTAACACAGACATGAAACGCGAGCAGGAACATTTCGCTAAATTTCTTCATGCTGCAAAAGATTATGCACGTAAAAACGGCTTTAAAGGAACGTTTTTTATCGAGCCTAAACCAGCTGAGCCATCAAAACATCAATATGATTTCGATTGCGCTACCGTTATCGGATTTTTGAATCAGTTTGGTTTAGAGAAAGACTTTAAAATTAATATCGAAGTAAATCATGCAACTTTAGCCGGGCATACATTTCAGCATGAGCTACAGGTTGCTGCAGATGCAGGAATGTTAGGTTCTGTTGATGCAAACCGCGGAGATTATCAAAATGGCTGGGATACTGACCAGTTCCCGAATAACTTAAATGAGATCACTGAAGCTATGCTGATTTTCCTTGAAGCAGGTGGATTGCAGGGTGGTGGTGTAAACTTTGATGCCAAGATCAGAAGAAATTCAACGGACGTGGAAGATCTGTTTTACGCGCATGTTGGTGGTATGGACACCTTCGCAAGAGCATTAATTACTGCGGATAACATTCTTCAGAAATCGGATTACAAAAAGATTCGTACAGAGCGTTATGCTTCTTTTGACTCAGGAAAAGGAAAAGAATTTGAAGAAGGAAAGCTGACACTTGAAGATTTAAGAGCCTTCGCTATTGAAAACGGCGAGCCGGCTACAATCAGTGGAAAACAAGAGTATCTTGAAAACGTAATCAACAGATATATTTAAGCTGTTATGAACAATAAAAAAGGGCACCGCGAGTGCCCTTTTTTATTTGAATTATATCAACAATCAAGATACCCCGAAAGGAGCAACTAAAGCCAGTACTTCAGCCTTTGTTAGAGGCTCATCAAAAGCTTCTGCCGCGGCACTGTACGAGATATTTCCGCCAACGCCAGGCAAACTTGTAATCATTACTCCCGCCTGATTGACGTTATTTTCTGGTGATGCACCGCCATAATTTCCATTTGCCGCCGGAACGCCACTATCATTCGAGCTTGTTGCACTTGCCGCAATCCATGGTTTTAAAGCGGGGACACCATTCATCCGGCGCATATAACGAATTTTCGAAGCATGGCGGGCCTCCACAGCATGAATTCCCAAGGCAGCTGTTAATACTACCTTTTCGCCCTTAAGAGCACCGGCCTGACCTTTATACGCTCTTACACCCGTATCTTCTAAAGCCTGGGCAACTGCCAGGAATGTCGAATAATTACTGAAAACATCCGGAAAGGTTCCTCCGGCGGTAAAATCATAATTGCTTTTTTCCGCCACCGGGGTTTGGTTTAACGAGCTTAACACCGACTTTAAAAAGTCGACATGTTTCTTTTCACTATCGCGAATCATCACAATAGCATTTCGTTGTTCTCCTGCCGGTATTGGCAACGTTAGAGAAGCATTTCCTCTCAGGTAAAAGTTATATTCGAAATGTTCCAGGGTTAAAGCATATTGAAGCACGTCAACAATCGCCGACGGAGTAACCTGGCCGTATGCTTTAGTAAACATAGAACCCAAAGCCAGAGGCATGGCTGATAAAGCGATTTTTGAACCCATGCTCAAAAACTCCTTCATCGCATTTCTGCGGGGACTTAAGCGTTCGTAAATCTCGCCGTCCACTTTTTCTATTTCTTCTAATATATTTACAATATTCATGATCTTTCTCTATTAAGCCGGTATGGTGGCTGGGTCAATTTTAGTTTTTATATACGCTCCTGCGATAGCCAATACTTGGGCGGGAGTGCGCGCCATATTCACAGAATATGCATCGACTGAATCGCCTAAAAAGCTATTCGGTTCAAGAAGTTCGCGGATTAGGGCCGCATGACGAGCCTCGACAGACACAATTTTGCCTGCTAATAATAAGAAATCGGCGTTTTTTAATAGATACCCGGCACCATCATACGCAGACACGCCCAAATCTTCAAAGGCCTTAGCTGTGCCCAGTACGCTGGCCCGACTTGAAAAGTTTATACTGCTGAAATCTACCGTCAGGTTTTTTATCGGAGTAGCACCATTGGCAGTAATAGCCGCTTTAAAAAATTCGCGGTGAGCAATTTCATGATCACGAATATCGGTTAAGAAAGAGTTTTCGGCAGCCGACATTCCCGAATAAGGAGTTGCTATTACCTGGGTATAGAATGCTGCTTCCAGCTGTTCAAGAGCGTAAGCATAGTTTAAAATTGCAACGTCACCGGTTCCTAAAGAAATGCCGGGGCCATAGCCATTTTCCGGATCGTCCGGATTATAATTACTTTGCTTACAACCCGCTGCTATCAGGGCTATCCCGGCTGCACCTGCTCCGGCATACTTTAAAAATGAGCGGCGCTGTACTTTCCTCGCTAAGAACTCCCCTTCTGGCAAAGAAGTTTCTTCGGTTTGAATAATTGAATTTTCCATAAAATCTATTTTTGGTTATGAAGTTTCAGTAACCTACGAGAAGACTTATCGGATTGGATTTTACATTCTGATTATTTTAAAAAAAATTAAAATTCTGCAAATAATTCTTGTTGTATATAAACCATTCAGTATTATTGGAAAGATTAAGATTTTGAGCAGAAAAACGAAAACATCACTTCCTGAAGCCGAATTAATAAAAGCGATCCGGCAGAAACAAAAAATTGGGTCTGAGGCATTATATGACATGTACTCTGCTTCCCTGTTTGGCGTTATTTTACGGGTTGTTCAGGATCAGGAACTTGCCGAGGACCTATTGCAAGATACTTTTGTCAAGATTTGGAACTCTTTTGATCTCTACGACGAAACAAAAGGACGGCTGTTTACATGGATGGTTAATTTGGCCCGTAACCTCGCCGTTGATAAAGTAAGATCGAAAGATTTTCGAAATAACAGTAAGAACCAGGACATTGAAAACTCCGTAATTAAGATTGATGAAGAGCGAAATACAACTTTAAACCCCGAAGTACTTGGTGTAAGAGACATGGTAAATAATCTGAGGCCAGAAGCAAAAGCGGTTTTAGACCTAATCTATTTCAAGGGGTATACGCATGTTGAGGCTTCAGAAGAATTAGGGATACCTCTTGGCACTGTAAAAACAAGACTCAGGTTAGCGATTATCAGTTTAAGAAAATTATTCAATTAAATTGGAAGATTTAAAGACATATATTGAAAGTGGCGTTTTGGAGCTTTACGTTCTTGGTGATTTAACCGGGAGTGAAAGGCATGAGGTTGAGTTAATGCTTGAAAAACATCCCGAACTCAGAGCAGAACTGACTGAAATTGAAAAAGCGTTGGAAAAATATTCTGAGGCACATGCCGTAGAGCCCTCTGAGCACCTTCGATCAAAAATTCTGGACAATCTGGAAATCGCGGAAGAAAAAATTGAGGGCTCGATAATTCCTATTTCCGGTCAAAGTAAGAAGAACAATTTCTATAAGTATGCCTTTGCCGCATCGATAGCCTTGTTATTGTTAAGCTTGATCGCGATTATAAACCTGAGCAGTCAACTTAGGGAATCTAAGAATCAAATTGCTGTTCTGCGCGAATCAAATCAGCAATTCTCAAGCCGGGTGAATTATGTAGAGGGTCAACTTGAAGACGCGAAACAGTCTTTGAAGATATTGCACAATCCGGAGCAATACAAACTTGTAAATCTAAAGGGAACGCCAAATGCTCCTGCAGCGAGCATGATGGTAGCCTTCGATCCCGAAAAGGAAGAAGTCATGATTGATTTAGCTTCTGTCAAAATGCCTGCAAACGACACTGAACATCAGTATCAATTATGGGCATTGGTTGATGGTAAACCTGTAGATCTTGGTGTATTTGATGCCAAAAGTAATGCCACAGGAATGATAAAAATGAAATCAATAAAAGCGGCTCAGGCTTTTGCAGTAACTCTGGAACCAAAAGGCGGAAGTGTCTCGCCCACTATGGAGCAAATGATGCTGATGGGCGCGATTTAAGATTTAGCTTCTGGTTATTCAAACAAATACATGCCTGAACATTTTAACTCTTCTGCTTTTTCGTCTCGCGTTTAACTTCCTTCAATAAGCGTATTTTAAAAAACACAAACAGAGACGCGGCAAATACCGCGACAATAACTATACTGTAGCGCTCTTTGTTAATTCCCCAAAAAAGACACATAACCATGGTGAAAATGGCTATGTTATAAAACACGTTTAAAAGAACCTTTTTAAACATTCTAGTAAACCGGCATAGAAGGATCGTATTTTTCTTTCCAGGCAAGTATACCACCTTCAAGATTATACAGGTTATCAAAACCTAAAGTTTGAAGCTGCATAATTGCAGCAGCACTTCTTTTTCCGCTACGGCAATGTACGATTACAGGTTTGTCGGTTTCTATTTTATCCGATTCGATCATTACCCCTGATAATGGAATATTTAACCCACCCAAATTAGACACTTCATATTCAAAGGTTTCTCTAACATCAATCAGTTGAAAATCCTCTCCGTTATCAATTTTTTTCTTTAATTCTTCAACAGTTATTTCTTCCATTTCACAGAATTTTTAAACAAAGATAACACTAATCCAGTATTTGCTTAAGATGTTATTTTTGCACCACTGATATTTAATTTCAGTTTATTTGTAACAACTTGCATCACAGGTCGTTTTATAAAATATTATTCTTTCAGTTTAATGAAGAAAATTACTGGTTTTTTCTGGTTCTGCTCCGGCGCACATATTGATACCTTAAAACGATTTCCTACAGAACAGAATAAATATGTGGGTATAGGTGCCACAATATTTTTCACAGCTTTATTCGCCACATTATCGGGCGGTTATGCCATGTATTTTGTTTTTTCAGGTAGCCCCGCCGCGATTGTGTTTGCAATAATTTTCGGGCTGATTTGGGGGCTCGCTATCTTTAACATGGACAGGTATATTGTTTCCAGTATCACCAAAACCGGAACTTCTAATCAGCAGATTCTACAAGCGACTCCGCGTATTTTGCTGGCAATTATGATTGGCATTGTAATATCCCGCCCCCTAGAGCTTAAAATTTTCAATAAAGAAATCCGCGAAAAATTAAAAACCAGCTACCTGAATGGTCAGCGGTCAAAAATTGACACCCTTAACCATACATTTAATAATAAGTATGTAACCGAACTGAATAAAATCGTCGATTTGAAAGCTGAAAAAGACTCGCTCGAAAGGGATATTAATCTCTCCAGGTACGTTCTGAACCAGGAAATCTTTGGCGATAAAAGCAACCAAACCTCTGGCAAAGTTGGCTATGGGACTTATGCAAAGCAAAAAGAAACAGTGCTAAATCAAAAGGCTCAGCGACTAGAAACCGTGCGAGGGGAAATGGCCTACCTGGAAAATTTTATATTAAAACGAAAAGAGCTGGAAGGCATAACCAGCGAACGGATGTTTAACGGCAAACAATTAGACAGCTTATCAAATGTGGCAGGCTTTGCCGATCGAAACTGGGCATTAGGACAACTGAGTTTTAATGCAGACGGTAGCAGAGATATGGGTACATATCTTGCAATATCTTTTATTAGCATGCTGTTTATATTGTTCGAATGTTTGCCGGTTTTTGTAAAGTTAATGAGCCCGGTCGGCCCCTATGACATCGCATTGCAAAATATTGAACAGTCGGCAGTACATGGCTCCTATAAAAATAAAGAATACGATATTGCAGTAACTGATGGTATCCAAGATACAAAAGTGGAAACCGAAATACATAAGCAGAAGCAGATTATTACTGGAAAATCTTCCAGAGAATTAGAAAATTACCCCTGGGAAGAATACAATAACCCTGGCTGATTTTATTTTATCTCAATAGGCTGTTCGGGAACATTTGTAAGAATGCATTTTAAACATCAATGAAGAAAGTTTTTCTAGTATACATCACTCTTTTTCTCGCTTCTTGTGCGGTAAAGACTCCAAAGAAGCTTATAAAACACAATGATGTCGAGAGAATGATCCTCAAGCTTTCTGCCGATGAGATGCAAGGAAGAGAAATTTTCACCCCAGGCATTGACAAAGCGGCGAGCTTTATAGAAAGCGAATTCAGGGAAATAGGTCTAAAGCCTCTGGTAGGCCTCAGTGGTTTCAGACAAGGATTTTCCAAGTTAAGCATTAAACCTGCTGCACTTAGTGTCACCGTAAACGGAGATATTTTAGATAAAAACCAAGTGATGGTAGTTACCGACAGGGCTGGTATAAACTGGACAAATGAAGATGGCGTAGAAACACAATATATCAAGTCGGGCGATACTTTTATGGCGCGCTATCGCGAGATTATGCGCCTTAACAAACCGGTGATTGTGTTTGTGGACAAGCAGTTTATAGATGCCTTCAGCCGGGTCCGCAATTTTTTCATGGGAAAAAGAATTTTAGATGAAACGGATGACAAAACCGCTGCTGTTTTCATTCTCGGAGTAGAAAATCCCTCATCTTACCGAATAATGTTTAGCAATCAAATTGCAAAGGCACCGCTTTATAATATTGCCGGCGTCATTCCTGGAAAGTCAAAGCCAAATGAATTTGTAATTTTTTCCGGCCACTACGATCACCTGGGAATTATTGAAGAAGTACACGGAGATTCTATAGCCAATGGCGCAGATGATGATGCTTCTGGAATTACAGCAGTAATCTCGTTGGCCCGGTACTATAAAAAATTAAACAACAATGCCCGTACCTTAATATTTGTTGCCTTTACAGGTGAGGAATCGGGTATGTTAGGATCTGAATATTTTTCCGAACAGTTAAAGCCAGATGAAATAACGGCGATGTTCAATATTGAAATGATCGGAAAAGAGTCCAAGTTTGGCAAAAATTCAGCTTTTATTACTGGATTTGATCGTTCGGATTTCGGAAGGATCCTGCAAAACAATCTCAAAGGGACCGAATTTACTTTTCATCCAGATCCATATATCGAACAGCAACTTTTTTACCGGAGCGACAATGCTACACTTGCAGCGCAAGGTGTACCGGCTCACACCATTTCGACCTGTCAAATTGATAAGGACGAATTTTATCATACGGTAGATGATGAGTTTAAAACGCTTAACGTTGATAATATTACAGCTATCATTAAAGCAATCGCTCTAAGCTCAAGAAGCATCGTTGCCGGAACAGAAACACCTATAAGAATAGCTCCGTTGAAGCCTTAAATGGCTTAAAGTGAGAGTCGCATTACGTAGTCGTTTAAAACATAGTTGAAGTAAGGGATATCGACTTCTTCAAAAACTTCGAAGCCATATTTCTTATAAAACAGATATGCCGGATTGTTGCGGTTAACGTTGAGTTCCAAAAATTTTGCAGCCCTTGCTTTTGAATCATCTCTGATAAAGTTAAGCAATAAACTCCCGATACCTTTTCCCTGTTCTTGCGGTGAGATATAAAGTTTATGAATTTTAGAAAGGGAATGGTCTTGACCGGAGATAGAATACGAAGCAAAGCCAAAGAATTTTTGATCATCCTCTGCAATTAAAAAAATAGCACCCTCATTAAATTGCGATTGTAAACTTTCAGGCGAATACATATCATTCAACATAAACGCTATTTGTTGCGGCGGCAAGATACCTTGATAGGTGGAGGGCCAGATTTGATGAGCAAGCTCGTGAATCTTCGGGATATCCTGCAAATTTGCTAACCTGATCTGCATAAGATGCTAAAGCGTTTCGGCAATGAACGTGAATGGCTGCTCAAAGGTTAATGTGTAAAAGCCTTCTTTCTCAGTTTCGAAAACATGTTCAGTTATTGGTATTAAACCTGAAACATGCAGGTTATTGGCCTCAAGAAGCACTTCTATTTCCTCGCCCGCAGTTTGCCATTTACTGAATCCCGGCTTTACAGGAAATATTTTTTGGTACGGTGTTAGTATCACAAGATCTATTCTGTCTACATACAACACATAATCTTTAGCGCAAAACGTGTCGGTGATAATATTTACAGCGGGATATTGTTCTCCAGTTAGAAATTTAAGAGCATCCTGCAAAGGATCGTCTTCAGTATGAATTACAAGAGTTTGGGGCTGCGCCGGATAGTGAAGGTCTTTGCTAACCACGCCATCAATCTTTATCCCTAATGAATCAACGGTTTCAAACATTTCTTCGGTAACAATAACCGTAGGGCTCCACTCTAAAAGCTGACCAAGATTTTCATGGTTAAAGCCTTCCATATTAATGATCAGTAAAGCCGGCTCTTGTTTTTCCCTTATAATGTGATGCGATGACATAGAGGCAAAAGTACTGAAGACTTAATACACTTTTTTATAAATTTCTTTGAACGCAGCGCCGGGATTATCTGCCTTATTTACAGCGGCAGATAAAGCAATGCCATACACTCCAGTTTTCATTAATGCATCCATATCTTCTATATTAACTCCGCCGACAGCTAAAACGGGAATCGTAATTCCAGCTGCTTTCATTTTTTCCGTGATGGATTCGTATCCAGAAATGCCTAAAAGAGGGTAATCGTTCGGCTTAGTTTCGGTTATATCAAACGGGCCACAGCCGACATAATCCACAACATTACTTGCAGCTATCCGCTCAATATCCTGGAAAGTGTTGGCCGAGGCTCCAAGTGTTTTTTCATTGCCGATTTTTTCGCGGATAACCTTGAAATCAGCTTCCATATCTTCAATATGCACTCCCTGAATATCTGCTTTGTTTAAAAGATGAGCGTGATCGGTAACTATTAAAGTTGCTCCCCAGTCGTCGCAAATAGAAGCTATTTGATGAAGATCATCTAAAAGCTCTTCATCATTTTTTGATAAGCACCGGTATTGAACCCATTTACATCCCGCTTCGCAGGCAATTTGAGCTTGTTCTATATGGCTGCGAGTATCTAAGTCTTGTGTTAAATAGTGCAGCTTTGCTATAAATTTGTTCATTTTTTGAATCTAAAGACCTAAGGTCGTGGGGTGTTTAGTTTATTTTAATAATTCAATTATGGGTTGTCCAATATTACCATTAGGCTCCTGAATATGAAGCAGGGCCGCGAGCGTTGAGGCCACATCTGCCATATTTGTCAGACGGTTCGTTTTACCCTGCTTAATTCCCCAGCCCATAAAAACCAGTGGAATATGGCTATCGTAAGGGTTCCAGGTTCCGTGGGTGGTACCGGTCACTTCGGTTCCGTATCCCTGATAATATCCCGGGTTTGGGATCAGTTGGATTTCTCCACTTCGTTTTTCATTATAGCCGTTGATGATGCGTGTCTTTAATACTTCTGGAATAGCTTCAGCACCAATGTTTTTTAAATCAACCACGTATGAAATATTACTTTGACTTTTATAATAGGCGATTACATCTCTTTTTATCTGATTAATCTCTAATCCTTTGTCGCTTAACAGCGGATAATTAAAATGGACCTGGTAATTATATACATTTCTTATTATTTTATCGCTCCCATATTTCCTGGATAAGATCCCATTCAGCTCTTCCACACCTCGCGTAGAATTATTCGTGCCGTTCCAAATACCTGCAGGAATTTTATGATCAGCTAAAAAGTTTGGATTATGAGCTGCGCCGTGGTCTGCCGACAAAAATACGGTATATTGCCCTTTTCCTATAGTTCTATCCAGATAGGTTAGAAAGTCGGCGATATCTCTATCCATCCTCAAATACAGATCCTCCACTTCGACTGAATTAGGGCCAAACTGATGCCCGACGTAGTCGGAAGCAGACAGGCTGATCGCCAGAAAATCTGTTAATCCGCTTTTTCCCATTCCCTCACTTCTGATGGCCGACTTTGCAAAATCGAGTGTCAAGGTATTTGCATAAGGACTGTTTTTAATTTTGCTGAAATCATTCGCAGGGCTCTGCAACGGGCCATGCGGAAATACAGGCGCCTTTTCGTCCTGAAATTTTCCTTCATAGCGGGGCGAATTATCGGGACTGCTTTGCACATACGAATCAAGCGGATACATCGTCTCCCACGTCTGAGTCAAATATTTTTCAACCAGCCGCTGACTATTGTATTTTTCTACCCAAAGCGGCAGGTTGGCCCGGTAATAAGTACTCGTAATCCAGTTTCCGGTCAGATCATCATACCAGTAAGCAGCATCTGCTGAATGGCCTGCAGGTAATATACTGCCCCGATCTTTAAAAGCAATTCCAATCACTTTTGAACGGAAATTGGTAGCCAGCTTTAATTCATCGGTAATAGTATTTGTCAATAGATTCTTTGGCGACATTTTACCTGCTTTGGAAGTTGTTCCCACAGATTGGACTGTTGTATCCTCAGTACAATACATCATGTACCCGGAAGATTGCACAATCCAACTGTTACCCGAAATACCATTTATAGAAGGAACTGAACCCGTATATAAACTTGCATGCCCGCAGGCGGTATAGGTTGGGATATAGGAGATCTGCGTATTCTCGCAACTGAAGCCTTCGTTTAAAAGACGCTTGAACCCATCCGTTCCATAGCGTTCGTAGTAGCGATAAAGGAAATCCCATCGCATCTGATCTACTACCAGGCCAATCACCAGCTTAGGTCTGGGCAGGGCAGTGGACTTTTGCTGTGGAAATGCTAAAAAGCAATAGCAGATGAGAATAGATAAGAGAAGATATTTAAGTTTCATTTATTAAAAATATGGTATGCAAATCTCGTATTTGGATCTGAATGTACTATTAATTTTTAGAGAGTAGCAGAATAATACCCAGAGAACTTAAAAGCTTGGAATTAAATAAACACAGCCGCAGACTCTTAAATTCCTGTCAAAGGAGATAAATCAATACAGAAACGGCATTCTGACCACTGGAAACGGTCCGGGAAGACCAAATAAGTTGCTTTTTGTACACTAACACGAATATCGGAACAATTCAATAATATTTCACTTTAGTGCAACTTTCCTTATCTTTGTTACGTGTCCCAAAAACAGAAATTTAGAACAATCATATTTTATAAAAACTACTTTGACAATTTCTTCGTCAAACAACGAGACAAAGTAAAAAATAAAATCATTTGGACCTTGGACCTGATAGAGGAACATCAAAGAGTTCCTGAATTATATCTTAAACATATTGAAAACACGGACGGACTCTTCGAAATCCGAGTGCAACAAGGCAGTGATATATTTCGAATTTTTTGTTTTTTCGATCAGGGGCAATTAGTGGTTCTGGCAAATGGATTCCAGAAGAAAACCCAAAAAACACCAAAACAAGAAATTGAAAGGGCACTTAAAATAAAGGAAGAATATGAAAGCGAAAAATAACACCACGACACTTGAGCAGTTTAAGGATAAACATTACGGGAAAATTGGAACTTCAAAGCGTAATGAATTGGAAGCAGGTTATGAAAACTTTAAAATCGGTGCGTTAATTCATGAAGCAAGACTTGAAAAAGGATTAACCCAAGAACAGTTGGCAGAAAAGGTTGGTACGACCAAATCATATATTTCAAAAATTGAGAATAACATAAAAGAGGTCCGTTTCTCGACGCTTAAAAAAATAGTTGAATTAGGCTTGGGCGGACAATTAGAGCTTTCAATCAAACTTTAATCCAATCTCTTAAAATAACTCTCGTGCTCTCTTAAAATTTCATATCTAACGAAAGCAAGAAGAAAGAACCCTTGTTTGGGCCGACAAAAGCAAGCCAATGAAACGAACAATCAGACTTAAAACTGTTTTACAATATTCACCCGACAAAGTTTGGCTGGCATTAACAGACGCTAAACTGCTCGGGAGCTGGTTTATGGAAAATGACATCAAACCCGAGCTAAATCATTATTTCACTTTCCGAATGGCTCCACAAAAAGGCTGGGATGGAATTACGCATTGTGAAATAACAGCCATTGAACCAGTAAAGCACATTGCATACACCTACAAAGGAGAAGCAACCGGAGAAAAAGCATTAGCTTGTGCAGGCATCCACTCTGATTCGGCAGACAAAATGACTAAAGGAATTTTTACTGAATTAAACACAGTTTTAAGTTTTACGCTAGAACCAACCTGTGGCGGAACAATTCTTTTGATGGAGCATTCGGGTTATGCGGGGCTAAAATTGGTTATTGTAAGTTTGATAATGCAAATGGGTTGGAAGAAGCAGTTGAGGAAAAAGCTGCCAAAGGTATTGGAACAAATGACCTAGGAAAAAAATCATTCTTACACACAGCATAAACGCAAAAAGAGGGCCGCGGCCCCATGCCACAACCCTCCTCTTACATAGCTCGCGCAGTCCCTTAAAACTTCACACTTAGGGATAGTAAAAAATTACGGTATGCCTGCGGATAATAAAAATTTTCTGTGGTTACGGCACTATTATACATAAAGCTGTATGAGTATCCATTGGCCGAATACTTTTCGGAAAAGATATTATTAACAAGCAAGCTCAATCCGATATTTTTCAATTGTTTAAATGAGGTATTGTATCGCAATCTGAGGTCGTGCACGTCAAAAGCCGATAACTTTCTATTATCGTTTGAAGTATTATCAAGATATTGCTTGCTCACATATTTGCTT
Organism: uncultured Sphingobacteriaceae bacterium; assembly: GCA_946480915.1. The sequence continues at coordinate 31,923 of CAMLLO010000001.1, read as the reverse complement.
AATAAAGCCGCTTCAAACCTTTTAAGTGGGCGATAACTAAGCTCGCTTGAGCCTATAAAAGAGGGCGAAAGGGCGATATCGGTATTGCTGAAATTATTGCTAAACTGTCCGCCATTATCGTAATCATCACCAAACTCAGTGAAGTTTTTTACCTTGTTCCGACTCAGTGCCGCTGTGCCTGCCCATGAAAGATTCTGAGTAAACTGATATGCAGCATCTAGCTCAAGGCCGATGCGATAGCTGTCTGCAACATTCTGGCGAATATATTCTCCCACATCATTGATCTTCCCGGTTAAAACCAGCTGATCTTTATAGAGCATCCCGAAAGCATTTAATCCGGCAGCGAAAGCGTTCCCACGAATTCTGTATCCGGCTTCGATATTCTTTAGATTTTCAGGTTTCGGGTTCGAATAAATATAGTCGTCACGATTTGGTTCCTTATTTGCTACCGCGAAAGAGGCGTAAGCCGAACTTTGGCCATCAATCTGATAGGTAAGTCCGACTTTAGGATTGAAAAAATTCAAGTTGATGTCCTGATCCTGTGGGTTACGAAGCTTGTCTGTTCCGCTGATTTTATAATCGATATACCTCAACTGCATATCTGCAAATAGATTCAGCTTACCGAGTTGGTAATTGCCCCGGCCGTAAATATTAAAGTCTGTTTTAAATCCATTTCCATCATAATATCGCTGCCTGATCTTACTAGCGCCCGTAAACTGGGCCCATATCACCTCGCCGAAATGATGCCCGTCGTATTCATTATAGGCTCCGCCTACTATTAAATTAAGTTTTTCTGAAGGGCTATAATTTAATGAGTATGTTAAACCATAAAAATCATTGTCCAGCCAACGGCGACGTATCAAATCCGTTTCGCTAATTGTTGTACCGCCAACTTCTACCGCAGCAAGTCCATAGTCGCTTAAAGCTTGTGCGTTTTTGTACTCTTCATAATATCCCCGACCATAGGTATAATGCAATGCAGTATTGATATTTAATTGAGGCGAGAACGTGTGAGTATATAATACTTGATAATGGTCCTGGGTGTAATTATCCGTTTGGTCATCGTACAAAAACTGACTATACTTCCTTCGGTCGGCATCAAAAAGGTTAATAGAATCTGCGGTTGTATGATACAAGTAACCAAGATTATTGTAATAATGAGTTAATAAGGCGGCATTGTCGCCGGTTAGTTTAGCCTCCGGCACTCCATTCCAAACCTGAAATGTCTTTTCAGTTCCTGAGAAAACATTGGCGCGGATCAGATCCTTTTTGCCATAATAAGCTCCACTTAAAAAGTACGACTTCAATTTAGATGAACCCCGGTCAATAAAGCCGTCGGATTGAATTCTGGATAAGCGACCGTCAAACGTAAAGCCGTTCATCAAGCCGGTGCCCACCATAATGGTGCTCTTTAATGTTCCGAACGAACCCGCAGTATTGTTGACCTCAGCATAGGCCGAATCCCTTAAAGTAATCGTTTGTACATTTAAACTTGCCCCAAATGCACCGGCTCCATTTGTTGAAGTACCTACGCCGCGTTGGATTTGAATATTATCTACCGAAGAAGCAAGGTCAGGCATATTTACCCAAAACAAACCCTGGCTTTCCGAGTCGTTATAAGGAATTCCATTTAGAGTTACATTAATCCTTGTTGGGTCGCTTCCGCGGATGCGAATACCGGTGTAACCAATGCCATTACCAGCATCCGAACTTACAACCACTGAGGGAGTTTGATTTAGCAGGTAAGGGAGATCCTGGCCTAAATTGTTCTTTTCCAGATCATCTTTGCTTACATTGCGATACGTTGTTGCCGAATTTTTATTTGCCCGGGTAGATTCTACTAATACTTCGTCGGTAACAGTTGCACTTTTTCTCAGAGACACCGTCAACCTTTCATTAGTAGTTAGCGCAATACTTTGACGATAAGTCTGATAGCCTAAATAAGATATATTTACAAGATAAGTTCCTGCTTTAAGATTAGGAATCAGGAACTCACCTGCGGTGTTCGATTGTACACGGTAATTTCCAGCAGTTATACTGGCACCTGCCAAGGCTTGCTGTGTTAAATCATCCGAAACCTTTCCACTAATAGAAAACTGTGCCGATACGAAACCAGGCAATAACATCGCCGCGAAGGCTAACAATAAGATCTTTTTCAATTTGAATTTTTATAAGTTAAACAACATTGCAAGAGGGGTTCCTGCATTATTAACTCTACCTCCCTACGCCGGCATTATCCGGATCAAGTGCTCATTGAAGCTAAAGTTTTGGGTTAAGATGTAGATCAATCTTTCCTTTAATCTTCCTTTTCAGCTTCTTTGATGGGTGTAATCTCAGCCTGTTTGTGTTGCCGATCGCTAAAGCCGATTCAATGCACAAAAAGCACCCCTTATGATGTCGCAAAGGTAAAAATAGTTTGCTTAGGGAAAGTACTTTATATTTCATGTTTTCAATCGGGTACTTTTACTGTTGCTTTCCAACGGAATTCTATCTATGTTTAACATTTTTTATCTGCTTGCTTAGACAAATTTTTATCTGTTTCTAAATGTTACGTGTTGATAGCTCTAAGCCCTGTAAGATTGTTTATTCGTTGTGTAAACACGAATTTCTTGGATATTTAATCGAACCTCACATTGTTCAGTTAAATCAGGACGGGGATTTTTCTCTTACCTATCAGCGATTATTTTCAACAACTGCAAAAGAATTTTCGTCGATTCTGGATGAAACCGATATAAAGCTGATTAAACTTTTAGAAGAAACAGAACAGGGACATATTATCAGGCGATATCATAAAAAACCGGTGCGCCCGTTTGAGTTTTTCAGCAAAACTTTCGATCAAAGGTTACATGATGTCATACGACCGAAAATTGAGAAACGGATTGTTGAAGCATTTAAACTCCTAAAAGATAAATCTCTTTACTTGATGAGTAAGGAAGGGTGGCCGGTTGAACGTAAAATTCAGCTAGCTGATGAGCCAGCTTCTGTACTGTTTCATTTCAGGAGAAATGAGGAGGGAACCAGGTATTTTCCTACCATTAAATACCAGGGCATACGCATCGAATTTATGTTTAAAGATGCCCAGGTAATTTGCAATGAGCCTGCCTGGCTGCTTTTAGAGGATGTTTTGTATTATTTTGACGGCGAAATTGAAGGTAAAAAGCTTCAGCCTTTTTTAAATAAACGTTTTATTTCTATCCCCAAATCATCAGAGAAAGCATATTTCGAAAAATTTGTTAGTCCGCTGATTGAGAAACACCACGTTTACGCTGAAGGATTTACTATAAACACCGAGAAGTTTGATGCTACTCCGGTATTAAAGGTGATCTTCATCCCGGGAGGAATCTCTCAGCTACAGCTTTATTTTAGATACGACAGCTACGTTTTTCCCGCAGGCAGCACAACTAAAGTCACCGTCCGGATGGAAAAAATTGGCGATGATTATGTGTTCCATCGCATAAAAAGATCATTAAGCTGGGAACAATCTAAGCTTGACGATCTACTAAGCCTGGGATTAGAAACTGCAAGCACTTTATTTTTGAACCTGGAGGTAAAGCAGATCTTCTCTGAAGAAGACGCTTCGTTTAGTGTGATAAACTGGCTAAACGAAAACCACGAACATTTGCTGGAAAACGGCTTCGAAATTGAACAACCGGACGGCAATAAGCGCTTTTTATTTGGCAGCAGCAAAGTTGATCTGGAATTTAAAGAAGGAAACGACTGGTTTGATTTAAAAGCAGTGGTATATTTTGGTCCATATCAAATCCCATTTATGGATTTGCGCCACCATATTTTAAATAAGATCAGAGAATTTACATTGCCTTCCGGCGAAGTGGCCATAATTCCGGAAAAATGGTTTTCGCAGTATGGCAATCTCTTGCATTTCACCGAGAAGTCGGATGATCATTTACGACTTAAAAAGCATCACATCGGCTTGATAAATGACTTCGCAAATAGCGAACTCGCATCTACTACGATGGACAGGAAATTGCAAAAGCTCAGTGAATTCCAGGAGATCGAAGATTTGGATGTACCGGTAGATTTTAAAGGTAAGCTGCGTTCATACCAGAAAGCTGGGTACAACTGGTTCCAATTTTTACGAAACTACAATTTTGGAGGATGCCTTGCAGATGATATGGGTTTGGGTAAAACCGTTCAAACTCTGGCCCTTTTACAAAAAATAAAAGAAGAGCATACCGAAACATCGGCCTCGTTAATAATAATGCCCACATCTTTGATTTATAACTGGGTAAAGGAGGCTGAGAAGTTTGCTCCCTCTTTACGCATTTTAGAGCATACCGGCACTTTTAGAAGTAAAGACGTTAGCCGGTTTATGCAATACGATGTAGTGTTTACAACCTACGGCATAACACGGGTGGATATCGATCTGATCAAAAACCTGTACTTCAATTATGTGATTCTCGACGAAAGTCAGAATATTAAAAACCCGGCATCCAAAGCATACAAAGCAGTTAAGCAAATAAAATCAAAGCATAAACTAATTTTGAGCGGTACACCAGTAGAAAATACGGTTAATGACCTATGGACTCAAATGTCGTTTATAAACCCCGGTTTATTAGGGAGCCAGCATTTCTTTCAAAACGATTTTGTAATTCCGATTGAAAAGAAAAGGGATGAAGAAGTTGCCCGAAAGCTGCAGGCACTCATAAAACCATTCGTGCTAAGACGCACAAAGGACCAGGTGGCGAAAGAACTTCCGGAAAAAACCATCCAGCTTTTCTACTGCCAGATGGGCGAAGAGCAGGCGAAGTATTATGATGATGTAAAGTCTGAGTATAGAAATGACATGCTTAGAGCTTTGGAAGACGGCACGTTTGCGAAATCACAAATCCAGGTATTACAAGGTTTAACCAAACTGCGCCAGATAGCCAATCATCCTTCAATGATTGATAAGGACTACGAAGGAGAATCAGGAAAGTTCGAAAATGTGATTCATACCCTTGAAAATGTCTTATCACGGGGACATAAAGTACTGGTATTCTCACAGTTTGTGAAGCAATTGGAAATTTATCGAAACTATTTCGACTCGGAAGAGATCAAATATGCCTATCTGGACGGCTCAACGCAAAACAGGGGCGAAGTGGTAGAGGAGTTCCAGAAAAACAACGACATCAAATTATTCCTGATTTCTTTAAAAGCAGGAGGTGTTGGTCTCAATCTTACTGAGGCAGATTACGTATTCATGCTCGATCCATGGTGGAATCCTGCTGTCGAGCAGCAAGCAATTGACAGGACTCATAGAATCGGTCAAAAGAAGAAGGTCTTTATTTATAAATTCATTACAAAAGACACTGTCGAGGAAAAAATTCTTGCGCTTCAAAACAGAAAACGTTCTGTTGCCGAATCCTTAATAACAACAGAGGAAAGCTTTGTTAAGTCATTAAGTGCAGAAGATATCCGCGAGATTCTTAACTAGACCTTTGAAGATGATTTACACATTCTATGAGTTGTTTTGCATAATCAATCATTGCAAATTTTAAAACCGATTTCCCTGGCTAAGAAATGCTTAATTTATTTTTCTAAGCGTATTTTCTTACCTTTGCAGCCTTATTTTGGAGCGAAGCCGACAGATGTATAAAGAATATAAACAACTCAATTTATCTGAAACAGGAAAAGATATTTTAGAATACTGGAAAACGAATAATATATTCGAAAAATCCGTCTCTAATCGCCCTGCTTCTAAGCCCTATACTTTTTATGAAGGACCTCCTTCTGCCAATGGAATGCCTGGTATTCATCACGTTATGGCTAGAAGTATTAAAGATATTTTTTGTCGTTATAAAACATTGAAAGGCTACCGGGTTGAACGTAAAGGCGGTTGGGACACCCATGGACTTCCAATAGAACTTGCTGTTGAAAAGACGTTGGGTATCACCAAAGAGGATATTGGTAAAAAGATATCTGTGGATGAATACAATGCGGCCTGCCGGAAAGAAGTAATGAAGTATACAGATGTTTGGAACGATCTGACCGAGAAAATGGGTTATTGGGTCGATCTTGAACATCCGTATATAACATACGAAAACAATTACATTGAAACACTTTGGTGGATTTTAAAAGAACTTTACAACAAAGGATACTTATATAAAGGATACACTATTCAGCCTTTTTCGCCTGCTGCAGGTACAGGTTTAAGTTCGCACGAATTAAACCAGCCGGGAACGTACAGGAATATTAAAGACACCTCAATAGTTGCCCAGTTTCGCATTAAAAAAGATCAGGTACATCCTTTAATACCGGTGTTGTTTGACGATATCGCAGAAGACACCGCCATTTTAGCGTGGACCACAACTCCGTGGACTTTACCTTCAAATAGCGCCTTAGCTGTTGGGAACGCCATCACTTATGTGAAAATCAAAACCTTTAACCAGTATACTTATGCCCCTGTTAGCGTAATTCTGGCTAAAGATTTAGTTGCTAAGCATTTTAAACCTGAAGCTCAAAACGCTTCCTTTCAAGATTACAAGGACGGAGACAAGCTTATCCCCTGGGAAATTGCCGCCGAATTTCAGGGCGCCGATCTAGTTGGGCTACGTTACGAACAGCTGATGCCTTACGTTAGCAACGAAGATTTAGAAAAGAACGGCTTCAGGGTAATACCCGGTGATTTTATCACAACTGAAGATGGTACAGGTATAGTTCACATTGCTCCAACTTTTGGTGCAGATGACTTTAGAGCGGCCAGAGACAGCGGAATTCCAGCCGTGATGGTGATTGACGAAAACGGCAAACAGCAGCCTTTGGTTAATCGCCAGGCTAAGTTTGTTGATGAAGTGAGCGATTTTGCCGGCCATTATGTTAAGGAGGAATTTTATACCGATGAAGAACGCAAAGCTGCCGATTTCAAGCCCACTGATGTTCTTATCGCAATCAAACTTAAAGAAGACAATAAAGCCTTCGATGTAAAAAAATACGAACACAGTTATCCGCATTGCTGGAGAACTGATAAACCAGTGCTGTATTATCCATTGGATAGCTGGTTCATTAAAACCACTGCAGTAAAAGAACGCTTAGTTGAACTAAATAAAACGATCAACTGGAAACCCGAAGCTACCGGAACAGGTCGCTTTGGGAACTGGCTCGAAAACCTGGTAGACTGGAATCTTTCACGTTCACGTTATTGGGGAACTCCGCTTCCGATATGGAGAACGGAGGACAACTCTGAAGAACTTTGCATTGGTTCTGTTCAGGAACTAAAAGACAAAGTTACAGCCGCAATCAATAGCGGATTGCTTGATAATGAAGAATTAGATAAAGCTCAAGCTCAATTGCACGACCTTGCTGAAGGTCATTTCGACTTACACAGGCCCTATGTGGACGATGTTATTTTGATTTCATCCACTGGCAAAAAGATGCTTCGCGAACCAGATTTGATTGACGTATGGTTCGACTCGGGTGCAATGCCTTATGCTCAATGGCATTATCCTTTTGAAAATAAAGACAAGTTTGAAGCCTCCTATCCGGCAGATTTCATTGCCGAAGGTGTTGACCAAACAAGAGGTTGGTTTTTTACGCTGCATGCCATTGCAGTAATGCTGAACGACTCGATTGCCTTTAAGAATGTGGTTTCTAACGGCTTGGTTCTGGATAAGAACGGAAATAAAATGTCTAAACGTTTAGGCAATGCAGTAGATCCGTTTGAAACAATTGAGAAATACAGTGCCGACGCTACACGCTGGTACATGATCAGTAACGCATCGCCCTGGGATAACCTGAAATTTAACATCGAAGGCCTGGACGAAGTACGCCGGAAATTTTTCGGAACACTTTACAATACCTATGCCTTTTTCGCTCTGTATGCCAATATTGATAACTTCCGCTATTCTGAAGCCGAAATTGCGATCGAAAACAGACCGGAGATCGATCGATGGGTAATTTCGCTTCTAAATACATTAAGCAAAGAAGTTGATGGTTATTATGCAGATTTTGAGCCAACTCGTGCTGCACGCGCTATTCAGGAGTTTGTTGACGAGCATTTAAGTAACTGGTATGTTCGTTTATGCCGCAGACGTTTTTGGAAGGGAGAGTACACTGAGGATAAGATTTCGGCTTACCAAACGTTATATTCGTGTTTAATTACGGTATCCAAGCTAATGTCGCCTATAGCTCCTTTCTTTAGCGAGCGTTTATTTTTAGATTTAAACGGTATCACTGCTAAAGAACAAGCCGAATCAATTCACCTTTCAGATTTTCCTGTTTACCAGGCAGCCTTAGTTGATTCTGATTTGGAAGAAAGAATGTTTATCGCGCAAAATATATCGTCAATGATTCTTTCATTAAGGAAAAAAGTTGGCATAAACGTTCGGCAGCCATTAAACAAAATTTTGTTGCCGGTGTTAGATAGCCATTTCCAGGAAAAAGTTGAGCGTGTTAAAGAACTTATTCTTTCGGAAACGAATATTAAAAACATAGAATTTATTAACGATACATCGGGCATCATTAAGAAGAAAGTTAAACCGAACTTTAAAGCACTTGGATCTAAGGCGGGCAAACACATGAAAGACGTAGCTGCTTTTATTACTTCCTTGTCTTCCGATGAGTTGAGCGACTTTGAGAGTAAAGAAGTTATTCAGTTTGTTAAAGACGACTTTAGACTGGACGTTTCAATCGATGATGTTGAAATTATCGCTGAAGATGTACCTGGATGGCAGGTAACTAACATGGGCAAACTAACCGTAGCTTTAGATGTTACGATAACGGATGAATTAAAACAAGAGGGTATTTCAAGGGAACTGGTAAACCGGATTCAAAATTTAAGAAAAGATTTAGAGTTCGAAGTAACAGATAAAATACATGTACGTACCAGTAGTCATCCATATATCACAGAAGCGGTAAAAAATAATTTATCATATATTTGCGCGGAAGTTCTGGCCGACTCGTTTGAACTTGTTACTGAATTAAACAAGGGCGAGAAAGTAGAAATTGATGAGCAAGAATTACTAATTTCAATCACAAAAGCTTAAAGATGGAAAACCACGAAAAAACAAGATATTCTGACGCAGAATTACAAGAATTTAAAGACCTCATTCTGGAAAAACTAAAGGTTGCAAAAGAAGAACTTGGTTCTTTAACACAGTCATTAAGTAATCCGAACCTGAATGGTACTGATGATACTGCGGGCACATACAAAACGCTGGAAGACGGCTCGGCAACATTAGAAAAAGAGCAGATAAATCAGCTTGCTGCACGCCAGAAAAAGTTTATTGACAATCTTGAGGCTGCCCTGGTACGTATTGAAAACAAAACTTACGGTATCTGCCGCGAAACAGGCAAATTAATACAGAAAGAACGTTTACGCTCGGTTCCACACACAACATTGAGCATGGAAGCCAAATTGAAACAAAGTTAATGAAAGCTTATTACAAGCCTTTTCTTGCAATAGTTTTTATCCTGCTTGCAGATCAGATCCTCAAGTTCTGGATTAAACTAAATATGACCCTTGGTCAGGAGTTCCACCTTTTAGGAGATTGGGCCATCATTCATTTTACAGAAAACAATGGAATGGCATTTGGAATGGAGTTTGGTGGCGAAGCCGGAAAGCTTGCTTTAACTTTATTCAGGATAGCTGCCGTATCCATGATTGGCTATGGCGTAGTGTATCTTATAAAGAATAAATACCACAGAGGTTTAATTCTGAATGTAGCATTGATTTTTGCGGGTGCATTAGGAAATATCATTGATTCGTCCTTTTACGGTTTAATATTTTCTGAAAGCACTTATTTTGAACCAGCCAAGCTTTTGCCGGCCGGGGGTGGATATGCAGGATTGTTCCACGGGAAAGTCGTGGATATGTTTTATTTTCCTATCATTGAGGGTATAATCCCTTCGTGGTTTCCGATATGGGGGGGCGAAGATTTTGTTTTTTTCAGACCTGTATTTAATATCGCTGACGCGGCTATTTCAATAGGAGTTATCTCAATATTAATTTTCCAAAAAAGATATTTTAAAGAAGAAAGAGTGGAAGAAAGCTTCCCTCACAGTGAAATAGTTGAAGAATAAAAAAAAGCCCCAATAACAAGGGGCTTTTTTTTTGCGTGTCATGTTCGTGGTCTTTCAAGAACATAGACCATCAAGGTCAAAGAAAGCAGTAAAAAGATGGCCCCAAATTGATGTAGCTGAGCGCTCCATTCAAAAATACCCCAGCCCTGGGGAATTGCTTTATAACTCGACAAAACGGCACATATCCCTAAAACCACTTGAATTAAAACCAAAAACAGAGGCAACAATTTTACCCGGTTGAAAAAAGAATTTTCTTTTTCCTTTAAAGCGCTAAAGGTCCAAACCGACACTAAAATTACAATCAGGTACGCAAGGCTTCTGTGGATGAAATGGATTGTAATTGGATCATAAATGCAAGCTCTTAATAAAGACATCTCAGGACGATCAATTATATACGCTCCATTAATATCAGGCCATGTTGGTGCAAAAACGCCTGCCTTTAGACCAGCCATAAAAGCCCCATATATTAATTGAATAAATAATAAAGCAACAATTATAAGGGCAAAGTTCTTGAGATACGAATTCGAAATTTGTATTTCTTTGCTAAATAGCATCGCCAGGGCAAACCAAAAAGTATATACCAACAATATCATCGCAGCGATAAAGTGTATGGCCAACCTAACATGACTCACATATAAATCTTTATCATTCAAGCCACTACGAACCATTATCCATCCTATCAATCCTTGCAATGCTCCAAGAAAAAACAGGATCAGCAATGGCTTAATCATACTTTTTGTGAATAATCCATTAGCCAGGAAAATGAAAAAAGGGATAAGAAATACTACACCCAACAAGCGCCCCCATAAGCGATGAAACCATTCCCAAAAGAAAATAAACTTGAAATCAGAGAGTGAAAAATGGGCGTTTAGCTGTTTAAATTGAGCTATTTGCTGATATTTCTCAAATGCCTGTTGCCATTCGCGCTCATTTACCGGCGGTATTACGCCCATCAGAGGCTTCCATTCGGTAATTGAAAGACCAGAACCTGTAAGGCGGGTGATGCCTCCAAGAACGACCTGCACGATAATCATAGCTACTCCAACAAGGAGCCATATTCCAATTGATCTTGTTTTGTAATGCATGTATGGACGCCGAATTTGAGCATTCGGGCATTTAAATAAAATGACTTAAGTCACTTTATTTAAAAACGGCTTGAATAGATCCAGTATGCGAAGCCAAGATGTGAGCAATTCTTCCCCGTCTGCCTTGATCTGTTAGGCAACTTCTGCCTTCACTTCGTCCGGATCAAAGCCATGAATTACCGGAACTTCTGTTTCGTTATCTATGGCATTGATGATTTTACTGAAGACAAACACCCTGGAAGGTACATTCTCCATCTGATAAAGGTTATACTCTTGCTTACGTGTCGCAATTAGTGTGTCAAAGATATTTTCATGTCCGTTTCCGGATGATAAAATTTCGTCTTCTGTAAGATAAAATATATCCCCCACACTTTCGATCCAGTTATTCTTCACAAAGCACTTGCCAAAGCCATTATATAAAGCACGATACATCCCTACCATGCGGCTTCGCTCGAGTTTAAATACCTCACGGTGGGCAACAGCTTGTTGAAGGCTGATTACTCTTTTGAGAATTTGATTTCTCCGGGATGCAGGCAAATGCGAAAGCTTTCCTTCCAGTATTTTTAATGCCTGTTGCCGGGAATGGCTATTAGCTCTGATTTCAGAAATCTGGGCGTTAAGGCAATCTCTTAAGTAGCGATAAAAAATAAGCGGTTCTGTACGCATTGTCTGAGTTTCCAGCTTCAACTCTCCGCTTGTTTTATCACCGTACAAATCAATAAAATGGTTTACCTCTGTATAAAAATCCTCAAACCTAACTTGAACCTGACTATGAATATCGGCTGGTAAGCGATTTATGAGAACCTTCAATTCGGGGTACAGAATTGCCTGCAATGCTAATCTATGTAAATTCCTCGCAGGCTCAAGGTTGGCTAGCGATTGCTGCTCTGCCAAAAACGTGTCTATTAATTCACCACTATTATCAAAACCTGATTTTTTTAATCTTTTTTCAACGGTGCTACGGAGCATCTGAACTTGTAACTCATTCAGTACCGGCGCATACCAATAGTTTGAAAGTGACTTGTCGAGGTTCGCTTTTTCAGCTTTCAATTCCCGAATATCCATCAAGTCCAAGTCCTTTTTATAAAAATCAGCAGAATAACTCTGCATGCTCTTAAGAACGCGGGGGAGCTGTATTTCAAATACTTTAAAAACAATTGGAAGCTTATAAAAATGTACAATTTTCCTCCAAAGGAGCAAACATTTTTGCCCGAATGTCTTTTCTTTTTCATCAATGAAAGCAATCGGCTCTCCCAGTCCTATTACTTCCGCCAAACTTGTTTTATTTTGATAAAGAGCTGAGGAAAGTTGAAGCACTTTATGCCAGTTATTAATATTTAAATAAATCCGCCCTTTAACCTGTCCAATAAGATCCAAAAAAGATTCTTGATTTTCTAGTAAGGTTCTCTCAAAAAAAGAGAGTTTTTTAAACGTTTGTGTAAAGACGGTAGCATAAACCCTTTTTGAGAAATTATAAGTTAGCGGGGTAGTCACCCCGGAGCAGTTTTTTTGAATAGTAGAGTTATCGTAAACAATAACTTCTGGAATACTCCCGGAAATTCGAACTGTAGATTGATCCTCGTTTTGAAAAATGATCATTAATGAAAAAAGGTTTAGTACTTCTAGTTACAGCAAAATTATTAGTGCCTTGTTCGCAATAAAGTACCATTAGGTTTCAATATTTTGAAAAAAAATTAACAATAATTTAATAATTTCAAAAAACATCTGTCAGAAGGGTAATATTCATGAAGTATAACCTTTTGCGGGTCAATTAATTAAAACACAAACACATTGCAAAATCCTCTTTCCTGCATCTAAATCGTCGAGATTATTTCTTAATCTTACAGAAAAACTTCTGAGCATGTTTTTCATCCTTTCGAAACTATTAGTCAATTTTATTTATCCTATAACCTGGATAGGAATTGCATTGGCTTCTGCATTTCTGTTTAAAAATCATCGAATTAAAAGAAGATGCCTGATTGCTGCTTTATCAATTCTCATCTTTTTCACTAATACATTTCTTCTTAATTTATTCGCCGGATTTTGGGATATTGAAGGCAAAGATTTAAAGGGTCACTATTCCTGTGCAATTATTTTAGGTGGATTTGTAAGTGAAGACCAATATGGAAATGGATACTTTAATAGTGCATCCGACAGATTTATACAGGCTATTAAATTAAAGAACACGAAAAAAGTTGATCATCTACTTTTCAGTGGAGGGAATGCCGATATTAACCCGAGTGCTTTTAGAGAAGCCACGTGGGTTAAAAACGAATTAAAATACTTTGGCATCGCCGACACCAGTGTTTTAATCGAACGAGGCTCTAGAAACACATTCGAGAACGCTAAATTCTCTAAGACCATATTAATGAGCAGGAATTTACGACCACCCTATTTGCTTGTAACTTCAGCATTTCATATGCGACGATCACTACAAACATTCAAAAAGATGAATGTCGATGTAATGCCCTACCCGTGTAATTACATCGCAGGCCGAGAAAAAACGACAATCAGCAGCTTTATACCAAGTGCAGACACTCTATTAAAATGGAACGTCTATATTAAGGAAGTAATAGGATACAGTGTTTATTATTTTAAATCCCCTTCCTAAAGGACAAATGCTCTTATAAAAGGTTGAAAACTAGCCCCCCAGTTCTTCATCACGGATTTTAATGTATTCTGGAAGCTTTTACTATCAACAACTTTTCCTTTAACAGGAGGAACGAGTGGTTTCTCCAGCGGTTTATCAGTGACAGATGTTGCAAACCATGTAATATTTTCATGAGGTAATGCCACCCCTAAAATCATGCCTGGCAGTCCTGAAAAGGTTTCGGGGCCACTTGAAACCGGAATCTGATCGGTATAAAAAGCAACAACATATACAGAATCCATAATAAGCGCATTTGCGCGGCGACAAGAATAGCCGGCAATTTCCCGTGTTTCATTTGTAATCTTCCACTTAATATTTCGTGTTGTGTCCTTAACTAAAAAAAACTCATCAAATACATTTTTTTGTATGCTACTCGTATTAGTTGATAAATCATTAAACACCGTATTAACTTGCTTAGAAACGGGAATCCAGCTAAATGCACCTGAAGTATTTTCAGTATTTTCTATAGGCGCGTAATATGTTTTGTCTTTAGAAAAGGATAAGGTACTTTTTAGAACTTTAAATTGCGGTTGAGTTTTTTTGTACTGCTCAAGCATCGGGTTATAATAGGTTTCATTATCCTTGTTAATTACCTTTTTAATTACAGCATACATATTCACCTTTTTTTCAAACTCGATAACTCCGCTAACAGGGAACCTGGTGAATTGAGCCGATAAATCATTACATATTGACAAAAGACAGCAACTTAATGCCAGTGTGATAAGTTTCATAGAATTAATTTTTAGGTTTAATACCACCCCCCATTTTATTAAAATCCCAAAGAAGGGAGAGCATATAGTATCTTTTTATGGTGTTATAACTGTTTTGAGAGAATGTATTACCATAGGTATTTCGTTGGAAACCGACATTCTGATTTAATAAATCATTCCCCGAAAGAGATAATTTAAGATTATCATTTTTCAGGAACTTCTTACTAAAAGAAGAATTCCAAATGAGATAGTCTACATCTTCATTAAATGTTTCTGTTTTTTTGGTAAGTTTATAATTATAATTAGAGCTTATTTCCAGCTTTCCGGGAAGAAAAATCGTGAATGACCCATCTGATCTAAAAACCCCACCATTATTATTTATCCTACTTTGCAATGAAGATTTGTTGACATAATAGCTAGGACCAGCCCCAATCCAAAAGTTGAACTTTTTTGCTACATATTTACTGGCATTTAATCCTCCGGAATAGGAATTAGACTCCAGGGTATTCAAAACATCGTTGATATAATTGAAACTCCTGTTACCAGAAACGTTTAAATCTAAGCCAACATTAAATCCAAGTTTTTTGATCTTTTTGCTATAATAAGTATAAATTGAGAAATTTGTTGAGGCTTTATCTGTAAGATTTAAGGATTGACTTGTACTCGCCCCGGTTGTAAGATTTGTATTTGTATTATCTACAATTTGATTTAAAACAAAGGAATAATTCCCGCCGATGTATACATTCCTTTCACTTAATACCTTATACGAATTATAATTAATGTTGAAAGAGTTTCGGAATGACGCTTTTAAATCAGGATTACCTAAATAGATATTTAAAGGATCATTATTAACCCTCACAGGTTGCAGTTGATTAATACTTGGTTGATTGGTTGATCCATTATAGTTGACCCTAAAACTTTTAAACTGCGAGAAACGGTATTGATAGGATGCCTGTGGATTGATATTTATAAAATCTCTGTCGAATTGTTTATCATGGTATAAATCTATTTGCTCCAAATTAACAGCATCTATTTTTGTTCCGAAGTTTACAGTGGTCTTATCTTTCTTATAACTAAATATTGCTCCTCCCTGGTTAGACAGCTGGTTGTACTCGAAATTATTACTAAATTCTGTATCAAGTGTTTCATACTTTCCTAAAGAAGTTTTATTTAATGATTGTCTCTCGGAAGAACTTGTACTGCTGTTTAGTCCATAATTAAATACTACAGAAAGATTTTTAGTGAGAGGTTCAGTATATGTAATGTTACTATTTAGTCGAAAACTCTTAGATCTGTTATTTTTAAGTTGGTCTATGGTTGAATCACGATCAAAAATTCCCAAATTATTATAATAACTAATCTTTGAAAATAAAAAGCCTTGATCTTCACTATTATTAACATATTGGCTAAGGCTTACAGAAAAGGTTCGACCTTTCTTCTTTAATTTCTTATTATAAAAAACGCTAGCAAAAAAAGACTTTTGTGCCCCATCATTATTATAATTCCTCAAACTATTATTTTGCCGGATATTATTTTCCCTGGTATTTGAACCTTCGTTGTTATCGATAGAATTTGTATTCTTTAGTGTACCATCTACTACCACTTTTAGATTCGAAGTTGAGTCTATTTTTAACTGATAGGTAGCGTCAAATTTTTGTCTGAAAGTATAATTACTATAACGTTGCTCGCCGATGCTGTTGAAAATTGCTGCAGTGGAGTCGCTACCGTCGGAAGCCTTTTGAGGTAAATTTGTTTGCGACAGGTTATTTCTTACGCCATCAATTGTTAGATCCCCTATCTTATAATTAGTATTTATCGACTCTTTATCCTTGTTCCATTTACCATCGTAATGCACACCGCCTGATCTGGCTGAAGGTATCCCTTGTCCGTTATATTGTAAATCATCCCTTCCCCCAGAGTACATCATATAGCCTTCATCGCTGAATTCCTGGGTTCTTTCTCCATATTTATTACTATCCTCCCAACCTAAACCTACTTTTGCAGTATTAGACACCGTGCTATAAGCAGAAATTTTTCGTTTTGCCTTAAAGGCATTAAACATCGCCTGGCCCTGGTAAAATCCATCACTGGCGCCTCCTGCATCAGTTTTTCCGAAATATCCATTTTTCTTATCTTCCTTTAATTTAAGGTTGATTGTTTTAGTTTTTATTCCATCATCAATGCCTGTAAAAGTCGCCTGGTCGCTCTTTTTATCATAAAGTTGAACTTTATCAATCATATCACCACGCAAATTTTTGGTAACGAGCGTAGGATCATCGCCAAAGAACTCTTCCCCATCCACAAGTACTTTATTAACAGTTTGACCCTGGGCTGTGATCTTTCCATCTTTATCGACTTGTATTCCGGGCAGTTGTCTTAATAAATCTTCAACCTTTGAGTTTGGCTCTATTTTAAAGCTTCCGGCATTATATTCGGTTGTATCCCCTTTGATTTTAATGGCGGCAACTTTCCCTTGAATAATTACATCGGCCAGTAATTTAGATTTCAGAAACAGATTGATTTTTCCGAAATCTGCTTCTTTTTTTGCCGAATCTAAGCTGAAATTTTCTACATAATCCGCATACTTAGGATATGTTACCAGTAAGATAAATTTGCCTGGCTTCGGAATATTTAGTGAAAATGAGCCATCTGCACCTGCTCTTGTAAATTTAACAAGTGTAGAATCTTTCGCATTTAAGATGCTAATAGAAGTGTTTACGAGGTTAACGCCGGAGGCTGTATCGGTTACTATTCCTTTAACCGGGTAAGAAGTTTGTGCTAAAAGTGAGAACGAGAAAAAACAAGTCAAAACGACTGTCCAAAGTAGATGTTTCATGATGTGGTGTAAGGTGGTCCGAAAGTATAACTAATTCTTTAGTAATCAAAATAGATCCATTCTATTTTAGATTAATTAACATTAATTAACAATTAACTCCCCTTGATCTCAGCAAAAAACCCCTATTAGAAAGAAAGCAAAAATGAAAATACGACAGCTGGATTAACCTCAGATTAAACCCTTGGCAAGTCTGAATCGAGTAATATTGATTTCAGTTTTTATTTTTTAACCAATCAAATAAGCAAGTCCGTGAGTAACCGGATCGCATAGGTCTTTTACTTTTTTCTCCTGAAATAACTTTTCTATAAGCTCTCTTGCAATCTTATAATCATCATGAATAGGGCATGGACGTAACTCAGAACATTTACTTAAACCCAAGCCACATTCTTTAAAAATTTGCTTTCCCTCGATTGCCTCTACAATATTAATAATAGGCTGCTCTATTTGTTCATTAGTAATATAAAACCCTCCGGAAGGACCCTTTACACTATTAATCAAGCCTTGTCGCGCCAGGGCCTGCAAGATCTTACCGACAGTATGTTCGCTTGCATTAATATGTGTCGCAGTCTCTTTGAGTCCGGCTTTTCCGCTATCCGTATGTTTTGATGCAAGATAAATAACGGCTTTGATGGCTGTTTTACAGGTGTAGCTTAACATAATCAGCGGTTTAAAAACTCTTGTCCTTCCGGAGATATAAAATCTGAGGACCACGATGGATCGAAAGTAAGTGTTACGCTTATTTGAAAGTCGGGGAATGCTGCGCTAAGCGCCTGTACAACATCCTGTTTAATACTTTCGCCCATGGGGCAAAACTGTGATGTTAAGGTCATGATATTTTCTATTGTCTTCTTTTTCTCATCGAAATTGATCCCATAGATCAATCCAAGATCAACCACGTTCAATCCAATTTCAGGATCATAAACTTCGTATAAAGCTTCTCGTGCAAGTGCACATCTATCTGTATCGTTCGTTATTATTTCCATTAGTTATCTGCTTGATGAAAAAGGGTTTTAGCCACGTTTGCCACATAGAAAACCGATGAAGCAAGTAAGCAGGCGGCCCCGCCTTTCAATAAAATGTCATTCAATAAAATAATTCCCGGAAGGAAAAGAAGAAAACCCAAAAGGTAAAACCAGGCCATTGCCTGAAACAATTTTCCGCTAAACAGTTCTTTCGGTGCCGGCGTTTTTCCGACGGCCCGTTTGTGATAAACTTTGTTCCAAACAATAAATGGCAGGGTTTTAAAAGTCATACCTAAAATAATCGCTGTAATCCAGCCAAAGAAAATGCAAAAGCCGTAAAGCAAAACTATGTTAGGAGCCTGCGCCTCTGTTGAGATGAAATATATAACCGCGATTAAACTAAACAAGGGCAGAAACAACAAGGCAACAGACAATAATGACACTTTCATTTGATCATCAATCTGCTTCCTTATTCGGATGCGGTATGCCCGATAGCAGTAAATGCCAAAAAGAATTAAAGCAACTAATACCAACACAAAAGGCGAATAGTAATACCTGTATTCTTTGACTGTTTTTAAATAAACGAAACCAATCAAAGCAATGTTAATCAAAGCGAATATCCACCACAAGGTCTTTTCATTTGTGTATTTGGAAATTAAGAACATCGGAATAAGTCTGGAACCCACGCCGATTACCAATAACAAAAACCAACCGGCTAATCCCATATGGGCATGAAGCGATAAATATTCTAAAGAATTTTCAGGTAACCATGAACGGGTAAAGTTGAACACCAGCATCAAACCGAAGAACACCGTAGCGAACAACCAAAGTGAAGCCGCTGCTATAAACCAGGCATAAATAGTATATTTCTTACTCTCGTAAATGCTATTGATCACATTTAAGAAATAGCATACCACTGCCGAATTGATTAAAATTGCGCCCGTTTGCAATACCCAGCCCAGATGGAATGTATAAAAACCTACAACCAAAAAAGGAATACCCAGGCCGGCAAAAATGAATGATAAATAGGCAAGCAGTTCGCTGTCGAGTTTTCCTTCAATAATTACCGGAAGTAATTGATGGCTTGCACCAAGGATGATCATTGTGCCCCAGCCCAAAGCCATAAGATGCGTAATGGCTAAAGTTTGTGGTTGAAAATAGTGCTGATGAACCACCTTGGTATTAATCATTAATAAAACACATGCCAATAAAAAAGAAAGAGCTCCGTAAATATAAAAGGGCAGCACTATTTTATAGGAGGTGGTTTTCTGGAAGTCTGTTTGTATTGCAGCCGGAATCATTTTAAATCTTGAAAATCAATAAAAATACTTCGCTATCGCCTATCTCCTTTATCCGGTACTCGAATCCTCGTTCTTTTAGCTCGGTAAGTAGAAACACAGGAATGCGTTTATGATGTACATACAAAGCTTTTCCTGAGGGTAATTGCTCCAAGGCTTCAAGAATGGTCATCATAGGAGCAGGCATTTCTAAATGGCGGACATCCACTTTTTTTAGATTATTTTCATATTGCTTTAAAAGTTGATCCCAATCTCCTGATTCATCAGCTGCCTCAACCTGGACTTCTTGTCCCGACGTAACTTTATAAAAATACGTTTCGATAAAGTCTTCCTCCACTATATCAACATAGGTCTTAAATCCTTGCTTTTCGAGTAAATTTATAAGTGGACTTGGTTCAAAGGTATTGGTGATTTTTAATACCTGCCCCTGCTGCATCTCTTTAACTGTTTGCTGAATGAGTCTCAACGGGTCATTTCCTCCCGCCAGCATCGACCGAACGTCTAAAGAAATAATCTGGGCACTGGCAACTTCTTGTAAAAACTTAGGAAGGTGTTTTCGTTCCGAAACTTCTTCAGCCTGTACGGATGTATCTATTTCGAAGCCATAAGGTTTTAGCTTTTCATAAAAATCTTCGGGTTTGCAGCCCCCAATTTTCGATGCCATAGAAATAGTGGTTCTACCCGCCATCAGGCCACGCAAAATTGGATTTCGGAGCTTCTTAAAATCCGGACTAAGTGTTACAATTGCTTCTAAAGCATCTGGATGATGTTTTATTAATGCTGCAATTTTTGTTTGTGAGTTAATCAGCATTCTGTTTGATCTTATAAATCAAAGATAGAAATAATAAAAGTATTTATATACTTTTATTATGAGAGAAATTTAAAACGATCAGTTTTGAAGTTGATTTTGCTTGCTTTTTCATCAAGTGGCTATGCGCTTTTCATCATTAGCAAATCTGTCACTATTAGTTTATGAAATTTATTGTTATTTGTAATCATAATATAAAACGATATACTTACATAAACCTAATCCTATCATGATTCGTACATTCACTATCACCCTCTTTTTTTCTATTGCATCATTTTTGGCTATAGCCGAGGAATGGGACGTCCCTGCTGAATCAAAGATTCAGCGAGTGATTGTATTTCTTCATGGTGCCCAAATAGAGCGAATCGGGCAGGTTGCCATACCTGCCGGAACTTCAGTCATTCTTTTCAAAGGTTTGTCGCCCGAGATAGAAGAGCAGAGTATCCAGGTGAAAGGCTCTGGCAGTTTTACCATTCTTTCTGTAAACAAACAGGCTAATTTTCTGCATGAACAACAGGTGAATGAGGCTGTCCAAAAGATGCAGGATCGGATCATTGATTTAAAAGATGAGCGGGAAATTCAGCTGAACTCTATTGCGATTTTAAAAAAGGAGGAGGAGATGCTTGCCAGTAATCAAAGTATTGGAAATGGCGGGGCAGGTTTGGATCTTAACAAATTAAAACAGGCTCTGGATTTTCAAAAGGCAAGGCTCACCGAGAATAAAGTGAAACAACTGCGCATTCAGAAGGAAATAAAAAAGCTAGACGAGCAGATAACAAAACTTGAAAATCAGGTAAGGGAAGAAACAGGAAGAGCTAAAAATAACACCGGTGACATTGCCGTAAGAGTATTATCAAAATCGGCCGTTAACGGGGTTTTTACCATAAGTTATTTAGTAAAGAATGCATCCTGGTATCCCACCTATGATCTTAGAGCGACTGATGTAAATAAGCCGATTGATCTGATCTATCGTGCTAACATCTCTCAACAAAGTGGCGAGGAATGGAAAAATGTAAAGTTAGTTTTATCATCCGGCGACCCATCGCGTGGAGGGAGCAAACCTTCACTTCGACCATACCAGATTGGGTATAATATTTCTAATTACTCCCCTGTCGCAAATATTACCAATGTATGGGGAAGGATAACCGACTCGCAGGATGGTAGTCCGATTATTGGGGCTAGCATACGCGTAAAGGGAAGTTCTATAGCCTCTGTTTCAAACGCAACAGGATATTATGCAATCCAGATACCTTCATCTAACTCCGTTTTACAATATTCATATATAGGTTATGAGGCGCTTGAACAGCCTGTACGGTCGGCTGAAACAAATGCACGCATGAAGGCCGACACACAAAAACTTGAAGAAGTAGTGGTGGTTGGATATGGAGCTCAGCAGGCTTTAGAGGGCAAGACTCCAGGAATACAGATCCGGGGAACTTCATCATTAAAAAAAACATCCCTCCCGCTCGAAGTACAATTTCAGGAAAAACAAACCAACATACAGTTTGAGGTTGCACAACCTTACAGTATTGCCAGTGACGGGAAACAACTGACAGTTGAGATAGCAGAACACCAGCTCAATGCTGATTACCGCTATTATGCAGTTCCGAAATTACGAGAAGAAGCGTACCTCACGGCTTCTGTAACCGGAATAAATGAATTGAATTTATTAAGTGGTGAAGCTAATGTGTTCTTTGATGGTGCCTATCTGGGCAAAACATTAATCAATATTGAAAACACGAATGATACATTAGCAGTTTCGCTTGGAGCGGACAAAAATGTGTTAGTTAAGCGGATACAGCAGAAGGAGCAAAATGAAAAGTCTTTTATGGGCGCTAATCAACGTGCCACCAGAGCCTTTAATTTAGAGATTTTAAGCCGGAAATCTCAGCCTCTCAACTTGACTCTGGAAGATCAGATACCAGTTTCAAACACCAGCGAAGTAATAGTTGAGAGTCAGGAACTGTCGGGAGCCAAACTCGATGAAGCCACCGGAATATTAAAGTGGGATTTGAAACTACAAGCCCAGGAAAAAAGGTTGCTGAAGTTAAAGTATCAGGTTAAATATCCTAAAAACAGGCCCTTGAATTTAGAATAATGCTCATAAGGTATTGTGGGTTGAAGATGTACAGCGTTGGAAATGATTGTCTGCGTCAAGATATTAATTTACATTAAAGGACATTCATCAAGTAAGAGCTTAATCCGGCAAGCTTTTTTTGGCATACTCCTTTTTCTTGTATCAAAACCTTGAATTTTCGGCCCATATCCATCAATAGCGTATGGCTTATGATGGACGCTCTTTTTGCAGCCGTCACAATGTCTTTTTCGGAAGACATTGCCTGGTTAAGATATTCATTAAAGCCCAGAGACAAAAGAAAGTGGCACTGATCTGTAAAGCCGCAATCACTCAGGCCACCTTTTGAACCCCAATGGCTTAATGCGGAAAAATTCACATGTGATGTAATATCCTGTC
Source organism: uncultured Sphingobacteriaceae bacterium (assembly GCA_946480915.1). Next base: position 9,084 of record CAMLLO010000001.1, on the reverse strand, counting down.
TTCCGACATTCTCGTACACAAAACTATTAACTGTATGCTTGTGATAACACATCAGGGTCCCCTCCTTTCTGGATTCTTTATACAGCTCTGAAGCTGGATAACCGTAATCAATAGTTATAACATAACCTCTGTTTAAGGCTCTGGCGGTCTCCTGGATCCAGTTGGTCGCCTGTAAATTTATTTCAGTACGAAACCCTGCCGGAAGTTCAATTCCAAGCTCTGATACATAATCTTTTAGCTCTTGTTTTGCAGGCTTCAGTATTTCTATAAAGCCATTTTGATAATCTACAAATACTTCCATAAGTTCTTTCTGCATAAGCACCTGATGGACAGAAAAGTTATCGACAAGTTCATTTGATAGAATACACCCGTTAAAGCCCGACAATTCGTTTATGGAATTATACCACGATACCTTTTGCTGCAAACGGTTTTTTTCAACTGCTTGCATTGCCGGACTTTTTTCAATGATGCAGTATCGGATCTGATCGTACATCTCTTTATTGTTTTGCAGAGCGGTGAGGATATCCTGACAAAGAATGCCTGTTCCTGCTCCATATTCAACGATAGTAAATGGAGCGTCTTCGTCCAACATATGCCACATCTCTTCCAATTGCCGACCGATCAGTGCTCCAAAAACAGGACTCAGGCAGGCACTGGTGTAAAAATCGCCTTCTTTTCCTATCCGGTTTTGGTTTGAAGTATAGTATCCTAAATCAGGGTAGTAAAGGCACATTTCCATAAACTGCTGAAAGGAAATGGGGCCCTCGTTCTTAATTTTGTGTATGATTATTTCCGCCAGTTCCATGCAACTGATATTAAAGCCCATGAGTTATTGTTGACACCAGTATGGGTACTAATTCTGCACAAAAAAAGTGCCTGCTAAACTATAAAAAGAAGAAATGCAAATGGGATATGCTTCAGCTAGAAACTAAAAGTGACTATATTACGGTGTGTCTAATCAAAAAATGAAAGTCCGGTAAAGTATAAGGAAAAAAGCATTAGATCGTTAAATACGCATGAAGGAGCTTTAAAATAACTCATAACAGAGGTGTTTACAATTAAACAAATGGGAAAAACTGGAAATTGCATTCTTCTTACAGCTGGTATTGTTGCCGGATTATTTATTACATCTTGTAATCATGATAAAAAATCAGCGGAAACGACCAGCAGTTCTGATTATAAGATAGTAAGTGATATTGTATTTAATGGAGACACGTCTACCGCTGACATGGTTTATATTCCTGGTGGAACTTTTATGATGGGAGGAGATAATGAGCAGGCCAGTAAAGACGAATATCCTAAGCATACAGTAACAGTCAATGGTTTTTGGATGGATGAGCATGAGGTTACCAATGCACAGTTCGCTACTTTTATTGAAGCTACCGGTTACATAACCACTGCAGAGCAGAAGCCTGATTGGGAACAGTTAAAAAAGCAATTGCCCCCGGGTACTCCAAAACCAGATGAAAGTCAGCTGGTAGCTGCATCCTTGGTATTTACTCCGCCTTCTGAACAAGTAGATCTGAATGACTATTCACAATGGTGGAGCTGGGTTCCTGGAGCAAGCTGGAAACATCCGGAAGGACCAAAAAGCAATATCAAGGGCAAGGAAAATTATCCGGTGGTACATGTAAGCTGGGACGATGCTATGGCTTATTGTAAATGGGCAGGAAAACGTTTGCCAACAGAAGCCGAATGGGAATTCGCCGGCCGCGGTGGATTGAAAAATAACATTTACCCCTGGGGGAATGAACATGTAAACTCAGGCAAGCCAAAAGCCAATTCGTGGGAGGGAAGTTTTCCGGATAATAATACTGCTGTTGATGGATTTAAAGGTCTGGCACCTGTAAAATCTTTTGCCGCAAACGGGTATAAACTTTATGATATGGCAGGGAATGTTTGGGAATGGTGCGCTGACTGGTACCGTAATGATTATTACCAAAGTGTAAGTAAATTGGGTACGGTGGAAAACCCTCAAGGGCCAGTGGATAGTTATGATCCCGACGAACCTTATATTCCGAAAAAAGTTGCCAGAGGTGGCTCATTTATGTGTAGCGACAGTTATTGTTCCGGCTACAGAGTAGCCAGGAGAATGAAAACTTCTCATGATTCGGGCATGAGTAATATGGGATTCAGATGTGTAAGAAGCTTAAAAAACTGAAGTTTATGAAAAATAACTTTTTAATTGTTTCCGTAATTCTTTTCTCGTTAACCGTTTGTTCTTGTACGGATCAGAACAAAAAACAAGTTGTAGCTTCTAAAAGCGAAGCGAAAAGCATCACGATGCGAAAGAATATGCTGAAAAAACCTGCTAAATGTTGCGCATCCAATATCCCGGCTCGCTTCTAGAAAAAACGGATATCATTGGTTCAACATACCTCGATGCACTCTTCTCCTTGATCTTTTAATAGCTTAAAAACCAAAACCCGCTCTACTATTCGTAAACCGGGTTTGTTTCACATTCAAACGAATTATAGAAAGAGTATTTCTCTACTTTTCAGTTTTTAAACGAATTACAGTAAATGAATAGGGCGCCAATTCAGCGTTGAACTTTTCCGACACGGTGAAGTTTGTTACCACTGGCTTTAAATTTTTGTCGTCCGGATTGCCCTGTAATACCGTTCTTATCGCTTTTGTATTGGCAAGCTTGATGTCTTTTAGATCAATAGACGAATTAACGGTCACGGGTAAAAGGTTCACCAGCTTAACAATCACGTCTTTGCTCTTAGTATCCCGAACTACAGAATAAGCAATTCGCTTTTTCACCGCATCCTGATCGTTTGAGAGGTTTACAGAAGCCGGAAGATATTCATTTCCTGCATTATTTCCGTATAGCTGCTGCACATAATAACTCACGCTCGGTTTTATGTCTGTATTGTTGAAATAGATAAGATCTGGATTCCATTGCGTGTGGCCTTCTTTTGCAAGTAGAGGAGCATAAGAGGCCATGCTTACGACATCACCGTTCCTTTCTAAAGATGTAAGGTATAAGGCCTCAGACAAAGCTGTTTCATGATTGGTTACCCCCCGCGGAACGCTGGCGGCATACTCACCCAGATAAACTTTTGATTTGGAACGATCGTACTTATCGTAAAAATCCTGGTTGTGGATAAACCACCCCGGACTCTGATAATAGTGCTCGTCTACCATCGGAACCTTTAATTTTGTGGCAATTTCCCATCCCTCTTCATAATCGGTTCCCTCATAAAAAGGACCCACCGTTCCGATCACAGTGATTTCCGGGTATTTCTTTTTCACGGCATTAAAGATCATGGTAAAGCGCTCTTCAAAAATGTCGGTTATAAGATCTTCATTACCAATACCTACATATTTCAGATTAAATGGTTTAGGATGACCCGCTTCCGCCCGTTTCTTGCCCCATTTCGTCTTCACATCACCATTGGCCCATTCTATCAAATCGAGAACATCTTGCACGTATTCGTCCATGTCCTCCATTGGAATACCACCTTGCTGACCTGCACCGCCATCAGATGAATTCTGACAAGGGACGCCTGCAGCTAACACCGGTAGAGGTGCGGCACCAATGTCTTCGCAAAACTGAAAATATTCAAAATACCCCAATCCGGTGGATTGATGATATCCCCAAAGGTTACGCAAAGGTTTACGAGTCTCTAAAGGCCCGATTGAATTTTTCCAGCGGTAAATGTTCGCTAATCCATCTCCATGAGCCACGCAGCCGCCCGGAAACCGGACGAAACGCGGGTGAATGTCGGCTACAGCCTGTGCCAAATCTGCCCGTAATCCATTGTTCCGGCCCTTAAAGGTTTTCTGCGGAAATAAAGAGATCATATCCAATGCCAGGCGACCGGCAGAAAGTGGCCGCAATTCCAGCGAAGCATCAGCAGCATCAGCCGTGGCGCTCAGAACAGTTTTAACACTTTTCCAGTCTCCTGAAGATACATCCACGGTGGACTGCGCCAATACTTCATCTTTCTTATTTACCAGGCGAACAAGTAATTTTCCTCCCTTTGCGCCTAAAGCTTTTGCGAACAGGGAGAAATTATATTTCTCTCCTTTTTTCAATGTTATTCCATCAAAACCGCTGTTTAGCAAAGATGCTCCGGGTACTTTGGTCTCAAGTACAGCGTAGTGTGCATTATTAATATGCACCGGAGAAATGCTATCAATCAAAAAGCTTGTATTTTCTCCTTTCAGTGCCCAGGAATGCGTGCTGTTCCAGTTCTTGTCGCGGCCCCTTTTATCATTCAACGCATATTCAAAGTCCCTGTTCTGAACTAATTCGCCATACAAACCTCCATCAGCAGCGTAATTGATATCTTCAAAAAATATTCCCAGCAACACATCGCTGATAGGCTTAGCTTTTTCGGGCTCAATCGTGATACTTGCGTTTACCGGCTTCAAATCTTTAAAGCGATCAGCGTCTTGTTTGGTAGACTCGCTATGCAAAGTATTTTTATATTGCTTCAGCTGGTAGGTTTTAATAAGTTTATCGACCAGGGACCATGCCACTTTATGCGCTTGGCCAGTTACATTGCCGCCTGGTAAGCTGATGCTTATACTCGGGTTATTGTATTGCGCAGCAGGAATTTCAATGGCAGGAGTATAGGTTTTGAAATCCTTTGTAGAGACCCTGAAGTATTTATTGTTGCCATCAGCATAGGTTATCAGGTAAGATGCTTGCTTGCTATCATACTGCAAGACTGGGCGAAAAAGATTAGATCCCTTGTTGACCGCAGGATAGCTTTGCCTGCTCCAATCCACTAAATCAACTGAGGCTGTCTGAGCAAAAACATTATCCTTCTCATTCAAGCTCCAGATACAATACCAAACGCCATCGGGGCCGTGCAACAGGTAAGGAGTTAACATCCGCTTTTCAGCCCCCCAGGTTCCATAGTCGCTTTTCAGATAGCCAAATTCATTACCTATAGAATACCATTTCTCTTTATCCCGGCTCCAGGCAAAGTGCAAACCGTTCTTGTGATTATTTTTGCTAGTCCCGTAAGAAAACAGGTATACAGAATCAGGTTCATTAATTAATTTTTTAATCCCGGCAACAGCCGTCTGTATTATCATTAATGCCATCAGGCACATTACCAAAAATGCTCTTTTCATTATAAATTCAAAATTATCTCTTTCCGGTTCCAACTAGTTGCGGGTTATTTATTGATATATGGTAAACTAATCACATTAACTGATTTAGGCCTTATTTCAACAGGAATCCTCGCCCCTGTCTTCTTTATCGCTGAAGAAACAGGAATAATGAATTGCGGCTTATCAAGACTATTATATGCCAGAGGATCTGCAGAGGTTAAAACCTGTATAACTCCGCCCTTAATTGCAGAAGCGCCTTCCAAGTTTATATCGAAAATTTTAGCAAGATTGGAAGTGTTCACTATTTTCAAATTAAGTGTATTCGTTTTCCTGTCAATCGTTGCGCTTGAGTATACGCTATCCTTGCCGGCCAATATCTGCCCATTGCTTAAAACCGGAACAACATGGGTGCCTTTATTTGAAGAAAATAATTTTTGCACATAATAATTAGGAGTAGCAACGGCTTTTAAATTATCAAACCAAATAAGATCCGGACGCCACTGCCATGCTTCTACATGAGCCAGCAACGGGGCATAAGACGCCATATGAACCACATCAGCATTGCGTTCAAGTCCGGTCATAAATGAAGCTTCTGCCAGAGCGCTTACCCAGGTATTCCTTGATTCGGCATCTGTACCATCTTTGCTGTGTGCGGCATACTCTCCTGCAAACACTTTGGGTCCTTTACGGTCATAATTATCATATCTGCTGGCATTAGCAAAAAACCATTCGGGATTTTTATAATAATGTTCATCCACGAGGTCGGTTTTAAGCGTTTTAAGCTCTTTCCAGGCATAGTTAAAAAGTGCGCCGTCGGCTGATGGACCAGAACCAGATACCAGTTTAATTTCAGGATGTTTAGCCCTCAAAACTTTATCAAATTCTTTATAGCGTTCAATATACTGAACATCCCATTGCTCGTTTCCAACACCAAGATGTTTTAAATTAAACGATGCGGGATGTCCCATATCTGCACGCAGTTTGCCCCATTTGGTATTCACCGGGCCATTGGCAAACTCGATCAGGTCTAAGGCATCCTGAATATAAGGGTCGACATCTTCTGCAACCTCCCCTGTATTGTACTGGCAAGCCATTCCGCAATTTAAAATTGGAAGAGGCGCTGCTTTCAGATCTTCTGCCAATTGGAAATATTCAAAGAAGCCCAGTCCATAAGACTGAAAATAATCGGGGGCATTACGTGGAGCCTTAAATTCAACATTCCAGCGATTCATTATCAATTTCCGCTCTTCAACCGGGCCAACGGTTGTTTTCCATTGATAACGATTTTCAAGATCTTTCCCTTCCACAATACAGCCTCCCGGGAACCGGATAAAGCCAGGTTTTAAATCTGCCAGCATCTGTACCAAATCTGCTCTCAATCCCCCTGGGCGATTTTTCCAGGTATCCTGGGGAAAAAGGGAAATCATATCACCATCAACAACACCCTTTCCTTCAAACAAAACCTGAAGTTTTGCTTTGGGCTCTGTCGCATCGGCCTTGAAAGACAAGGTATATTTTTTCCATCCCCCGTTATTGGTTAAAGCAATCGCTTCGCTCTCGCCTATCTTTTCATTTTTTGAATTAAGCAGTTCTAAATGCAGTTTTATTGGCTCGGTGCTTCTGGCAAGGATTGAAAAATTATACCGTTTATCCTTTTGCACGCCGATACCCCGGAAGCCTTCATTTTCTAATCCATAGCTCCCTTTTTCAGCATCGATAGTAAGTCGTGCAAACCGCGGATTTGCCAAATTTGATGCAGCATGATTGTTAATCAAAATTTTCCCCGATCCGCCTTTCTTGATTTCTTTCCATCCCATTAAAGGAGAAGAAAACTCAAAGGATCTATTTTTAATCAGCTCTGCATATAAACCACCGTCGGCAGAAAAGTTGATGTCTTCAAAGAAGATACCCCACATGGTTGGCTGTATCTCGGTAACTGGCTTATTTATTTGAACCACCAGATTTTGTGTATTTTGTGCTATCGCTGAAACTGTGAAACTAAGTCCAAGTAACAAGCTGGCAATAGATTTACGATATGTATTTTTCATTTAATATATTTTAATAGTTATGAAGCTTGCACGAGCTTGTTCATTTCGGTTGTGAGAGGTAAGCTCCTGCAGGTTTCATCAATTTGCAATTAGATTCATTTTTAAAATAACAATTTACCTTTTTAGCTTGACAGGCTTAATGCCCTGATGGGTTGGCTTTACCTGTTTAATACTGCCATCTTTATTGAATTCCATTCTATCAATACAAACTTCGCGGTTATATCCGGCCGCGCTTCCCATGGTAATTCCCTTTGGATAATTGAAGCGATGATATACCAGGTACCATTCATCTTTACCTGGAATCTGGATGACAGAATGATGGCCGGTTCCGTAAATGCCAGCATCTTTGTCTTTGACGATTACCAGATTATTTTCCGGAATAGTTATCTTCCCTAGCGGGGAATCTGAAGTGCCATACCGCACTTTATAATTTTCACTGCGGGTGTCGTCTTCAGACCACATAAAATAATAAACACCCTTTCTATATACAACATAGGCTCCCTCGCGAAAGCTTTTATCAGGTGTAATTATTTTAGTGGTGCCAGGCTTTATTGATACCATATCATCATTTAGTTCTGCACCGGCCATATATCCATTTCCCCAATACAGATAACTCTTACCGCTTTTAGGATCAGTAAAAACGTCGGGATCAATTTGCTGGCCACGGCTTATCCCCTCAGGTAGCTTATCGATCAATGGTTTTCCCAAATCAACAAACGGCCCTGTAGGACTATCCGCTACTGCAACTCCAATTTTCTGTGCCGCGCAGAAATAATAAAAATATTTATACTGACCGCCGATCTTTTTTTCGATAATGCAGGGTGCCCAGGCGTTCTTTTTTGCCCAGCTTACATCTTTTGCAAGATCAAGAATCACGCCTTCATCTTTCCAGTTTACAAGATCAGGAGAGGAGAACGTTTTGAAATAGGTACCGCTCCAATTGTTAAAGCCGTCGCTGGTAGGATAAATATAAAACTTACCCGTTTTTTCAGAATACAAAATATCAGGGTCGGCATAGTAACCGTCTAAAACGGGATTATGGTATTCTTTGGTTATAAGTTGGTAATCTACTGGTTTCTGTCCATGAATTTCAACAGTATATTTAACCGGGCCAGATGCAAAGTTCATGGCAGATGGAGGAGTGACTTTTATTCCTGGAAATACTAAGAACTCCGGTTTAAAAACTTTCAGATTGGTCCCTGGTTTAACAGGCAAATAAAGCTTTTTTTCTGCGCTGTCTAATGAAATATTTATCGACTTCAATCCCTTCGCTTTAACAGATAATATGACCTCATCAGCCGGCATCCATTTGCTTACTAATGCTTGTGCTTCTTTTGCGGTGATTGGCATAATAGTTCCATGGCGTGGATGGAAATTCATGCTTACCTCGTTATCAATCACTCTAAAGGTTTGAAGATCTGTTGTTTTGGTAAACTGATACCTGCCATGCATATACACATCATACATCAGGATATAACCTTCACCATTGTTCAGCTTAAATACGCCAGCACCCTCTACCGGATCTTTTGTTTGCTGAACATGTTCATCCCGTAAAACATAACCTTCGGTTAGCTTCTCAGAAACTGCAATTTTAATTCCCGGAGCCCCGCTTTCTCCCTTAAAAAACAAGTAATATTTTCCATCCTTTGAAATAATATCTCCATCTATACAGGCTGAGTTTGTGGGACTAAAAAAAAGCTGTTTGGGCGCTGTTTCCAGATCGGTAAAATCTGCGTTAGCATAAGCATAATAGATTTTGTCGGGATCTGTACCATGTTTCAGTGAAAAATAAACCATGTACTTTCCTGCCTGAGCATCATAAATAGTTTGAGGAGCCCAAACACGTTTCAAGTTCTCCTGGCCCGGATATTTATTTTGGATATTGACCACGCTTGAGGTCCAGTTGATCAAATCGGAAGATTTCATAAGCACCATTGCCCGGTTTGAATCCCAACCCTTAGCT